>NZ_JBVHHB010000007.1:233254-337651 GCF_055561295.1 Kitasatospora sp. NPDC022785 | reverse complement strand
CAGCGCCGACTGTGTGAAGACCGTGTCGTCCAGCGAACCCGACGTGCCGGCGATGACCTCGCGCAGCGACACGCCCAACTCGCCGTCCAGCAGCGAGCACACCTCGTCCAGCGCGGCAGAGAAGACCGGGAACACCGACGCCAGCCCGGCGCCCATCCCGACCCGCTGCGAACCCTGGCCCGTGAACAGGAACGCCGTCTTGCCCTCCAGCCGGCGCCCCGCCTGCACACCCTCCAGCGCAGCCGTCAGCTCCGCCAGGTCCGAACCCAGCACCACCGCACGCCGGTCGAACACCGCCCGCGACGACGCCAACGAGAACCCGACATCGAGCGCCGACACCGAACCACCCGCCGAACCACCGGCCGCGAACTCCCGCAGCCGCCCGGCCTGCGCCCGCAACGCGGCCTCCGTCCGACCCGACACCACCCACGGCACCGGCACACCCGACGGCCACCCCGCACCCGGCTCCCCGGCGGCCTCCTCGACCGCCGGGGCCGCCGGAGGCTCCTCCAGGATCACGTGCGCGTTGGTGCCGCTGATGCCGAACGAGGAGATGCCCGCCCGGCGCGGTGTGCCGTCCGCCTTCTCCCACGGCCGGGACTCCGCCAGCAGCTCGACGTCTCCGGCCTCCCAGTCCACGTGCGTGGACGGGGTGTCGACGTGCAGGGTCTTCGGCAGCACCTCGTGGCGCATCGCCTGCACCATCTTGATGATCGCCGCCACGCCGGCGGCGGCCTGGGTGTGGCCCAGGTTCGACTTGATCGAGCCCAGCCACAACGGACTGCCCTCCGGGCGGCCCTGGCCGTACGTCGCCAGCAGCGCCTGCGCCTCGATCGGGTCACCCAGCGTCGTACCCGTGCCGTGCGCCTCCACCACGTCCACGTCGGACGTCGACAGCCCCGCGTCGGCCAGCGCCGCCCGGATCACCCGCTGCTGCGACGGACCGTTCGGCGCGGTGATGCCGTTGCTCGCACCGTCCTGGTTGATCGCCGAACCGCGGACCACGGCCAGCACCTCGTGCCCGAGCCGACGCGCGTCCGACAGCCTCTCGACGAGCAGCACGCCGGCGCCCTCGCCCCAGGCCGTGCCGTCGGCCTCCTCCGAGAAGGCCTTGATCCGGCCGTCCGGGGCCAGGCCCCGCTGGCGGCTGAACTCCACGAACACCTCGGGGGTCGCCATCACCGCCACGCCGCCGACCAGGGCGAGTTCGCACTCGTTCCGCTGGAGGGCCTGGATCGCCCAGTGCAGGGCGACCAGCGAGGACGAGCAGGCCGTGTCCACCGACACCGCCGGGCCCTCCAGACCGAAGGTGTAGGAGACCCGGCCGGAGATCGCGCTGCCCATCGCGTGGCTGGTCGGGTAGTCGTGGTACATCACGCCCGTGAAGACGCCGGTCCGGCTGCCCTTGAGCGAGGCCGGGTCGATGCCGGCCCGCTCCATCGCCTCCCAGGACGCCTCCAGCAGCAGCCGCTGCTGCGGGTCGAGCGCCAGCGCCTCGTTCGGGCTGACCCGGAAGAACGCCGCGTCGAACTCCGCCGCGTCGTGCAGGAACCCGCCCTGGTTGACGTAGGTGGTGTCGGCGCGCTCCCGCGTCGGGTCGTACAGGCGGCCGGTGTCCCAGCCCCGGTCCTCGGGGAACTCGGACACCGCCTCCCGGCCCTCCACGACCAGCTCCCAGAGCTCGTCGGGCGTGGTGACACCGCCGGGGTAGCGGGCGGACATGCCGACGATGACGATCGGGTCGTCGGACGACGCGACCGTCGCGACGGCCGACCGGCCCCGGTCCGAGGCCTCGTCGGCGGCGCCGACCAGCGACTCGTAGAGGTGGCCCGCGAGCGCCGAGGACGACGGGTAGTCGAAGACCAGGGTCGCCGGCAGCCGCAGACCGGTGGCGGTGTTGAGGCCGTTGCGCAGCTCGACCGCGGAGAGCGAGTCGAAGCCCAGCTCGCTGAAGGCGCGGTCGGGTTCGATCGCGTCCGGCGAACTGTGGCCGAGCACGGCGGCGACCTGCGCGCGGACGACCTGGAGCAGCAGCCGCTCACGCTCCTCCCGGTCGAGCCCGGCGAGCCGGCCGGCCAGCGAGTCGGCGCCGGCCGCCGGCACTCCGCGCGCGGCCGTGCGCCGGGACACCGGGACGATGCCCCGGAACAGCGCGTCGAGGTCCTCGCCCTGGGCGCGCAGGGCCGCCGTGTCGATCCGGATCGGGGCGAGCGCGGGCCCGTCGGCCGCGCGGGCGGCGTCGAAGAGCGCGAGGCCCTCCTGCGCGCCGAGCGGCACGATGCCGCCGCGCGCCATGCGGGCGCGGTCGGCCTCGCTGAGGGTGCCGACCATGCCGCCGCCCTCGGCCCAGGGGCCCCAGGCGAGGGAGGTGGCGGGCAGCCCGGCCGCGTGGCGCCGCTCGGCGAGGGCGTCCAGGAAGGCGTTGGCCGCCGCGTAGTTGCCCTGGCCGGGGACGCCGAGCACGCCGGCCGCCGAGGAGAAGAGGACGAACGCCGTCAGGTCGAGCCCGGCGGTCAGTTCGTGCAGGTGCCAGGCGGCGTCGACCTTCGGGCGGAGCACGGCGTGCACCCGCTCGGGGGTCAGTGACGCGATGGTGCCGTCGTCCAGGAAGCCCGCCGCGTGCACGACCGCGCGCAGCGGCCGGTCGGCCGGGACGCCGCTGATCAGCGCCGCCAGGGCGGCCCGGTCGGAGACGTCGCAGGATTCGATGGTGACGCTCTCGGCACCGGCCTCGGTGAGGGCCGCGCTCAGCTCCTCCGCCCCGGGCGCCGCGGCGCCGCGGCGGCTGACCAGCAGCAGGTGCCGGACGCCGTGCTCGCTGACCAGGTGACGGGCGAGGAGGGCGCCGAGCCCGCCGGTCGCGCCCGTGAGCAGCACGGTGCCCGCGGCGTCCCAGCCCTGCTCCGCGGCCTCGGCGGACCCTTCGGTGCCCGCCGCGGGGACGGCGACGCGGGCGAGCCGGGCGGTGCGGACCTCGCCGCCGCGGATCGCCAGGTGGTCCTCCCCGGTGGCCACCGCGGTCGGCAGGGCCCTGGCGGACGCCGGGTCCTCGTCGAGCTCGACGAGGACGATCCGGCCCGGGTTCTCCGCCTGGGCCGAGCGGATCATCCCGCTGACGGCGGCGCCGACCAGCGGGGAGACTCCGCCCGACGCGGCGGCCCCGGGGACCACCACGACCAGCCGCGAGCCCTCGGGAGCACTCTGCCCGAGCCGGCTCTGGACGGCGGTGAGCACCCGCTCCGTCTCGGCGTGCACGGCGCTCACGGGGTCGTCGTCGGAGGTGACGGCCCATCCGGCCGGGAGGAGCACGTGGTCGGCCGCTTCACCAGCCGGCACCGGGGCGACGCCCAGCCGGCCGGCCCAACCCGCGGCGTCGGCTCCGAGCACCGCCCAGGTGCCCTGCGCGGTGCCGCCCGGGACGGGCGTCCAGGAGACCCGGAATAGCGAGTCGTGGTGCGCGGCGGCCGCGGCCTTGATCTGCGCGGCGGAGACCGGCCGGACGGCCAGCGCCCCCACGGAGGCGACGGGGCTGCCGGTGGCGTCCGCGAGGTCCAGGGCCGCCGCGTCCCGGCCCGGCACCCGCCGGACCCGCACCCGCAGGTGTGTCGCGCCGGTGGCGAAGACCTCGACGTCGGACCAGGCGAACGGCAGGCCGCCCTCCGACACCGCGTCGGAGACGCTCACCGCGTGGAGGGCGGCGTCGAAGGCGGCCGGGTGGAGGGCGTACAGCTCGGCGTCGGCGTGCGCGCCGTCCGGGAGGACGACCTCGGCGAACACCTCGCCGTCCCGGCTCCAGGCGGCCGTCAGCCCCCGGAACAGCGGCCCGTACGCCAGGCCGCCGGCGGCGAAGTCGTCGTAGACGGAGTCGACGGCGACCGGCTCGGCGCCCTTGGGCGGCCAGGCCGCGAAGTCGAAGGAGGCGGCGCCCCGGCCCGGGGCGAGGACGCCGGTGGCGTGTCCGGTCCAGGCGGTCTCGGTGTCGGCGTCGGCGTCGCGCGAGTGGATCCGCACGCTCCGGGCGCCGCCGTCGCCCGCCGCCGCGAGCAGGACGAGCACCTGGACGGCGCCGCGCTCCGCGAGCACCAGCGGCGCTTCGAGGACCAGCTCCTCCACCCGGTCGCAGCCGACCTGCCGGCCGGCGCGGAGCACCATCTCGATCAGCGCCGTCCCCGGCACCACGACGGAGCCGGACACCACGTGGTCGGCCAGCCAGGCGTGGGTGTCGAGGGAGAGCCGGCCGCTCAGCACGGTGCCGCCGGAGTCGGGCAGGTCGACGGCCGCGCCGAGCAGCGGGTGCTCGGTCGCCACGAGGCCGAACGCCGACACGTCGCCCGTGTCGTTGGAGGGGCTGAGCCAGTAGTGCTCGTGCTGGAAGGCGTAGGTCGGCAGGTCGACGCGGCGCGCGCCGGTGCCCCGGAACACGGCCGTCCAGTCGACGTCCGCGCCCGCCTCGAACACTGCGGCCAGGGCGGCCAGCAGGGCGGAGGCTTCGTCGCGGCCCTTGCGCAGGGCCGGGACGAGGAGCGCGTCGTCGGGCTCTGCCAGGCAGGCCTGGGCCATGCCGGTCAGCACGCCGTCGGGGCCCAGCTCCAGGAAGCGGGTCACGCCCGCGTCCTCCAGCGCCCGGATGCCGTCGGCGAAGCGGACGGCCTGGCGGACGTGGCGCACCCAGTACTCCGGATCACGCAGCTCGTCACCGGCCGCGATGCGACCCGTCACGTTCGACACCACGGCGAGCTGGGGCTCGGCGAAGGAGAGGCCCCGGACGACGGTCCGGAACTCCTCCAGCATCGGCTCCATCAGCGGCGAGTGGAACGCGTGCGAGACCGTCAGCCGGACCGAGGCGATGCCGCGCTCCTTCAACTGCGCGACCACCTCGCCCACCGTGGCCTCGGCACCCGAAATCACCACGGACGAAGGCCCGTTGACCGCCGCCACCCCGACCTCGGCCTCGCGGCCCTTCAGCAGCGGCAGCACGTCCGCCTCGGCCGCCCGGACAGCGACCATGACCCCACCGGCGGGCAGCGCCTGCATCAGCCGGCCACGCGCGGCGACCAGCGTGCACGCATCCGCCAGCGACAGGACCCCGGCCACGTGAGCAGCCGCGATCTCACCCACCGAGTGCCCGGCCAGGAAGTCCGCCCGCACACCCAGCGATTCCACCAGCCGGTACAGCGCCACCTCCACGGCGAACAACGCCGACTGCGTGTGAACCGTGTCGTCCAGCGAACCCGACGCACCCGCGATCACCTCGCGCAGCGACACGCCCAACTCACCGTCCAGCAGCGCACAGACCTCGTCCAGCACGGCCGCGAACACCGGGAAGGCCTCGCACAGTTCACGACCCATCCCGACCCGCTGCGAACCCTGACCCGTGAACAGGAACGCCGTCTTGCCCTCCAGCCGGCGCCCCGCCTGCACACCCTCCAGCGCAGCCGTCAGCTCCGCCAGGTCCGAACCCAGCACCACCGCACGCCGGTCGAACACCGCCCGCGACGACGCCAACGAGAACCCGACATCGAGCGCCGACACCGAACCACCCGCCGAACCACCGGCCGCGAACTCCCGCAGCCGCCCGGCCTGCGCCCGCAACGCGGCCTCCGTCCGACCCGACACCACCCACGGCACCGGCACACCCGACGGCCACCCCGCACCCGGCTCCCCGACGGCCTCCTCGACCGCCGGGGCCTCCTCGATGATCACGTGCGCGTTGGTGCCGCTCAGGCCGAAGGACGAGATGCCCGCCCGGCGCGGCCGCTCACCGCGCTCCCAGGGGGTGCGGGCCAGCAGCAGCTCCACATGGCCGGCCTCCCAGTCCACGTGCGTGGACGGGGTGTCGACGTGCAGGGTCTTCGGCAGCACCTCGTGGCGCATCGCCTGCACCATCTTGATGATGCCCGCGACACCGGCGGCGGCCTGGGTGTGGCCGAGGTTCGACTTGATCGAGCCCAGCCGGAGCGGGTGTTCGGCGGTCCGGCCCTGGCCGTAGGTGGCCAGCAGCGCCTGCGCCTCGATCGGGTCACCCAGCGTGGTGCCCGTGCCGTGCGCCTCCACCACGTCCACGTCGGCGGTCGACAGACCCGCGTTGGCCAGCGCCGCCCGGATCACCCGCTGCTGCGACGGACCGTTCGGCGCGGTGATGCCGTTGCTCGCACCGTCCTGGTTGACCGCGGAGCCCCGCACCACGGCGAGGACGGGGTGGCCGTTGCGGCGGGCGACCGAGAGCCGCTCGACCAGGAGGACGCCGGCGCCCTCGCTCCAGCCGGTGCCGTCGGCGGCGTCGGCGAACGCCTTGCAGCGGCCGTCGGCCGCCAGCCCGCGCGCCTTGCCGAAGGCGATGAACGGGTCGGGCGTCGCCATCACCGTGACACCGCCGGCCAGGGCGATCGTGCACTCGCCCCGGCGCAGCGCCTGCACCGCCAGGTGCAGGGCCACCAGCGAGGACGAGCAGGCCGTGTCCACCGACACCGCCGGGCCCTCGAAGCCGAACGCGTAGGAGACCCGGCCGGAGAGCACGGCGCCGTTGGTGCCGGTGGTCATGTAGGCCGCCGACTCCTCGGGCAGCTTCATGCCGAAGTAGGACTGGCCGTTGGTCCCGACGTAGACGCCGACGGGGCCGCCCTTGAGGGAGTCGGGGGAGATCCCGGCCCGCTCGAACGCCTCCCAGGACGCCTCCAGCAGCAGCCGCTGCTGCGGGTCCATCGCGATGGCCTCCCGCGGGCTGATGCCGAAGAACTCGGCGTCGAACCGGGCGGCGCCGTGCAGGAACCCGCCGCTGCGGGTGTAGCCGCTGGCCGCCTGTTCGGCGTCCGCGTCGTACATGCCGCCGACGTCCCAGCCGCGGTCCCGGGGGAATCCGCCGATGGCGTCCGTCTCGTTGAGGACCAGGTCCCAGAGGTCTTCCGGGGAACGCGTGTCACCCGGGAAGCGGCAGGCCATCCCCACGATCGCGATCGGCTCCGCCTCGATGTCGCGCAGCCGCTCCTTCGTCTGTGCGAGGTCGGCGGTCGTCCGCTTGAGGTAGTCGAGCAGCTTCTTTTCGTTCCCCATCAGGGCCTCACCAATTCTGTTGAGAAAGAGTCCAGGAACCTGGTCACGCGATCCCGAGTTCTTTGTCGATGAAGTCGAAGAGTTCGTCGGCCGAGGCGTCCTCCAGCTGGTCGGCGACCGTGCCGGCCCCCCGGGTGCCTTGGGCCTCGTTCACGCGGGCCACCAGGGCCTGGAGGCGGGAGACGACCTGCGTCCGCTCGATCTCCTCCGGGGCGAGGGAGGCCACCACGGCCTCCAGCCGGTCGAGTTCGGCCGCCACGCCGGCACCGCCGGCGCCCGTCGGCGCCAGCTCGCCGTGCAGGTGCTCGGCCAGGGTGGTGGGGTTGGCGTAGTCGAAGAGCAGGGTCGCCGGGAGCTTCAGCCCGGTGGCCGCGTTCATGCGGTTGCGGAACTCGACGGCGGTCAGCGAGTCGAATCCCATGTCCTTGAAGGCGCGGCCCGGCTGGACGGCGTCGGGGCCGTCGTGGCCGAGCACCGTGGCCACCTGGCCGCGGACGAGCCCGAGGATGGTGCTGCGCTGCTCGCCGCCGGTGAGCGCGGCCAGCTCCCGGGCCAGCGCGGAGGCGTCGGCCGGGGCCCCCGCCGCCGGGCCGCCCGCCGGCCCGCCGGTCGCGGCCTTCACCTCGGGCAGGGCGCCGATCAGCGGGCTGGGCCGGCCGGCCGTGAAGGCGGGTGCCAGCTCGGCCCAGTCGGCGTCGACCACGCCGATGACGGCCTCGCCACGCTCCAGCACCTCGTGCAGGGCGTTCACGGCGAGCTCCGGGTCCAGCTCGGACAGGCCGCGCCACCAGGCGCGCTCCTGGATCTCCTGCTGGGTGGCCATGCCGCCGCCGCCCCACGGGCCCCAGGCGACCGAGGCCGCCGGCAGGCCCTGCGCCCTGCGGTGCTCGGCCAGTGCGTCGAGGTAGGCGTTGGCCGCCGCGTACGAGGCCTGGCCGGCGCCGCCGAGCAGGCCCGCGATCGAGGAGAACGTCACGAAGGCGGTCAGTGGGAGGTCCCGCGTGAGCTCGTGCAGGTTGCGGGCGGCCTCGGTCTTGGGCCGGAGCACCCCGGCGATCCGCTCCGGGGTGAGCGAGCCGACCGTCCCGTCGTCGAGCACCCCGGCCGCGTGCATCACGGCGGTCAGCGGGGCGTCGGCGGGCAGCTCCTTCAGCAGCACGGCGAGGGAGTCGCGGTCGGCGGCGTCGCAGGCCGCGACGGTGACGCGGGCGCCGAGGCCGGTGAGCTCCTGCGCGAGCTCCGCGGCGCCGGGGGCCTCGATGCCGCGCCGGCTGGTGAGCAGCAGGTGCTCGGCGCCGGCCCGGGCCAGCCAGCGGGCGACGTGAGCGCCGACGGCGCCGGTGCCGCCGGTCACGAGCACCGTTCCGGTGGGCCGCCAGGCGACGCGCGGCGGGCTGGTGTCGGCGGTCGCCCGCTCCAGGCGGCGGACGAAGGTGCCGGACGCCCGGACGGCGAGCTGGTCCTCGCCCGCCGGGTCGGCGAGGACGTCGGCGAGGCGGGCCAGCAGCGCGGCGTCGGGGGTGCCTGCGGCGGGGAGGTCGACCAGACCGCCCCAGAGCCCGGGGTTCTCCAGGGCGACCACCCGGCCGAGGCCCCAGACCAGGGCCTGGCCGGGGTTGGGCAGGGTCTCGGAGCGGCCCGCGGCGACGGCGCCGCGCGTCACGCTCCACACCGGTGCCGTCGCGTCCAGGTCGGCGAGGGCCTGGACGAGCGCCACGGTGGCGGTGAGGCCGCGCGGGGCGGCGGGGGCCCCGGCGTCGGGTTCCCCGTCCTGGCCGAGCAGCGACACCACGCCGTTCAGCGGCGCGGCCCCGGCGAGGGCCGCGGTGATCCGCGCGGTCAGCGCCGGCCGGTCCGCGCCGGCCCCGGGAAGGCGAAGCGTCAGGACCTTCGCGCCGCGGTCGGCGAGGGTCCGTTCGACGGCCTCGGCCCACGCCTCGTCCACGCCCTCGGCGGGCAGGGCCAGCAGCCAGCTGCCGGTGAGCGCGCCGCCGGTGCCGCCGGTGCGGGGCAGCCAGCCGATCCGGTAGCGCCAGCCCTCGACGGTGGCGTGCTCGACGCTGCGGGTGCGCCAGTCGGCGAGCAGCGGGAGCACCGTCTCCAGGGAGGAGCGGCTGTCGCCGTCCGCGTCGAGGACGGCGGCGAGGTGGTCGAGGTCGCGCTGCTCGACGGCGGACCAGAAGGCGCCGTCCCCGGCTCCCCGGCCCGGGCGGGCGCCCTCGGCGCCGTCCTCGGGCTCGGCCCAGTAGCGCCGGCGCTGGAACGGGTAGGTGGGCAGCCCGACCCGGCGCCGCCCGGTGCCGGCGAGCGGCGCGGCCCAGTCCACGTCGACGCCGCGCAGGTGCAGGGCGGTGAGCGCGGCCGTCAGGGCCCGCGGCTCGGGGGTGCCGGCGCGCAGCAGCGGGACGGCGAGGACGTCCTCGTCGAGGGTCTCGCCCGCCATCGCGGTGAGGGTGGCGCCCGGGCCGATCTCCAGGCAGGTGGAGACGCCCAGGGCGGCCAGCGCGCGCAGCCCGTCGTGGAAGCGGACGGTGCCGCGGACGTGGCGCACCCAGTACTCGGGGGTGCGCAGGTCGTCGCCCCCGGCGAGCGCGCCGGTCACGTTGGAGACGACCGGGACGGCCGGCTCCCGGAAGGTCAGCCCGGCGAGCACCACGGCGAAGTCGGCCAGCATGGCGTCCATCCGCGGCGAGTGGAAGGCGTGGCTGACCCGCAGCTCCCGGGTGCGGGCGCCGCGGCCGGCCAGCAGCCCGGCGACCTCGGCGACGGCGTCCTCGTCGCCGGAGAGGACGACGGCGGACGGCCCGTTGACCGCGGCGATGCCGAGCTGCGCCGCCCGGCCCTCCAGCAGCGGCAGCACGTCCTGCTCGGTGGCCTGGACGGCGGTCATCGCGCCGCCCTCGGGCAGGGCCTCCATCAGCCGGCCGCGGGCGGCGACCAGGGCCGCCGCGTCGGCCAGCGAGAGCACCCCGGCGACGTGGGCCGCGGCGATCTCGCCCACGGAGTGGCCGATGAGGACGTCGGGGCGGACGCCGAAGGACTCGGCCAGCCGGTAGAGGGCGACCTCGGTCGCGAACAGCGCCGCCTGCGTGAAGACCGTGCGGTCGAGCAGGGCGGCCTCGGCCGAGCCCTGGGGGGCGAACACCACCTCGCGCAGCGGTCTGGGCAGCCGGGCGTCCAGCTCGGCGCAGACCGCGTCGAAGGCCCGGGCGTAGACGGGGTAGGCCGCGTACGCCTCCTGGCCCATGCCGGGGCGCTGCGCGCCCTGGCCGGTGAAGAGGAAGGCCGTCCGGCCGCCGCCGCGCACCGCGCCGCCCGCGTCCTCGCCGGTGGCGATCCGGTCGAGCGCGGCCAGGAGTTCGCCCCGGTCCGCACCCGCGGCCACGGCCCGGTTCTCGAACAGCGAGCGGGTGGTGGCGAGGGAGTACGCGACGTCGCCGGCGTCCAGGCCGGCCCGGTCGAGCAGGTCGGCGTGGAGGCGGGCGGCCTGGGCCCGCAGCGCGTCCTCGCCGCGGGCGGAGAGCGGCCAGGCCAGGTACGGGACGGGGGCGGGCGCGGACGGCTGCTCGTCGGCGTTCTCCTCGGGGTCGGGGAGCGCCTCCTCGATGACGGCGTGCGCGTTGGTGCCGCTGATCCCGAAGGAGGAGATGCCGAACCTCCTGGGCCGCTCGCCCCTGGGCCACGGCACCTCGTCGTTCAGCAGCTGCACCCGGCCGGCCGACCAGTCGACGTGCGGGGTCGGCTCGCCGGCGTGGATGGTCCGCGGCAGCGTCTCGTGCTGGAGCGCGAGGACCATCTTCATCACGCCCGCCACCCCTGCCGCGGCCTGCGGGTGCCCCATGTTGGACTTGATCGAGCCGAGCCAGAGCGGCCGGTCCTCCGGCCGGTCCTGCCCGTACGTCGCCAGCAGTGCCTGCGCCTCGATCGGGTCGCCGAGCCTGGTGCCCGTGCCGTGCGCCTCCACCGCGTCCACGTCGGCGGCGACCAGCCCGGCGTTCTTCAGCGCGGCCCGGATCACCCGCTGCTGCGCGGGCCCGTTCGGCGCCATCAGGCCGTTGCTGGCGCCGTCCTGGTTCACCGCCGAGCCGCGCACCACCGCGAGGACGGGGTGGCCGAGGCGGCGCGCGTCCGACAGCCGCTCCAGGACGAGCATCCCGGCGCCCTCCGACCAGCCGGCGCCGTCGGCGTCGGCGGCGAAGGACCGGCAGCGGCCGTCCGGGGAGAGCGCCCGCTGCCGGCTGAACTCGACGAACAGCTGGGGGGTCGCCATCACGCAGACGCCGCCGGCGAGGGCGAGCGCGGAGTCCCCGGCCCGCAGCGACTGGCAGGCCAGGTGCAGCGCCACCAGCGAGGACGAGCAGGCGGTGTCCGTGGTGACGGCGGGCCCCTCCAGCCCGAAGGTGTAGGAGACGATGCCGGAGACGATGCTGCCCGCCGTGGTGCTGCGCGGGTAGTCGTGGTGCATCAGGCCGGCGAAGACGCCCGTCCGGCTGCCGCGCAGCGACAGCGGGTCGATCCCGGCCCGTTCGAGCGCCTCCCAGGACACCTCCAGCAGCAGCCGCTGCTGCGGGTCGGCCTCCGGCGCCTCACGCGGGCTGAGCCCGAAGAAGCCGGCGTCGAACTCGGCCGCGTCGTGCAGGAAGCCGCCGCGGCGGACGTACGTGCGGCCGGGCTTGCCCGGCTCGGGGTCGTACACCGCGTCGGTGTTCCAGCCGCGGTCGGTGGGGAAGTCGGACACCACGTCGGCGCCGTCGGACACCAGCTGCCAGAGGTCCTCGGGGGAGGTCACCCCGCCGGGGTAGCGGCCGCTCATGCCGATGATCGCGATCGGTTCGTGCCGGGCGTCCTCCGCCTCCCGCAGCCGGCGGCGGGTCTCCTGGAGGTCCGCCGTCGCCCGCCTGAGGTACTCGCGGAGCTTTTCGTCGTGCGCCATCGCTGTCTCAGCCTTCTCGGAGGGGTCGGGAGGGGCGAACGGGAGGGGCCGGGGCCCGGGCCGGGCCCCGGCACGCGGGAGGCGGACCGGGTCCCCGGCCGCCGGGGGCGGCGGCCGGGGACGCCCGGAGGGGGGTGGGAGCCGCTCAGCCGATGCCGAGCTCGTTGTCCAGGAAGTCGAACAGCTCGTCGTCGGTGGCCTCGTCGAACCGCTGGGCCGAGCCGTCCCCGTCGGGCTGCTGCTCCGTCCACCGGCGCAGCAGGCCCTTGAGCCGGGCGGTGACGGCGGCGTGGTCCTCCTCCGGGCCGGCCTGCGCGAGGGCGACCTCCAGGAGTTCGAGCTGCGCCTCCAGCGACTTCGGGGCGGCGTCGGCCGGGGCCAGCGCGGTGCCCAGGTGCTGGACCAGGGTGGTGGGCGTGGGGAAGTCGAACACCAGGGTGGTCGGCAGCCGCAGGCCGGTGGCCTTGTTCAGCAGGTTCCGCAGCTCGACCGCGGCCAGCGAGTCGAAGCCCATGTCCTTGAACGCCCGGTCCGGGTCCACCGAGTCGGCGGACGCGTGCCCCAGCACCCCGGCGACGTGCTCGCGGACGAGCGCCGAGATCTGGCGGGTCCGGTCGGCCTCGGAGAGCTCGGCCAGCCGGGCGGCGAAGCCCCGGTCGGGGGCGGGCGCCGCCGTGACGGCCCGCCGGTTGCGGCGCCGGGCCGGGGCCCGGCCCATGCCGCGCAGGGCGGTCGGCAGGTCGTCGGTCCGGCTCGCCAGGGTCGCGAAGTCCAGCCGGATCGGCACCAGGGTCGGATCCCCGGAGGCGATCGCCGTGTCGAACAGGCCGAGCGCGTCCTCGGTCTCCAGGGGCGGCATGCCCAGCCGGTTCATCCGCTGGAGGTCGGCGTCGCCCATCTGGCCGGCCATGCCGTCCGTGGACGCCCACAGCCCCCAGGCCAGCGACACGGCGGGCAGCCCGGCCGCACGCCGGTGCTCGGCGAGCGCGTCCAGGAAGACGTTGGCCGTGGCGTAGTTGGCCTGCCCGCCGCCGACCAGCAGCCCGGCCGAGGAGGAGAACAGGACGAAGGCGGTCAGCCCGAGGTCCCGGGTCAGCTCGTGCAGGTGCCACGCGGCGTCGGCCTTCGGCCGCAGAACGGCGTCGAACCGCTCCGGGGTCTGGGTGCCGATCGTCCCGTTGTCCGCGATGCCCGCGGTGTGGACGACCCCGGTCAGCGGCGGCCGTCCGGCCGGGGCCGCGGCGAGCACCGCCGCCAGGGCGTCCCGGTCCGAGACGTCACAGGCCTCGATGGCGACGGTCTCGGCGCCCGCCTCGACCAGCGCCGCACGCAGCTCCTCCGCACCGGGGGCCGCGGCGCCGCGCCGGCTGAGCAGCAGCAGGTGCCGCACCCCGTGCCGCACCACGAGGTGACGGGCCACCAGGGCGCCGAGCCCGCCGGTGCCGCCGGTGACGAGCACCGTGCCGTCGGGCCCGAACGTGCCGGCCCCGGCCTCCTCGTCCGGCACCGGGCTGCGCCCGAGCCGCGGCAGCAGGACGGCGCCGGCCCGCACGGCCGACTCCGGCTCGCCCGAGTCGACGGCGGACCGCAGGGCGGCCAGCGTGCCGCGGCGGCCGTCCCAGTCGACCAGGGTCAGCCGGTCCGGGCTCTCCGCCTGCACCGACCGCACCAGTCCCCAGACCGGCCCGGTCACCACGTCCACGGCGGTGTCGCCCGCGCTCACCGCGCCCGAGGTCAGCACGACCAGGCGGGAGGCGGCGAACCGCTCGTCGGCCAGCCAGGTCTGCACCTCGGCCAGGACCCGCCCGGCCACCGCCCGCAGCTCGGCCGGCACGTCCCCGGCCTCGGCGGCCGGGTCGGGCAGGCAGGGCAGCAGCACCACGTCCGGGACGGGCGCGCCCGCCTCGACCGCGGCGGCCAGCGCGGCCACCGACTCGTACCCGGCGGCGGCCCGCCCGGCCACCGCCGCCCAGGCGTCGCCGACCCGGCCGGCGACCGCCCAGCGCTGCCCCGTGTCGACGGGGCCGCCGAACACGGCGGACTGCCAGCGGAGCCGGAAGAGGTTCTCCACGTTCTCGGCCTGGGCGACCCGCAGCTGCTCGTCCGAGATCGGCGGCGCCAGCAGGTGGTGCACCGCGGCGATCGGCGCGCCGGTCGCGTCGGCGATGTCGACCTGGGCCGTGTCGGGCCCGTTCGAGTCGCAGCGCACCCGGATCGTGGTGACACCGGGGGAGAACACCCGGATGCCGTGCCAGGAGAACGGCAGCCGGGGCACGCTCGGGCCGCCCGGCTCGATGAACAGGGAGGCGTGGAACGACGCGTCCAGCAGCGCCGGGTGGAGCCCGAAGGCCTCGCCGTCCGCGCGGGACTCCCGGGGCAGCGTGATCTCGGCGAACACCTCGCGGCCGTCGCGGGTCCAGGCGCGCTTCAGCCCCTGGAAGACCGGGCCGTAGCCGTAGCCCCGGCCGACCAGGCCCTCGTAGGCGCCCGCCACGGGCACCTCCTCGGCGCCCTCCGGCGGCCAGACCGTCAGGTCGCAGAGCTCGCCCTCCTCGACCTCGTCCCCGACGATGCCCTCGGCGTGCCGGGTCCACGGGGTGTCCGGACCGACGCCCTCGGCCTGCGAGTACACCGACAGGCTGTGCTTGCCGGCCTCGTCCGACCCGCCGACGACGACCCGGACCCGCATCCCGCCACGCTCCGGGATCACCAGCGGCGCGCCGATCGTCAGCTCCTCGACGACCGTGCAGCCGACCTCGTCGGCGCCCCGCAGGGCCATCTCGACGAAGGCCGAGCCGGGCAGCAGGACGGTGCCGAACACCGCGTGGTCGGCGAGCCAGGGGTGGCTGTCCAGACCGAGTCGGCCGGTGAGCACCACGCCGTCGGAGTCCGGGAGTTCGACCACGGCGCTGAGCAGCGGGTGCGTGGTCGCCGCCAGGCCGTGGGCCGCCGCGTCCCCGGCGCTCGCGGGGCCGGCGTCGAGCCAGAAGCGCTCGTGCTGGAAGGCGTAGGTCGGCAGGTCGACGCGGCGCGCGCCGGTGCCCCGGAACACGGCCGCCCAGTCGACGTCCGCGCCCGCCTCGAACACGCCCGCCAGGGCGGCCAGCATGACCGGGACCTCGTCGCGGCCCTTGCGCAGGGCGGGCACGAGAACGGCGTCGTCGGGCCGCTCCAGGGAGCCCAGCGCCATGCCGGTCAGCACGCCGTCGGGGCCCAGCTCCAGGAAGCGGGTCACGCCCGCGTCCTCCAGCGCCCTGATCCCGTCGGCGAAACGGACGGCCTGGCGGACGTGGCGCACCCAGTACTCCGGGTCGCGCAGCTCCTCGCCGGTGGCGAGCTCTCCGGTGACGTTGGAGACGACGGCGAGCTTGGGCTCGGCGAACGCCAGGCCGCTCACGACGGTCCGGAAGTCCTCCAGCATCGGCTCCATCAGCGGCGAGTGGAACGCGTGCGAGACCGTCAGCCGGACCGAGGCGATGCCGCGCTCCTTCAACTGCGCGACCACCTCGTCCACCGCGGCCTCGGCACCCGAAATCACCACGGAGGCGGGCCCGTTGACGGCCGCCACCCCGACCTGGGTGTCACGGCCCTTCAGCAGCGGCAGCACGTCCGCCTCGGCCGCCCGGACAGCGACCATGACCCCACCGGCGGGCAGCGCCTGCATCAGCCGACCGCGGGCGGCGACCAGCGTGCACGCATCCGCCAGCGACAGGACCCCGGCCACGTGAGCAGCCGCGATCTCACCCACCGAGTGCCCGGCCAGGAAGTCCGCCCGCACACCCAGCGATTCCACCAGCCGGTACAGCGCCACCTCGACCGCGAACAACGCCGACTGCGTGAAGACCGTGTCGTCCAGCGAACCCGACGCACCCGCGATCACCTCGCGCAGCGACACACCCAACTCACCGTCCAGCAGCGCGCACACCTCGTCCAGCGCAGCCGCGAACACCGGGAAGGCCTCGTACAGTTCACCACCCATCCCGACCCGCTGCGAACCCTGACCCGTGAACAGGAACGCCGTCCGGCCCTCGGAGCGGCCTGCGCCGCTCTCCGCGCCGTCGCTCGCGGCGAGCTTCTCCAGACCCACCATCAGCTCGGTCCGGTTGGCCCCGAGCACCACGGCCCGACGGTCCAGGACGGCACGCGAGGACGCCAGCGAGAAGCCGACGTCGAGCGGCGACCGGTCGGTACCCGCCACGAACTCCCGCAGCCGCCCGGCCTGGGCCCGCAGCGCGGCCTCCGTCCGGCCCGACACCACCCACGGCACCGGCACACCCACCGGCCAACCCGCGCCGGGCTCCTCGACGGGCTCCTCGACGGGCTCGGTCGCCGGGGCCTCCTCCAGGATCACGTGCGCGTTGGTGCCGCTGATGCCGAACGAGGACACACCCGCGCGACGCGGCGCACCCTCCGCCTTCTCCCAGGCGCGGGCCTCGGCCAGCAGCTCGACATCACCGGCCGACCAGTCCACGTGCGAGGACGGGGCGTCCACATGCAGGGTCTTCGGCAGCACCTCGTGGCGCATCGCCTGCACCATCTTGATGATGCCCGCGACACCGGCGGCAGCCTGGGTGTGGCCCAGGTTCGACTTGATCGAGCCGAGCCAGAGCGGCCGGCCCTCCGGACGGTCCTGGCCGTAGGTGGCCAGCAGCGCCTGCGCCTCGATCGGGTCACCCAGCGTGGTGCCCGTGCCGTGCGCCTCGACGGCGTCCACGTCTCCCGTGGACAGCCCCGCGTCGGCCAGCGCCGCCCGGATCACCCGCTGCTGCGACGGACCGTTCGGCGCCGTCAGCCCGTTGCTCGCACCGTCCTGGTTCACCGCGGAGCCCCGCACCACGGCCAGCACCTCGTGCCCGAGCCGACGCGCGTCCGACAGCCGCTCGACGAGCAGCACGCCCACGCCCTCGCCCCAGCCGGTGCCGTCCGCCGCCTCCGCGAACGCCTTGATCCGGCCGTCCGGGGCCAGCCCGCGCTGCTGGCTGAACTCCACGAAGGTCTCCGGCGTGGGCATCACCGTGACACCGCCCGCCAGGGCCAGCGTGCACTCGCCGCGGCGCAGCGCCTGGATCGCCCAGTGCAGGGCCACCAGCGAGGACGAGCACGCCGTGTCCACCGACACCGCCGGGCCCTCCAGACCGAGGCTGTAGGCGACCCGGCCCGACACGACACTGCCGGTGTTGCCGTTGCCGATGTAGCCCTGGAGCTCGTCGGGGATGGTGCTCAGGCGCGAGGCGTAGTCGTGGTACATCACACCGGCGAAGACGCCGGTCTGACTGCCCTTGAGCGAGGACGGGTCGATGCCGGCCCGCTCGATCGCCTCCCAGGAGACCTCCAGCAGCAGGCGCTGCTGCGGGTCGGTGGCCAGCGCCTCGCGCGGGCCCATGCTGAAGAACGCGGCGTCGAAGTCGGCCGCGTCGTGCAGGAAGCCGCCGGTCTTCGCATAGGTGTGGCCGGGCTTGCCGGGTTCGGGGTCGTAGATGCCCTGGGTGTCCCAGCCGCGGTCCGACGGGAACCCGGAGACACCGTCCCCGCCCGCGTCGACCAGCCGCCAGAGGTCGTCCGGCGAACGGACGTCCCCCGGGAAGCGGCAGCTCATCCCGACGATCGCAATCGGCTCATTCTCCCGGCGCTCGTTTTCCCGCAGGCGCCGTCGAGCTTCACGAAGATCGGCTGTCGCTCGCTTGAGGTAGTCGAGAAGCTTCTCCTCGTTGTCCACCCAACGTCTCCCTCACTGGTCCGGCCAGGAATTCACGGTGCTGGAATGTCGATTCACCTGCGGCGCCGGAATCGGGACATGACGAATAACACCCAGCGGCGCATATATTCGTACGCTACGCAGGGCGACCCCGGCCCGCCCACCCCTAACCCCGCCCCTACCCGCCCCTATGGCGAGGGGCGTCCAAGGCCGTGCGACGCAGGCCGACCACTGTGGATTCCCAAGTCCCTTGCCGCACAAGGGAGACGCCAATAGCCTGCAACAGGAGACGGTCACCGGCGCCGTCCGCCGCAGCGTAATTCACCGCGCGGCTTCTCGGGAACACCCCGACCTCAGCGAAAGGACATCAGGAATCATGGCAGAGGCAGCGGGAGTGACCAGTCCGTGGATTCGCAGGTTCCACCCGTCCGCCGACGCCCCCGTTCGGCTGGCCTGTTTTCCGCACGCGGGCGGTTCGGCCTCGTTCTATTTCCCGCTGTCGCAGGCGCTGGCTCCGGCCGTCGACGTGATCACCCTGCAGTACCCGGGCCGCCAGGACCGGCGCCACGAGCCGGGCATCGGCGATCTGCACGAGCTGGCGGACGTCCTGGTGGAGGAGCTGCGCCCGTGGACTGATGTGCCGCTGGTGCTCTTCGGGCACAGCATGGGCGCCTCGCTGGCCTTCGAGGTCGGCCGCCGGCTGGAGCGGGAGGGGATCGCGCCGGCCGCGCTGGTCGCGTCCGGCCGCCGCGCGCCGTCCCGGCACCGCGACGAGTACGTGCACCAGCGTGACGACGAGGGCCTGGTCCGGGAGTTGAAGGAGCTCAGCGGCACGGAGCCGGGGGTGCTCGGGGACGAGGAGCTGCTCCGGATGATCCTCCCCGCGATCCGCAGCGACTACCGCGCCGCGGAGACGTACAAGTACCGCCCGGGCTCCGACCTCAGCTGCCCGGTCCACGCCCTGGTCGGGGACAGGGACCCGAAGGTCACCGTGGACGAGACCCGTTCCTGGGCCGACCACACCAGCGGCCCGTTCGAGCTGACGGTCTTCGACGGCGGCCACTTCTTCCTCGCCCCGCACGCCGCCGAGGTCAACCGCATCCTCGCCGACCGTGCCCGCGCCCACGCGCGCAGCACCGCCGGCGCCTGACGACGGCCCGCCCTCCCGGCCGTCTCCCCCGTGCCGGGACGGGCCCCGCGCTCCGTGCCGGGGCCGCCCCCGTCAGGCGGCCCCCGGCACGGTCCCTCTCCCCCTCACGCCTCGCGCTCGGCCAGGCCGTTCGGCCCCAGCACCCCGTCCCGGCCGTCGAGCAGCTCGTCCGGCTCCCGCCGCAGCTGGAGGCCTTCCAGGAGTTCGTCGCGCCGGCTCACCTGGAGCTTTCGGTAGATCCTGGTGAGGTGCTGCTCCACCGTGCTCACGGTGATGTAGAGCTTGCGGGCGATCTCCCGGTTGCTGTGGCCGACGGCGGCCAGCGTCGCGACCCGGCGCTCGGCGTCGCTCAGCGCGGTGGACCCCGCGTCCTTGACGCCCTCCGGCTCCTCCTTCTCCGCCACGAAGGTGTCGCCCGGCAGATCCCCGAGGAGCTGCGGCGGCACGGCGTCGACGTGGCAGAGCTTGGCCTCCTGGACGGCGCGCCGCCCGGTGGCCCGGGCCCGCCCGAAGTCGCCGAGGCGGTGGTAGGCGGAGCTCAGGTCGGCCAGCGCCCGGACGAGTTCGAGCCGGTTGCCGGAGCTCTGGAGCAGGTCGACCGCCTTCTTCAGGGTCCTGGGCCGCTGGCCGACGTCCTCGGCGGCGGCCCTGACCCGCAGCGAGCTGCCGCGGATGGCCGCCCCCTGGGCGTCCGGCAGTTCGAGCTGACGCTCGATCAACTCGCGTGCCACCTCGGGCCGGGCCAGACGCAGGTAGGCCTCGGCGAGGTCGCTGCGCCAGGGCAGCAGCGACGGCACGTCGGCCTTCCACTGCTGCATCTTCTCCCCGCAGGTCTGGAAGTCGCTGAGCGCGGCGAGCGCCCGGTCGACCGCGAGGTGGTGGTGGCCGCGGGCCCTGAGGTAGAGCATCCCGAAGGCGGTGTCGAACATGGCGTCGGGCACGAGCTGGTTCAGCAGCTCCGCCGCCTTCTCGTGGCGGTTGAGCGCCGTGTTGACCATCACCATCGTGGAGATGGGCAGCCCGATGAGGACGCCCCACCCCTTGGGCTGAAGCCGGCTGAACGCCGCCTCCGCCTTGACCTCGGCGATCGCCAGGTCCCCCTGCCGGAAGGCGATCTCGGCCCGGACGCTGCAGAGCACCGCCTGCCAGGTGTTGGCCCGGCGGCGCACCGCCTCGTCGATCAGCCCGTCGCACCAGGTGGTGGCGAGGTCGGGGCGCCCCGCGAACTGCAGCGCGAGCAGGGCGAAGGCGATGATCTCCAGGGTGCTGTCGCTGAGCAGGCAGCTCTGCAGGATGTACTCCGCGCTGACGACGGCCGCGTCGGAGGACTCCCGCTGGAGCACGTCGGTGAGGGTCGAGGTGGCGCGCGCCCAGGGGTTGCCGAAGGAGCCGCCGAGTTCGGGGCCGCCGGTGGTCTCGCCCCGTTCCTGCACCGGGCTGCCCTGCGAGGGACCGCACATCGCCATGAAGATGAGGCTGAGCTCGGCCGCGAGCTGGGCGTCGTCCAGGTCGCCGACGGCGCTGAGGGTCTGGAAGACCTCGCCCGCGCCCTCGATGTCGCCCTGCCAGAGCAGGTAGCGGATCACGTTGACGGCGTCGCGCCCGGTGAGGAACCCGGCCCGCACCGCGCTGCGGAGCGTGTCGAGGTGGGGCAGGATCGTCGCGGGGTTGATCCGCCAGGCGGCCCGGGCCAGCATCGCCGTGATGGCGAGCCGCTCGTCGTCGTTGGTGCAGGCCTCCAGGGCGAGTTCGAGGCAGGCCGTGGCGTGCTCGGCGTCGTTGCCCGCGAGCGCCTGGGCGGCGGCGTCGCGCAGGACCTCCATCGCCCAGCGGCCGGCCGCGCGGTCGGCGGCGAGCAGGTGGCGGGCGATCTCCGCGGTGGTGGAGCCCAGCTTGTGGAGCAGTTCGGCGCAGAGCGAGTGCAGCTGGGAGCGGTCCTCCGCCTCCAGGCTGCCGAGCACGGCGGAGGCGACCGGGGCCGGGAAGCCCGAAGGGCCGAGCAGCCCGGCGCGGCCGAGGATGTCCAGCATCTCGGCGGCGCGTTCCGGCATCACACCGAGCAGCCGGGCGATCAGCGCCGGCGACGCGTGGGCACCCAACACGGCCTGCCCCTGGGCCACTTCGAGGAGCGCGGGCTCCCAGCGGTGCAGGATGGCGCGGACGGCCTGGTCGAAGCCGAAGCCCGGCGGCCCGTCCCGGAAACCGTCCTCGTCCAGCTCGTCCTGGCGGTCGCGGCATTCCTCGATCAGCGCGCCGGCCAGCATCGGGTTGCCGCCGCTGAGCCGGTAGACCCAGCCGGCGACCCGGTCGGCGGTCTCCTGGCCCAGCCAGTGGGCGATGAGTTCCCGGACACCGTCGCGGGAGAGCGGGTCCAGGCGGATGCGGTGGTGCGGCAGCCTGGTGATCTCGGCCTGGAAGAACGGGCGGGCCGGCCTGGGCCGCGACCACTCGTTCAGCACCAGCAGGACGCGGGCGGAGTGGATTCGGCGCCGGAGGTAGAGCACGACCTGGAGCGAGGCGGCGTCGACGAAGTGCACGTCGTCGATGCCGATGACCACCGGACGGTCCGCGGCCAGCTCCAGGATCAGCGCGCACAGCTCACGCGTCCCCGGCACCGGCCGGCGGCTCAGGTCGTCCGCCTGCTCGTCGGCCCCGGTGGGCCTGGACGCCGCCTGGAGCAGGTCGGCAGCCCGGTCGGCCACCTCGTCGGGCAGCGCGGGGTCCTGGAAGATCTGGCTCATCGCCCCCATCGGGAGAGCCTGTTCCGCCTTGGCGCCGGTCGCCCGCAGGACCAGAGCGCCACGATCGGCGGCCCGGTCCGCGAAGACGTTCAGCAGCTCGGTCTTCCCACTGCCGAGCGCCCCGCTGACCCACGCCACGGTCCCGTTTCCCTCGGCACATTCGGCGAGAAGGGTATCCAGGGTGTCCAACGCTTTTAAGCGATCGGCCAGAAACATTGCTTTCCCCCTAAGCGAATCACGCATTCCCCGCAGGTTCGCGGCCAGGATCACCGGCACAGCGCAACACGCCCGCCAAACCCACTCGGTCGCGCTCGCCCGGCCACTCCCGGACAGGCACCACCTGAACCCCGCACCCCGCCACGCTCAGTGATTGTTTCTACACCGATCAGCGAGGAGATGCTGTGACCCGCCTCACAAGGAGGCCTAGACCACAGCGGGTGTGCGACAAGGTCGACGCGGCCCGCCACCGGGGCCGCCGACCCGCCGGCCGTCTTCCCCGCACAGGCCCGAGACTGGGCCGACCGGTACCGCGGCGCACCGCCGACGCCGAGGTCCGGATCACATTCGCACCGGCGTGCACCGGGCGTCGCTCTGCTCTTCCGACGCCACCGGCGCGAGTACGCCGGCGGTCCCTCCCGCCCCGCCCGCCGCCACCGCCCGCCCGGAACCGGGCCGGCGGGAGAGCAGCGAGGCCGACGCCCGTTCACCGGCGCCGGGGAGAGGCGTCCAGGGCCGGACAGCAGCCGGGACTCCGGCAACTGCGGTGCGTCGTCATCAGATTGCCTCCCGCCGCGACGCCCTGGCAAGTCGCTCCGGAACCCGAGCGTCTGGGGCCGGGGCCCCTCGTCCGACGATATGTCCGGGTTGGCCGTCCGACGCCCGGCGCGACGGGCGGCGCGGTCACCGCACCGGTACGACCGGAACGACCGGGCCCGGCCCGAGGGCCCCTGGGGTGCCGTCGCGGCCCACCGCCACCGTGCGGTCCGCCCGCCGCCACCCGTTCCGGCCTGCCGTCGCGCCGGACCGGGCGGGCCGGTACGACGGATTCCGGACGACGCGCCGTCGGCGATCCGGCCATTGCGGAATCCGCCCGCCCGGCACCGGGCGAAGCGCCGACAACGCCTTCCGCCGGCCCATTCTCCCGCCGGCCGGCCACCCTCGCGGACGGATGCCCTTCGCTCACCGAAAGGCCCCGGGCGGCTGCCCTTTCGGGCACCCCGATTCCCACCGCTTCCCGTCCGCGCCGCGACCCGGTCCGGCACGTCCGCGGGGGGGGAGTGATGGAACTGCCCCGCCCGCACCGGCCGCCGTCAGGCGCCCGCGCCCGCCTTCACGATCTGCCCGCCGTCCACCTTGAGCTGGAGCCCGGTGACATAGCGGGACTCGTCGGAGAGCAGATAGACGACCGCGTGCGTCACGTCGGAAGGCTCCACGCACCCGACCGGCAGCGCGGTCAGGCTCTCGTACACCGGGACGGCGTCCTCCGGGCCCGGGGCGTCGAGGTCCGGGCGGAACACCCGGTGCATCCGCTCGTTCATGATCATGGGCGTGGAGACCAGGGACGAGTGCACCGCGTTGATCCGGCGGCCGGACGGGCCGAGCTGCACGGCCAGCGTGTTCACGTAGTCCACCAGACAGCGCTTGGCGAACATGTAGCCCGCCATCCCCGGGCCCCCCGGGTTCTCTCCCTGCCCGGGCAGCAGCCCCGCCACCGAGCCGATCACGACCACCGAACCGCCGGCACCGAGGTGCGGCAGGGCGGCGTGCACCGTGTTCACCGCCCCGGAGAGGTCGATGTCCACGCTCTCCGTGAAGGCGTCCACCCCGAGGTCGGCGCCGATCGCGATGATGCCCGCGTTCGCGACCACGGCATCGAGCCGGCCGAGCTCCGCCACCCCGTCGGCGAACGCCGCCCGGACGGCGGCGCCGTCGCGCACGTCGGCCCGGCGGGCGAACACCCGGCGGCCCGTCTTCTCCACCAGCCGGACCGTCTCCGCCAGGTCCTCCGGCGTCGCACCGGGGTAGCCGGTGGCCGCCACGTCCTCGCACAGGTCGACGGCGATGACGTCGGCCCCCTCCTCGGCGCAGCGCACCGCATGGCTGCGACCCTGCCCCCGGGCGGCCCCCGTGATGGCAACTACCTTGTCCTGCAAGCGACTCACGCCAACTCCTCCGCTTCGCGATCCCCCCGTTCCGCGAGCCTAGGCAGGGCCACCCCACCCCCCAACCCCTATTCGCCGACGGCGGCGACAGTGGGGTCCTCCCCACCCCGAATAGGGGCGTTAACGGGATTACGGCAGCTCTTCCCCATGAGCAGACTGGCGGTCATGACGTTCGAAGCCCTGGTCTCACCAGCGCCCGTGCCGGAAGTCCGAGAGGCGGGCAGCGACTTCGCCGGCCTGTCCCGCCAGATCACGGAAGCGGGACTGCTGGACCGGCGACCGCTCTACTACTCGGTGCGGTTCACGCTGGTGGGACTCTCCCTCGTCGCCGGTGTCGCCGCGGTGGTCGCCGTGGGCGACTCCTGGGCGCAGCTGCTGGTCGCCGCGGCCATGTCCGTGGTCTTCGGCCAGATAGCCCTGCTGGCCCACGACCTGGCGCACAAGCAGGTCTTCACCTCGCGCCGGGCAAGTGAGGGCTGGGGCATCTTCGTCGCCGACTTCCTGATGGGCATGAGCTACGGCTGGTGGATGAACAAGCACAACCGCCACCACGCCAACCCCAACCACGAGGAGAAGGACCCGGACGTCTCCCCCGACATCCTGATCTGGTCCGAGCGCCAGGCCCGCGCGGCCAAGGGGCTCCCCAGGTTCGTCGGCAAGCACCAGTCCCGGCTGTTCTTCCCGCTGCTCATGCTGGAGGGCCCGAACCTCAGCTTCAACAGCTTCCGTGCCCTCAACAAGCCGACCATGAAGCGGCCCGTCCTCGAAGGCACCCTGCTCGTCGCCCACTTCGTGCTCTACCTGGGCGGGCTCTTCCTGCTCCTGCCCCCGGGCCTGGCCGTCGCCTTCATCGCCGTCCACCAGGCGCTGTTCGGCATCTACCTCGGCTCCGTCTTCGCCCCCAACCACAAGGGCATGGCGATGGTCACCGGCGAGGACCGGCTCGACTTCCTCCGCCGGCAGGTGCTGACCTCCCGCAACGTCAGGGGCGGCCCGTTGGTCGACGTCCTCATGGGCGGTCTCAACTACCAGATCGAGCACCACCTCTTCCCCAGCATGCCGACCCCCGCCCTCCGCAAGGCGCAGCTCATCACCGAGCGGTACTGCGCCGAGCTCGGAGTCTCCTACCACCAGACCGGGCTCCTCGCGTCCCACCGGGAGGCGCTGCGCCACATGCGCGCCATCGGCGAGCCCATCCGGCTGGAGTTCTGACCGGGGGCGACACCACAGACTCCGGCCCGGTGCCCTCCGCCATCATCCCCCGTGTGGCGGCCGCACCGGGCCGGTCATCCCGCCCGTCGCACCGCTCTCCCGCACCGCTCGCGCCGCACCGCCTTCCCCGCACCGCCTTCCCCGCCCGTACGGCCCCGCAGTACCCCCCCCCGCACGACTTCCCCGAGCCACGAAGCCGCCGGCGCTCCGCCCGCGGCCGCAGCACGGCAACGAACCCGGAGACCACGACAACGACGTTCCCAGCGATGGGCCATCGGTCAGGAGGCCGTCATGACGTCACCCCACCCCCCGGCCCTGCCCGAGGACGCGTTCGTCTGGGACGCCCTCATCGGCTCGGGGTTCGCCGACGCCCTCCAGCAGGGCCTCGCCCGCGCCGCGCACCGCCTCCAGGACCACGCCGGGCCGCCCGGCACCGGTGGCGACGCCGGCCACCGGCTCCGCGCCCGCCTCCCGGCTCCCGCCGACCCGCCCGGGCTCCGCAAGCCCCGGCCCGCAGCCGCCCGCCGGCACCACTGAGGCGCCGTCGGCACGGAACCACCGGCACCACCGAACGGCCGGCACCACCGGACCGCCGGCCCCCCGAACCCCCATGGCCTCCGCGGCCCCGGCCTTCCCCCCGTGAGGCCCGGACCGCGGGGCCGTGGGCCTTCCGCGGCCCGGCCCCCGGCGCCCGCCCTGGAGCCCAGGCCTCCCGGCCCCCTCCGAGGCCCGGGCCCCGGGTCTCAGAGGTTGAGGTGGGCGAGCACCGCCAGCACCCGCCGGTTGTCGTCCCCCGACTGCGCCAGCCCCAGCTTCCCGAAGATGTTGTTGGTGTGCTTGCTCACGGACTTCTCCGTGATGCAGAGCTGCCGCGCCACCGCCGCATTGCTGCGCCCCTCGGCCATCAGCGCCAGCACCTCCCGCTCCCTGGTGGTGAGGGCCTGCATCGACCCCTTCGCCGAGCTCCGCTCCAGCAGCTGCGAGATCACCGACGTGTCCATCGCCGTCCCGCCCGCGGCCACCCGCCGCACCGCGTCGACGAACTCGCTCACCTCGAAGACCCGGTCCTTGAGCAGGTAGCCGATGCCGCCCCGCTGGTCGGTGAGCAGCTCCTTGGCGTAGAGGTGCTCCACGTGCTGCGACAGCACCAGCACGGGCAGCCCGGGCAGCTCCCGGCGGGCCTCGGCCACCGCGTGCAACCCCTCGTCGGTGAACGTCGGCGGCAGCCGGACGTCGACCACCGCCACGTCGGGGCGGTGCTCCAGCAGGGCCTCCAGCAGGCTCGGGCCGTTGTCCACGGCCGCGACCACCTCGAAGTCGTTGAGGGTGAGCAGCTGGGTGATCCCCTCCCGCAGCAACGCCAGGTCCTCGGCGATCACAACACGCATGGCAACTCCATCGTCACTGTGGTGGGGCCACCCACCGGACTCTCCAGGTCGAGCGTCCCGTCGAAGGGGGCGAGGCGCCGGCGCAGGCCGTGCAGCCCGCCGCCCTCGCGGACGGTCGCGCCACCGCCCCCGTCGTCGCCGACGACCAGCCGCAGCCGCCCGTCGGCATAGCCGAGCCGCACCCAGGCCGAGGTGGCGGCGCTGTGCTTCGCCACGTTGGCGAGCGCCTCGGCGAGCGCGAAGTAGCCGGCCGACTCGACCGGCGGCTCGGGCCGGCCGGGCAGGTCGATGTCGACCTGGACGGGGATGGGCAGGTCGAGGGCGAGGGCCCGGACGGCCCCGTCGAGGCCGCGTTCGGCCAGGACCGGCGGGTGGATCCCCCGGACGAGGTTGCGCAGGTCGGCCAGGGCCTGGGCACTGGCCTCACGGGCGTCGGTCAGCATCCGGTACGCGGTGTCGGGGCTCTTGCGGAACAGCTGCTCCGCCAGCCCGAGTTTGAGCCCGATCGCCACCAGCCGGGCCTGGGCGCCGTCGTGCAGGTCGCGTTCGATCCGCCGCAGCTCGGCGGCCTGCGCGTCCACCGCGGCCGACCGGGTCTCGGTCAGCTCGGCCACCCGCCGGGCGAGGTAGGCCTTGGCCGTCGGGGAGAGCAGCTTCTGGCTGATCCGGGTGTGCACCCGCAGCAGGCGTCCCGCACACCAGAACCCGAGGTACATGATGCCCAGGCCCTGGAAGAACGAGAGCACCGCCGTCGTGGTGCTGTGCACGGGCCAGATCAGCCCGTACCCGTAGGTGGGGTCCATCAGCGGCCAGAACAGCGGGGTGGCCACCACGCCGTGCAGCCCGTAGATCATCAGCCAGCCGGGCAGCAGCCCGAAGAGCAGGCCGACCGGGGCGTCGATCAGGAGCCAGAGGAGGTCCCGCCAGGTCGACAGGTCGGTCAGCAGCAGCCGGCAGTAACGCACGCTGCTCGGCACGTCCAGCGGCTCGAAGTCCTCCCCCTCCTGCGGCCGGTAGGGGCTGGGTATGTCCACCCCCCACCAGGTGCTGAGCAGCCGCCGGTGCAGGTCGGCCACGCCCCGGACGGCGAACAGCGCGATCGGCAGGGTGAGGACGCCGATGCCCAGCGGGAGCACCAGCAGCGAGGCGAGCGAGAGCGCGAGCAGCGGAACGGCCGCGAGCTGGGAGAGCAGGGCGACGGCCACACCGCGCCGCGCGGACACCAGGGCGGCGCACAACCAGGGAACGAGTTCGGAGCGCAGCCACGGAGGCCATCGGGCACTGCTCACGGGCACATCGGCTCCCCGCTCCCGTCTCGTCGGTCCACGTCTCCTGCTACGCAGCGTACTTGAGCCGGGGCGTTCCGGATGGGGGAGGGGGGAGTTTTCTCCCCCCTGAGAAGTGGGGTTTCACCGGTTCTCCCGGTGCGCGCCGGCGACCAGACTCTTCGTCATGAGCACTGAGTTCGCGACGATGCCGGACGCCCCCGACCTCCGGCGCAACGCGCCCCGGTCCGAGACCGGCGGCAGCGATTTCGCCCAGCTGAGCCGCCGGATAGCCGCCGAGGGACTGCTCGACCGGCGCCCGGTCTACTACACCGTGCGCTTCGGTCTCGTGCTTGCCGCGTTCTTCGGCGGCTGGTGGGCCCTGTTCGCGCTGGGCGACACCTGGCTGCAACTGCTGCTCGCCGCGGCGATGTCCCTCGTCTTCGCCCAGATCGGCCTCATCTCGCACGACCTGGCCCACCGCCAGGTGTTCAACCAGCGCCTCCACAGCGAGATCGGCGGCCGCCTCGCCGCCAACCTCCTGATGGGGATGAGCTACGGCTGGTGGATGAACAAGCACACCCGCCACCACGCCAACCCCAACCACGAGGAGCGCGACCCGGACGTCGCCCCCGACATCGTGGTCTGGTCCAAGCGGCAGGCGAGCCAGGCCGGCGGGCTCGCCAGGTTCATCGGGGCGCGGCAGGCCTACCTCTTCTTCCCGCTGCTGCTGCTGGAGGGCCTGAACCTCAGCTACAACAGCTTCCGCGCACTCCGCAGCCCCACGATGAAGCGCCCGTACCTGGAGGGCACCCTGCTGGTCGCCCACTTCGCGGCCTACTTCGGGCTGGTCTTCGCCGCCCTCCCGGCCGGCAAGGCGCTCGCCTTCCTCGGCGTCCACCAGGCGCTGCTCGGGATCTGCCTCGGCTGCGTCTTCGCCCCCAACCACAAGGGCATGCTGATGGTGACGCCCGAGATGAAGCTCGACTTCCTCCGCCGCCAGGTGCTGACCTCCCGCAACGTCCGGGGCGGGGTGCTCGTCGACGTCCTCATGGGCGGTCTCAACTACCAGATCGAGCACCACCTCTTCCCCAACATGCCGACCCCCGCGCTCGGCCGCGCCGCGCAGATCACCAAGGAGTTCTGCGAGGAGAAGGACATCCCGTACTACGAGACCGGCATCGTCCGCTCCTACCGCGAGATCCTCACCCACCTGCACCGCACCGGCGAGCCGATCCGCGCCGCCGGCTGACAGACTCCCGGTGCGCGACCCGCCCCCGTGGTCGCGCACCGGGTCCCCGCCGATGCCCGAGCGGGAAGCGCATAAGGCCCAGGCCGGACTCCTCCGGCCTGGGCCTTCCGCACTGTGCCGGCCGGCGGCGCGAGGGGCAGGAACGGCCGACGGGTGTGACGTGCCGGCGGGAGACATGCGCAGGGCCGTCCACCCGGTGGGTGAACGGCCCTGCGGTGCGCTACAGGTCACAAGGGGTGAAGCCCCTCGTTCCGGGTGGGCCTCCAGGGGCTCGAACCCTGAACCTACGGATTAAAAGATCGACACGGATCGCGATCCCACGGGTTGCGGCGCGTTACTCGCAGTCGCTTTGGGGCTACCTGGTCGCGAGTACCTCGCCGCGCTCGACAGCCCCGCGGAGAACGGTGGCGAACGCCTGGGGCAGGAGGTTGATCGCGTCGAGGGCCTCAGTGGTGAGGGCGATCTCCTCCAGGAGGTACTCGCCTCGGCCTTCCTGGCTGAACTCGGGGCCGGTGCGGTCCTCGAAGCTCCACTTGTCGATGGTGGCGAGGTAGAAGTCCTGGCGCTCCTCGTCGGTCTCCAGGGTGTGGAGGAGGCTGACGATCTGGGCCTCGCCGGCGATCTCCTCGCGGATCTCGCGCTGGAGGGCATCCTCGGGGCTGGCGTCTGTCGGTTCGATCTTGCCGCCGACGATCACCCAGTACGGGTCGATGCCGGGGCGGATGCGCTTGATCAGCAACGTGGTGTTGTTCGGGGTGAGGAGGACGGCGCGGACGCGGTGCTGCATGTGGTCTCTTCCTGTCTCGATGGTGCCGGCGGTCAGTGGAGGATCCAGCCGCCGTCGACGTGCAACGACTGGCCGGTGATGAAGGACGCGCTCGGGCCGGCGAGGAAGGTCGCTGCGGCGGGCGACGTCCTCGGGACGGCCCCGGCGCTGAACGCACTGGCGGCGGATCTGGTCCTCGGGTCGGGCGCGGTGATGAGCGGGAAGGTCGTTCTCCGCCTCGACCTGGATGGCCCCGGGCAGGACAGTGTTCACGCAGATTCCGACCGGGCCAAGTTCCCTGGCCAGCGACCTGGTGAAGCCGATCAGTCCGGCCTTGGCGGTGCTGTAGGCAGTGAGGCCGGGGCGTCCGGCGCGGGCGTTGACGCTGCCGATGTTGATGATCCGGCCCCAGCGGCGCTCGGCCATTCCGGGAGTGACGGCGCGGCACGTGCGGTAGTGGATGGTGAGGTTCGACTCGATCGCGCTGGCCCGCTCCTCCTCGCCGAGCTCGTCCCACGCCGTGCGGGGGTAGGCGCCGGCGTTGTTGACCAGGATGTCGATCGGGCCGAGCTCCGATTCGACCTGGTTGGTGAGCGCGGCGACCGCGTTCGGTTCGGTAAGGTCGGCGCTGACCTCAATCCTGGGGCGTCCTTCGCGGCGGACGACGCCGAGGACGGCGCGGGCCTGGGCGATCCGTGCGAGGTGATTGAGGGCGACGGAGGCTCCGGCAGCGGCCAGCGCTCGGCTGATCGCCGCACCGCTCCCGCTGGCTCCGCCAGTGACCAGAGCGACGCGGCCCTGGAGCGGGAGGGCGGTGATGAGAAGGTCAAGCTGCGCGGGTGCGGTCATCGTCCATCCGATCGTCGGGCCCGGTGGCGGGCAGCGGGTGGGTGCGAGCAAACGCCTTGGCCGCATCGGGGTGTCGGACCTCCGCGAGCTTGGCCAGCGGCAGGAGCAGGTCGGCGCCGGTGAGGCAGGAGCTAGGGATCACACCGAGGATCCGCAGGATCAGGAAGTGCCGGATCTGGATGAGGAATCCGTCGGGGTCCAGCCACCACTCCTCCATCACCATCACGGCCGACATCTACGCCGGCGTCCTACCGGAGCTCGCGCTCGCCCATGCTGAGGCCGCCGCAGCGCTGGTCCCCCGGGCACGGTCACCGAAGGACGCCCCGTCCGCTGCCGCACCCGGTACTGACTCGCAATCCGCTCACGCAGACGGCTCGCAAATGCAGCAGCACCCCGACTACTCGAATTAGCCGGGGTGCTGCGCTGCTGGTCAGAGGGGGTTTAGCCCCCTCGTCACACGTGGGCCGCCAGGGGCTCGAACCCTGAACCTACGGATTAAAAGTCCGCAGCTCTGCCAATTGAGCTAGCGGCCCGTGGCCCGCCCGTGCGGAGCCGGCCACCGCGATCCTACCCGGTGTGGCCCAGGGCTCCGCCAGTGGATTGCAGGGGCGCGCCGGGGCTCAAGGGGCGGGCGGGGCGGGCGGGGTGTAGTGGGCGGCGCGGACGCGGCGGAGCCAGGCCTCGGCGGGGCGGGGGTCGGGGGCGGCGGGGAGGACGCCGGGGCGGGCGAGGCGCTCGGCGGCGGCCGCGAGCAGGGGTTCGGCGGTGGCGGGGTGGTCGGCGATGCGTTCGCCGAGTTCGCGGACGCGCTCGGGGTCGGGGAGGCGGACGACGTTCTCGCCGGTCTCGTGGAGCCGGACGCCCTGTTCGACCAGGCGGACCAGGTGCCGGGCGTGCTTGGCGGCCCGCCGGCGGGTGGCCGGGTCGGTGGTGTCGCGGGTGAGCAGTTTGCGGAACTGCTGGTCGGCGTAGCCGAGATAGGAGCTGCGGACGGCCTTCGCGCTCAGGAAGGACGCCCGGATCGCGATGAGCTCCTCGCCCAGCGGGCTGCGTGTCTCGTACAGGCCGTCCGGCAGCCAGGCCAGTTCGGAGGCGGTCGGGTTGCAGGTGAGGGCGAGGCGGCACCACTTGGCGGCCTCGTGCAGCGTCACGTCGGGCCCGGTGGTGACGTGCGACTCCGCCGGGCGGTGCAGGCCGTGGAACTCCTCGGTGGGGGCCGCGTAGAGGCCGAGCCGGTCGATGTCGGAGCCGGCGTGGGCGAAGCCGTACGCGGTCGAGCCGACGACGCCCGCGAGCAGGACGGTGCCGGGGGCGGTGGTCATGGGCGGGCCTCCCTGCGGCCTGGTCTCGGTGCGGTCAGAGGAGTCTGCCGTGCGGAGGCCGCGCCGGGCGAGCGAATTCCGGCCGGGGCGGCGGCCCGGGCACGATACTGGCGCCATGGCGAAGCCCGACGACGAGCAGTCCCCCGGCCCGGGTACCGAGAAGCTGCGGGCCTGGTGGGCGCACCGGCAGTGGCTGGACGGCGCGCACCGCGGCGCCTCCGCCGCCGCCGAGGTCCTGACCGCCACCGGCTGGGCCCGTTCGGTGGGCGGCGCGGCGCCGTACCTGGGCCTGTTCGCGCGGGCCGGGCTGGGGCGGGAGGCGGTGGACGCGGCGGTCGCCCGGCTGGAGGTGCACGAGCTGCCGTCGGCGCGCGGCTGCACCTACGTGGTGCCGGCCACCGACTTCGCGCTCGCCCTGGCGGCCGGGGCGGCGGCCCCCGAGGGCGAGTTGGCCGCCGCCGGGAAGCATCTCGGGGTGGGCCGGGACGAGGTGGAGAAGCTCTGCCTCGCCGTCGGCCGCGCGCTGGCCGACGCCCCGGGCACGCCGCAGGACCCGGCCGCGATCCGGGCGGCGGTCGGCGACGCCGTCCGCCCGCTGGGCGACGCCGGGAAGAAGCGCGGGCTGTCGACCACCCTGCCGCTGGCGCTGGGGCTGATGCAGTCGCGCGGCCGGATCCGCCGGGTGCCGGTCAACGGCCGCCTGGACCAGCAGCGTTACGGCTACGTCGGCTGGGACCAGCCGGTCGCCGGCGACGCGGCGGAGCTCGCCCGGCGCTACTTCTCCTGGGCCGGCCCGGCCGGCCTGCAGCACTTCCGCTGGTTCTCCGGGTTCACCGCCGCGACCGCCAGGCGGGCGGTCGTCGAGGCCGGGCTGGTCGCGCTGCCCGGCGCACCGTCCGGCCCGTCCGGTCCGGGCCTGCTGATGGCGCCCGAACTCCTCGACGAGTTCGCCGAGTTCACCGTCCCGGCCGAGCCGCACTACACGCTGCTGGCCGGCATCGACGGCATCCACCTGCTCCACCGCGACCTGTCCCGGCTGGTCGAACCGGCCGACGCGGCCCGGCCGCTGCCCGCCGGGAAGGCCGGGCGCAGCTTCGGCGGCGAGGCCGACCCGCAGACCCACATCGTGCTGGACCGCGGCCGGATCACCGGCTTCTGGGAGTACGACACCGAGCGGGGCGAGATCGTCCTCCAGTCCTTCGTGCCGCCGGACGACGCGCTGTGCGAGGCGGTGGCCCGGACGGAGGCGTTCGTCCGCGACCAGCTGGGCGACGCACGCGGGTTCAGCCTGGACTCGCCGAGGAGCCGGGCGCCGAAGATCGCGGCCCTGCGCGCGGCGGCCTCCGGCCGGTGACCCGCCCCGGCCCGGGGGATACCGTTCGGACCATGACCAACTCGACCGGCCCCGCCCGCAACGAAGTCGTCCTCATCACCGGTGCCGGTCGCGGCATCGGCGCCGCCACCGCACTGCTCGCCGGCCGGCGCGGCTACCGCGTCTGCGTCAACTACCGGACCGACGAGGCCGCGGCGGCCGGCGTGGTCGCGGCGATCCGGGACGAGGGCGGCACGGCCGTCGCCGTCCGGGCGGACGTCACCCGAACCGCCGAGGTGGACCGGCTGTTCGCCACCGTGGACGCCGAACTCGGCCCGCTCACCGCCCTGGTGAACAACGCGGGCACGCTGGAGCGGCAGTGCCGGCTGGACGAGATCGACGAGGACCGGCTGAACCGGATCTGGGCCTCCAACATCACCTCCGCCTTCCTCTGCGCAGGCCGGGCCGTCCGCCGGATGTCCACCCGGCACGGCGGGGCGGGCGGCGCGATCGTCAACGTCTCCTCGGCCGCCTCCCGGCTCGGCTCGCCGAACGAGTACGTGGACTACGCGGCCGCCAAGGGCGCCGTCGACTCGATGACCCGCGGGCTGGCCCTGGAGGTCGCCGCCGAGGGCATCCGGGTCAACGCCGTCCGCCCGGGCCTGATCCACACCGACATCCACGCCCTGGGCGGCGAGCCCGGCCGGGTCGACCGGGTCGCCCCCGACCTGCCGATGCGGCGCGGCGGGCAGCCGGAGGAGGTCGCCGAGTCGATCCTCTTCCTGCTCTCGCCGGCCTCCTCCTACATGACGGGCACGTTCCTGGACGTCGCCGGCGGCCGCTGAACCCTGCCGCCCGCCTCGGGCCGGTGGTCCGATTCCTTCCCCCGGCAGACCGTTTGTCCGTACGGTGGAGCCCATGACCGACGACCTGCCGGACCGTGAACCCGACCTGCCGTCCGCCTTCCTCGCCATCCCCGGCGTGCGCAACTTCCGCGACGCCGGCGGCGTCGGCACCCTGCGCACCGGGGTGCTCTACCGCTCCGGCTCCTTCCACACCCTCGCCCCCGAGGGTGCCCAGCGCCTCAAGGCGCTCGGCCTGCGCCTGGTGATCGACCTGCGCAGCCCCTTCGAGCTGGAGGTCTGGCCCGACCTGCGGCACGGCCTCGACCACGAGGCGGTCAACCTCCCCACCCTCCCGGCCAACCGCGAGGACACCGACCGCCCGTGGCCGGAGGGCCAGGCCGAGCTCTACCCCTTCATGGCCGAGACCGCCGGCCCGTCCCTGGTCGCCGCCATCCGGCGGCTCGGTACCCCCGGAGGCGTCCCGGCCGTCGTCCACTGCGCCGTCGGCAAGGACCGCACCGGCCTGACCATCGCCGTCGTGCAGTCCCTCCTGGGCGCCTCCGACGCCGAGATCACCGCCGACTTCCTGCTCTCCAACGCCGGCCTCGGCCTCCTCGACGGCCCCACCCCCTACCTCGACGAGACCGGCACCGAGCGCATCTCCCGCCCCATCTCCGCGCCGCTCCTCGCCTCCTCCCTCGCCTGGATCCGCACCCACCACGGCTCCGTCCCCGCCTACCTCCAGGCCCACGGCACCACCGAAGCCGACCTCACCGCCCTCCGCACCAACCTCGCCGCCTGACGCCGGAGCCGGCACCGGCACCGGCACACCGGACGCCGGACCGGCGGTGCCCCGGCGGAGGCCTCGGCCTAGTCCTGCCGCTCCAGGCGCCACCACTGGGTCGGGGAGTCGGTCTCCTCGCGCTGTTCGACGGGGTTGCCGGGGGTGGTGGCGGTGAGGGGCTTGCCGCTGATGAAGCTGGTGAGGGTGTAGGTGCCGGGGGCGTCGAGGTGGTGTTCGAGGAGCCACTCCTGGGCGCCGAAGGCGTTGGCGGACCACTGCTGGATCGGCACGCCGTCGTCGGGGGAGGCACCGGTGACGTCGAGGCGCTTGCCGCTGGCGACGTTCTCGAAGTGGTGGAGGGCGCCGCCGGGGTGGACGGCGGTGAGGCGCCAGAGCTGGGCGTCCGACCCGTCGTCGGCGCCCAGCCGGACCTTGGCGCCGCTGCGGCGGCTCCCGTCGGCGACCTCCAGCAGCAGGCCGCTGCCGACGTTGCGTACCCGGTAGAGGCCGTCCGTGATCACGTGGTCAGTCACGGTTCGAGTCTCTCACCGGGGGCCGACAGTCCTCCCGGTCGTCGCGACCCGAGCGGTACGGCCGGCCCGCACGGCCTCGTAGCCGAAGGCCACGGCGAGGACGCCCGCCGTGGCCGCCACCTCGGCCAGGGCGGAGACGCCGGTGCCCAGCGGGACGACCGCGACCAGCAGGGCGGCCGCGGCGAGCCGGGGCAGGTTCGGGGTGAGCGCGAAGGTGCGGCGGACGGCGGTGTTGACGGCGAGGAAGAGCGCGACGCCGCCGGCCAGCGCGACGGCCTGGCCCAGGGTGATCGGCGCGCCGGGGTGGGCGACGGCGGACTTCACGCCGGCGGCGAAGAGCAGGACGCCGAGCAGCAGGCCGTAGTGGCCGAGGTTGTAGACGCTGACCGCGAGCCGGTTGCGGCGGTCCGAGGGGAGCGCGGCCATGTGGTGTTCGGCGCGGGCGTCGTCGTCGTGGCCGAAGTACGCCCACCAGAGGCCCACACAGACGCTGAGGCTGAGCACGGCCACGGCGATCAGGGCGGCGCTGAGGTCGGCGGTGCCGGCGCCGACGCCGATGGCGATCACCGACTCGCCGAACGCGATGATCACGACCAGCCCGTGGCGTTCGACGAAGTGGTCGGAGCGGAGCAGGAACTGCGGCAGGTCGACCAGCCGCGGTATCGCGAACTGCAGGGCGAAGGCGGCGGCCCAGAAGGCGAGTTGGGCTGTACCGGTGAGGTAGCCACCGGCCACCACCAGGCCGGTGTTCACCAGGTTGAGCCCGCCCATCCGCAGGACCGGGCCGAGCGCCACGCCGGAGACGGCGAACATGCCGGTGTGCACGGCGACCACCAGCAGGTACGCCCAGCCGAAAACGACGCCGCTGCCCTCGAAGGCGTGCGGGACGGAGAGTGAGATCAGCAGGAAGCCGGCCATGGCGAGCAGCAGCAGGCCGCGGCGGCCGTGGCTGCTGGGCGGCATCGCGTTGGTCAGCCAGATGAACGCGTCGTACATCCACCAGATGACCGCCAGCATCACCACCACCTGGGCGAGCCCCCCGACCGTGAGGTGGTGGGCCAGGCTCCCGGTGAGCTGGGTGACGGTGAAGACGAAGACGAGATCGAGGAAGAGTTCGAGCGGGGACACCCGCAGAGCGGGTTCCGCCACGGCCACGGAGGGGGCCGGCAGGGTACGGGTCGCGGTCACTCGCGCGAGTATGCGGGACACCGGCGGGCCCGTGCGGGCGATTTCCGACACTCGGACGCGGAAAGCGCTCCCCTTCCCCCTGCCCGTCCACCCCTTCCCCTTCACCCGACGCGCATCCCGTCCGCACACCCCACCCCGACGACCCGACCGACGGCCCCACCGCCAGCCCGACCGACGGCCCGACCGCCGCACCCCGGCCGGACGGACCGTCAGCGCGGCCGCCTATGCTGCGGCGAATGGTGTCCGACCGAATTCCCTCGCACGGCGGGTCCGCGGATCCGTCAGACCGTCAGCCGCCGGCCCTCCTCGGCGCGATCGCCGATCTGGAGGCGGCAGTCCAGGCAACCGACATCGAGCGCATCGACGCCGCGTTCCGCGCGGTGCGCGGGCTGCTCGGCCCGGCCGGGGAGCGCGAGTCCGCCGCGGTGGGCCCGCGGCTCGCCGCCCTGCTGCCGGACTTCCCGCCGTTCGAGCGGTCCCACCTGGCGATGATGGTGGGCGCCTGCGTGGAGCGCGGCGCCGATCCGGTGGCCTGTGCCGGCCAGGTGCTGGCCGGTCTGCGCGGGGCGTTGAGCGGGGCGCTGCTGCTGATCGAGCGCTGGAAGGAGACGGGCGGCGGCGAGCTGCCCGATCCGGACGGGGACGACCCGGGGCAGGCGCATGCCCGGATCGCCGACCCGGAGGACCCGGACGCCTGGCCCGCCCACCGGGCGGTCATCGGCTGGTGGACGCTGCACCTGTGGCAGATGGCCTCGTTCGCGGTGTACACGCACGCCGCCGTCCGCACCTCGGCCCGGGCCTCCGGCGTGACCGACGTGCTGGTCGAGCTGATCGAGCGGTACGGCGAGGGGCAGCACGACCTCAAGGGCCTGCTGTACCTGATGAAGACGTTCGACGACGAGCCGCTGCTGGTGCTGGACCGCCCGACCGGCACCGGCTACCTGGTCCGGATGGACGGCCTGACCGACAACTTCCAGCTGCACACGCTCCTCGCCGACCTGCTGATCGGCGGCGGCCACCTGCCCGGCACCCGGCCCGACCCGGAGGTGGTCGCGCTCACCCGGACCGAGGAGGTGGACGGCCGCCGGGTCACCGCACTGGGCGCGTTCAACCTGGTCGCGCCGGACGGTTCGTGGATCTGGAACGAGGGCACTCCCAGCGACATCCCTGTGGTGGACGGCGTCCGCACCCTGGTGCTGGACCCGCAGCCGTACGAGCGGAGCTGGGCGGCCGGCCGGTTCATCCAGCAGGTCCCGGGGGAGCTCCGGCTGGAGCGGGTGCTCACCCCGGCCGAGGCCGCGCACCACCTCTCCCGGACTGCGGCGGCGCGCCCCTTCGAGGAGGCGTTCCGCTGAACCGCCGGCCCCCACCAGACCCGGCCGCCGGACCGCACCCAGGACCGCCCGGCGGGCCGTTTCGACGGCCGGGTTATGGTCGGGAGGTTGGAAGGTCGGAGGAGTTCAGGGCGTCCGTGGAGTTCGGCGGGGCCCGCGAGGTCCGGGACCTCCGGGTCTGCAGAGTGGAGTCGACGATGGCGAAGATCCCGAACGTGCTCTCGGCGGCGGCGCCCGCCGCGCTCACCGCGGCGAGCGGCCTGGTCGGCGGCTACGGCGTCGCCCGCTGGACCGGCCGGCGCGAGCTGGGCGGCGCGGTGCTGGCGGTCGCCGGGGCCGGCGCCGCCACGCAGTGGCACCGCCGCTCGGGCACGGCCACCGCGGCCGCGCTGACCGGCCTGTACGTGGCGGCTTTCGGCGGCTCGCACCCGCTGGCGAAGAAGATCGGCGCCTGGCCGTCCGTCTTCGCCGTCACCGGCGTGGTCGCCGCCGCCTCGACCGCCGCGACCGCCCTGGCAGCACGCAAGAGCTGACGGCACACACAAGAGCCGGCAGCGCGCCAGAGCTGGCAGCGCGGAGGGCCGACAGCGCTGGGACCGACGGCACGCACGAGCCGACCGCACGCGAGGCCCCACGCGACCTCGCCCCACCACCCGAGGGCCGACGGCACCGGCCGACGGCCGCCGCCGTCAGCCGACGGCCGCGCCGAACCGGGCCTCGAAAGCGGCCCGGTTCGCCGAGACGGGCGTGCGGTCCCAGACCGCGAACACCACCCGCTCGAACGCGGCGCCGTACTGCGCCAGCGCCCCCTCGAAGGCCTCGGCCACCTGGGCCGGGTCGTTGCCGAACACTCCGCAGCCCCACGCCCCCAGCACCAGCGTGCGTATCTCGTGCCGGGCCGCCGCCGCGAGGACCCGGACGGCCCGCTCGGCGAGCACGCCCCGGACGTCCGTGCCGGCCGAACGCCGCTCCAACTGGCCCGCGTTGGGCGCCGGCGAGGTCAGGAACGTCACCGGGTACGGCTGTGCCAGCAGCTCCCCCTGCGCGCCCCGGATCACCGGCACGTCGGGCGAGACGATCACCCGGTGGCTGTAGCGCAGGTCGCTGGAGGCGCGGTGCGCCTCGTAGTAGTCCGGTGCCTCCAGCAGGCAGGTGTACAGCAGGGCGCTGCGGCAGAGGTCCTCCTCCTGGGCGCGGGCGCCACGCAGGTAGCCGCCGCCCGGGTTCCGCGCGGAGGCGAAGTTGAGCACCCCCACCCGGCCGCCCCCGGCCCCGACCAGCCGCCGGGCCGCCTGGATGCTGCCCTCGGCCGTCACCTCGATCGCCCCGGTGCCCGGCCCCGGCCCGGGCGCACCGGCCCGCACCAGCGCGTCCAGCGCCTCCGGCGTGTACGACACCGTCCCCTCCCTGGCCACGGCCAGTCGCTCCGACACCTGTACGAGCTCGCCCCCGGCTGCCCGGTAGCTCCCCCGTTCGGCGATCTCCTCGTTCACCGCCGCCACGTGATGCAGTCTGCTGCTCATGTCCGCGACCGTACGGGACCCGGCCGCCCACGCGCCACAGGTTATTCTCACCAGCAGAACAACAGCCCGCGGGAGAACGACAACGGGCCCGCCCCACCGAAGTGGAGCGGGCCCGAAGTGACGTCAGCCGGCGTCAACCGGCATCAGCCGGTGTCAGTTCTTCCAGCGCGGCTTGCGGTCGTCGCGGTTGAAGCCACCGGAGTTGAAGCCACCGGAGCGGCCACCGCGGTCGTCACGGTCACGGTTGAAGCCACCGGAGGCCTGCGGGCGGCCACCGGAGCGGTGGTCGTCGCGGCGCGAGAACGGACGGCTGCTGCTGCCGCGCTCGTCACGGTCACGGCCGAAGGCCGGACGGTCGCCGAAGGAGCGGGCCGGACGGTCGCCGAAGCCACCGGAGCGGCCGCCGCGGTCGTCACGGTCACGGTTGAAGCCACCGCCACGGTTGTCACGGTCACCGAAGCCACCGGAACGGCCGCCACGGTCGTCGCGGTTGAAGCCACCGCCACGGTTGTCACGGTCGCCGAAGCCACCGGAGCGGCCGCCGCGGTCGTCACGGTCACGGTTGAAGCCACCACCGCGGTTGTCACGGTCACCGAAGCCACCGGAACGGCCACCGCGGTCGTCACGGTTGAAGCCACCGGAGCGGCCACCGCGGTCGTCACGGTCACGGTTGAAGCCACCGCCGCGGTTGTCACGGTCACCGAAGCCACCGGAACGGCCGCCACGGTCGTCACGGTTGAAGCCACCGGAGCGGCCACCGCGGTCGTCACGGTCACGGTTGAAGCCACCCGAACGGCCGCCGCGGTCGTCACGGTCACGGCCGAACGCCGGGCGCTCGGTGCGCTCGGGACGCTCGGTGCGCGCCTCGCGGTACGACGGGGTGCGCTCCTCGGCCACCGGGGCGGCGGTCTCGACGGCGGTCTCCGAAGCCTCGGCGGAGTCGGCCTCGGCGGCCGGCGCCTCGTCCTCGATGCCCAGCTCGGCCCGCTCGCGAGCGGCCCGGGCGGCCAGGCGGTCGGCCTCCTCGCGCAGCTCGGTGGCGCGGCGCTGCGCGCGCTCCAGCTGGCGGGTCATGTCGGCGAGCTCGCGCTCGGCGGCACCGGCGATGCCGGCCGCGCTCTCGGCCTGGACCTCGATCAGCGAGCGGGCGCCGGTGATCTTGGCGACCTCGGCGTCGAAGGCGTGGTCGAGGATGTGGCGCGAGGCGTCCACGCCCGCGTCCTCCATCAGGCGGAACACGCCACGGCGCTGGTGCGGCAGCACCAGGGTGACGACGGCGCCGGAGCGGCCGGCACGCGCGGTGCGGCCGGAGCGGTGCAGGTAGTCCTTGTGGTCACCGGCCGGGTCCACGTTCAGGACCAGGTCGATGCCGTCGACGTGGATGCCACGGGCGGCGACGTCGGTGGCGACGACGACGTTGACGTAGCCGTCCTTGAAGTCGCCGAGGACGCGGGTGCGGGCGCCCTGGGTCATACCGCCGTGCAGCGCGTCGGCCTTCACACCGGCCTCGATGAGCTGCTCGGCGACACGGTCGGCGCCCATCTGGGTGCGGACGAAGATGATCGTGCGGCCCTTGCGGGCGGCGATCGCGTTGGTGATCGGGGCCTTGTCCTTGGGCTTCACCACGAGGATGTGGTGGGTCATGGTGGTGACCGCGCCGGCCGACGGGTCGACCTCGTGGGTGACCGGGTTCTTCAGGTAGCGCTTGACCAGGGTGTCGATCTCGTTCTCCAGGGTGGCGGAGAACAGCAGGCGCTGGCCGCCGGCCGGCACCTGGTCGAGGATCTCGGTGACCTCGGGCAGGAAGCCCATGTCGGCCATCTGGTCGGCCTCGTCGAGCACGACGGTCCGGACGTCGGCCAGCTTGGCGCTGCCGCGGTTCAGCAGGTCACGCAGACGGCCGGGGGTGGCGACCAGGATGTCGACGCCGCGCTCCAGCGCGTAGATCTGGTTCGACATCGAGGTGCCGCCGCAGACGACCTTGAGCTTGAGGCCGAGCACCGAGCCGAACGGCTCCAGGGCGTCGGCCACCTGCATGGCCAGCTCGCGGGTCGGGACCAGGATCAGGCCGCGCGGGTGCTTGGGCTTGGTGCGCTCGCCGTCGGCGAGGCGGGTCAGCAGCGGCAGGCCGAAGCTGAGGGTCTTGCCGGAGCCGGTGCGCCCACGGCCCAGCACGTCCTTGCCGGCCAGGGCGTCCGGGATGGTCGCGGCCTGGATCGGGAACGGGGTGGTGACGCCACGCTTGGCGAGGGCGCGCACGACGTCGTCGTGCAGGCCCAGGTCGCCGAAGGTGATGGTGGGCTCGGCGTCCTCGGCCTCGTCCGCGACGTCGTCGGCGGCGATCTCGGCGGAGTCGGCGATCTCGGCGACGGCCTCGGCGGCGTCGGTGGTGACGTCGATCAGCTCGGCGTCGGGGGTGGTGACATCGGCGGCGGACTCGCTCGCGGGCATGGCGAAGCGGGCGTCGTCAACGAGAGACATGCAAAACCTTCCGGAAGTGGCACGCGCCAAAGTCCGGGGTTCTGTTTCACAACCGCCTCTATGCGGTCAGCCACGGATCGCCGGAACGCGCCAAGGGCGCCAGATGGGAATAGGGCGCCAGTCAAATGAATCAAACGAACGATCTACCACCATAGACGAGCCTAGGGATCAGAGGCAAATGCGCTGGCCAGGCTGCTAATGCCCGCCCGCGCCCGGACTCGGGGCCGAAGATCCGGAGCTTGTGGTGGAGGGTTCCGTGGTCGGCGGGACGGTCGCGGCGGGCGTGGTGTGACCGGGATCGGGGGTGCCGGACGGCCGCCCGGTCGGGCTCGCCGCCGGGCTGGTGGCCGCGCCACCGCCGGAGTGCCCCGCGCCCGCACCGCCGGCCGTCCCGGCGCTCGAGCCGGACCCGCCGGACCCCCCGGACCCGCCGGCGCCGCCCGTGGCGCCGGCGCCACCGGCCGCCCCGCCGCCCGACGAGCCGCCACCCGGTTGGGGTGCGGTGCCGGCGCTCACGCCCCCGGCAGCCCCGTTCGCGCCGGGGGCGACCTCACCGGGTGCCGCGTCCGGCAGTGCCCTCGCGCCGTCGGGCGCGCCGTTCACGCCGTTCGCGCCGGGGGACGCCGCACCCGGCGCGGAGGTCAGGCCCGTCCCCGGCGGGCTCTCCGTCTGCGCGCCCCCCGTGCGCTCCGGTCGCCCGGACGCACCACCCTGGTGAGCGCCGCCGCTCGGCGCGGCCGACCCGCCTCCCGCGGCCTTGCCCGGCGTCCCGGCCTGTCCGACCGGCACCGCGCCGTGCTTCTCGTCCGCCGCGGGCCCCACCGACATGCAGCCGGTCAGGCCGAGACCGGCCACCGCCAGCACCGCCGCCGCCCGGACCACCCCGTTGCGCACGGCCACCGCCCGCGGCTCGGCCTCCCGGACCGCGACCGCCCGCACCACCGTGGGACGGCCCTCCCGGGCGCCCACCTCGCGCACCGAACGCACCGAACGCACCGCACCCACCTTGCGCACCGAACGCACCGAACGCACCGAACGCACCGAAGCCACCGCACGCACCGCACGCATTGCCGCCACCGCGATCCCTCTCCCGCCGCCCCACCCGGTCCACCCGCCGGCCGCCCTACCGCGCCCGGCACTTCCGGTGCCCAACGCGCGCCCGGGGCAGCGGGACACGGGCACCCCGCCGGGAAGCACCCGGGGGCCATCCGGCCGGCGCCATTCCGGCGGCACGAAGCCCCCCACGCCGCCCGGACCCGCAGACCCCCGGACCCGCCGGGACCGGCACCGCCCCGGGCCCGGAACCGCCGGGCGGGCGCCCCGCAGACCCCCCGCACCCGCCCGACCCGGAACCGGGCGGCGCCACTCAGCCCCAGAGCGCCGAGGCCAGCCCCGCCCCCGCGTAGACCGCCGCCAGCCCCACCACAACGCTGCCCGCCGCATTGGCCACCGCGTACCGCCCGGCCCCGCTCTCGGCCAGCCGCAACGTCTCGTACGAGAAAGTCGAGTACGTGGTGAGCGCCCCGCAGAACCCCGTCCCGAGCAGCAGTTGGACCTGCGAGGACGCCGCGCCGGCCGCCACCGCCCCGGTCACCAGCCCGAGCACCAGGCAGCCGACCGCGTTCACGGCGAAGGTCCCCCACGGGAAGACCGAGTCGTGCCGGGACTGCACCGCCCGGTCGGTCAGGTAGCGCAGCGGCGCGCCGACCACCGCCCCGGCCAGCACCGGCAGCCAGTTCACTCCGCGGCCCCCGCCCCCGACGCCGTGCCCTCGTCGGACCGGCCCCGCCCCACGTACCGGATCACCTCGCACGGATCGAGCACCACCAGCCCCTCCGCCACTAGCTCGTCCAGCTCCGGCAGGAAGGCCCGCACCCGCTCCTCGGTATCCACGACCACCACCGCCACCGGCAGGTCCTCGCTCATCGACAGCAGCCGCGCCGTGTGCACCAGCGACGACGCCCCGAACCCCTCGATCCCGCGGAAAACGCTCGCCCCCGCCAGCCCCGCCGCCCGCGCGCGGTGCACGATCTCGCTGTACAGCGGGCGGTGGTGCCAGCGGTCGTTCTCGCCGACCAGCACGGTCAGCCGCAGCGCGGGCCCGGTCAGCCTGGTCATCGCTTCTCCCTCGCCCCACGCAGGATCAGACGCCGCGTCAGCCCGGCCGCCGCCCAGACCGCGGCCAGCGCCGCCACCGGCGTCAGCCCCAGATAGGCCAGCCCGACCCCGGGCCGGCCCTCCACCAGCAGCCGCCGGGTGTCCACCGCGTACGTCGAGAACGTGGTGAACCCGCCCAGCACGCCCGTCCCGAAGAACGGCCGCAGCAGCGGATGCGCCGGCCGCCCCTCGGTGATCGCCACCAGGAAGACCCCGATCACCGCGCAGCCCACCACGTTCACCACCAGCGTGGTCCACGGAAACGCCGTCGGCGCGTCCGGCCGGAGCAGCCCGGCCCCGTACCGGGCCGACGCCCCGATCGCCCCGCCCAGCGCCACCACCGCCACGGCCGGGCCCTGCCCCCGCAGCACCGGTGGCCGCCGCGGCACGGCCGGCGCGGGCTCCACCCGCAGCGTGCCGCCCACCGCGCTTCCCGCCGCGCCGTTCGCCGCGCCGTCCGATGTCGTCATAGGCCCATGAAACACCGGCCCCGACCGCCTGGCACACCGTCATCCCAGACCCGACAATGATCCGGTGGAGATGACCCGGGAAGAGTTCGAGACGCTGGTCAGCGACGCCCTCGACCAGATTCCCCCGCAGCTCGCGGCCATGATGGACAACGTCGCCGTCTTCGTCGAGGACGAACCCGACCCCGCCGACCCCGAACTCCTCGGGCTCTACGAGGGCACCCCCCTCACCGAACGCGGTGAGTGGTACGCCGGCGTCCTCCCCGACCGGATCATCGTCTACCTGGGTCCGACCCTGCGGCACTGCGAGACCCGCGAGCAGGTGGTGGCCGAGGTCCGCACCACCGTCATCCACGAGGTCGCCCACCACTTCGGGTTCGACGACCACGAACTCGACGAGCTCGGCTGGTCCTGAACACCTCCTGAAGACCACGCTCACCGGCACCCGCCCGGTCGGCCGAAACCCGTTTTGGCGTTCGGCTCGCCATCCCATATGCTTCTCGACGTCCCCGAACGCCGGAAACGGCGGGACAGGCCGCAAGCCCTCATCGTCTAGTGGCCCAGGACGCCGCCCTTTCAAGGCGGTAGCACGGGTTCGAATCCCGTTGGGGGCACGCAGTACCGTAGTACCCGTAGTAAAGTGCAGTGCCGCAAGACCTACTGTGGAGAAATTCCACACCAGGTCCCGTGGAGCAGTTGGTTAGCTCGCCACCCTGTCAAGGTGGAGGTCGCGGGTTCAAGTCCCGTCGGGATCGCTCGTCTCGCAAGAGGCGGTGTAGTACGGCCAGGTAGCTCAGTTGGTACGAGCGTCCGCCTGAAAAGCGGAAGGTCGCCGGTTCGACCCCGGCCCTGGCCACCAGCCTTGACCAGGCACGATGCCCCTGAAGCAGCTCGCTTCGGGGGCATTTTCGTGCCCGCTGACGCCGGCACTGACGCCAACGGCTCCGAATCGCGGCACCCCCGAGCAGCGGCCGAGGAGGAGCTCGGCGTCGTCCTCCCGCCCGACTGTCGCGGCTTACTCCTTCAGGTGGGTGCGGGCGGAGCCGGCCCCACTACGGAATCCTCCCGCTCCGGCGGGACGAGCAGGGATGGCACTGGCGGGACGGCAAGGTCCGCAACACCGACGAGTTCCTCGGGCTGCCGTTCCCTTCCGAGGCGGCCCCGGAGAGTTCGCTCTCCGGGGCCTTCTGCATGCCTGCGCACGCACGTGGCCGTGCGTGCCGCTCTACCGGCCACCGGTGAGGTGGGTGGTGAGCCAGTCCGCGGTGGGCGGGAGCCAGTCGGTGAGGGCGTTGCCGAGAAGGTGGTTGCCGTGCGGGACGAGGAGGAGCTCGGCCCGGGGGGCGTGGTGGGCCAGGGGTTCGGCGTTGGTGACCCCGGGGATCCCGTCCTCGCCGCCCTCGACGACCAGGAGGGGGCCGGTGACGGCCGGGGCCTGACCGGTCAGGTCGATGCGACGGGCGAAGGCGCGGGCGGCCTCCGGGCTTCCGCAGCGCTGGGTCAGGGTCGCGGTGACGAACGGGACCAGCGCGTCCCAGTCCAGCCGGTACGGGCCGCTGACCACGGCGGTGGCGCGGACCCGCGGCTCGTGGGCGGCGGTGGTCGCGGCGTAGTAGCCGCCGAGGCTGAGGCCGATCACCCCGACGCGGCCGGCATCCACACCGTCCCGGTCCGCGAGGGCGTCGATCACCCGGCCGACCACGCGGTGGTAGTCCGGATCGGGGGAGCTGGTCGCGGCGAGGACGCCCTGACCCGGGCCGTCCATGGCGAACACGGCCGTGCCCCGGGCGAGCAGCGCCTCGGCGACGGCGTGGAACTCCTCCTTCGCGGAGTCCATCCCCGGCACGACGACCACGACCGGTGCCCGCCCGCCCCCGGCTGGGCGGCGGAGCCAGCCGGCGAACGACGCGCCCTCGATCCGTTCGGCCGCCGGGTCGAGGTGGGCCAGCGCGCGGCGCATCGCCTCGTCCGCCTCGGTGGCGGCGAGGGCGGCGGCCGCCCGGTCGGGGTGCGGGAGCAGCCCGGCGAAGTGGAACCAGCGGGCGGCCGTCCGGTAGGCCTCGCCGGCCGTGCGGTGGCGGCCCTGCGCGGCGGCGCGGCCCGCGGCGTCGAGGTGCCGCCGGCCGGCGGCCCGGCAGGCCTCGGGCCACGCGGGGAGGGACGGCAGCGCGGAGGTGACGCGGGTGTACTCGTGCGGGTCGAGCCCGGCGCCGGTGGCGCGCGGGCGGTTCTCCTCGACGAACGCAGGCAACAGGTCCGGGTGGTCGAGGAAGGAAAGGTCGGGGGACGAGGGGTCGGGGAACGAGGGGTCGGGGGCATCGGTCATGGCGGAAACTCGCTTCGACGGTGGGTCAGCGCGGGCCGGCGGCCGGCGGTCAGGCCAGGGTGAGGACAGGGTCGGGTCAGGACAGGGTGAGGACGGCCTTGCCGCGGATCCGGCGCTCCCGCAGGTCGGTCAGGACGGCTGCGGTCTCCGTCCAGGGCGCGACCCGGCCGATCTCCGGGGTCAGCCGCCCCTCCCCGACCAGGCGGACCAGGGTGGCGAGGTCGTCCCCGTCGGGCACGTCGGAGTCGGCGTAGTGGAAGTGCCGCAGGGTGGCGGACTCCGGGCCGGCGAAGAAGCCGAAGAAGTCGAGCGTCGCGGGCGTGCGGGAGGCCTGGCCGAACCAGATCAGCGTGCCGCGCCGGGCCAGCCGGGCGAGAGCCAGGGGCAGGTTCGGGCCGCCCGTCGACTCCAGCACCACGTCGTACGGGCCGCGCGCCGCGCCGACCTCGTGGACGACCTCCGCCGCGCCCAGCTCGGCCAGCCGACGGCCGCGCTCGGGCGAGGCCGTGACCACGGTCAGCTCGGCCCCGGCGGCGGCGGCCAGCTCGGTGACGTAGTGGCCGACGCCCCCGGACGCGCCGGTCAGCAGCACCCGGCGGCCGGCCAGCGCGCCGACGGTGCGCAACAGGCGCAGCGCGGTCAGCCCGGCCAGCGGGAGGGCGGCCGCGCGGACGCTGTCCAGCGCGTCCGGGAGCTCGGCGAGCGAGCCGGTGGGCACGCAGACGTACTCGGCCCAGCCGCCGGCGGGCGGGTGACCGACCACCCGGCGGCAGGCGGCCGGGCCGGAGCCGTCGGCGGCGGCCTGCACGACCAGGCCGGCGATGTCCTTGCCCGGGCGCCAGCCCGGCCGGGGTGCCTCCAGCTGGAAGGTCTCGCCGCGGTTCACCGAGAACGCCTCCACCTTCACCAGCGCTTCGCCCGGCCCGGGCCGCGGCTGCTCCACCTCCGCGAACCCGACCAGCTCATCCGCCCGCCCGGTCGCTGTCAGCGCCTTCATGGCCCCGCCCTCCCTCGGCCGCCTCGCCGGCCGGTCCGGCCGAGGCGGTGGCCCCAGCAGACCGCGGGTGCCCGGACCCGGTCCAACAACCGCCGGGGTGCGACGACAACCGACCGTTGTCGCCCCGGGCCCTGCACGTGCGGGTGACATCGGCCGCCGGGCCGCAGAGTCCGCGAGGCCGGGGAGGCCGGTGGTGCTCGCGACCCGGCCCCGTACGCTGGGCAGCCATGGATCTCGATCTCGCCCAGGTCCGGGCCTTCGCCGTGGCGGCCGAGGAGCTGCATTTCGGGCGTGCCGCCGCGCGGTTGGCGATCAGCCAGCAGGCGTTGTCGAAGCGGGTGGCCCGGCTGGAAGCGGCTCTCGGCGCCCGGCTGCTGGACCGGGATGCCCGCGGTGTCGCCCTGACCGGGGCGGGGCAGCGGTTCCTGGAGCCGGCCCGACGGCTGCTCGTCCACGGGGACCACGCGGTGGCAGCGGTGGCCTGCACGCGGCGCCCGCTGCGCATCGACGTCTGGGGTCACCTGTACGCGCCGATGCGGACGGTCGCGCAGGCCGTCGAGGAGGTGTCGGGGCTGGAGGTGGAGCCGGTGCCGGCGCGGGACCTGCCGTCGGTGGCGGCGGCCCTGCTGCGGGGTGAGTCGGACGCGGGGTTCGGCCGGGTGCACCCGCTGCCGGACGGCCGGGACGCGGGGCTGGCGCACCGTCTGGTGCGGCTGGAGCCGGTGGACGCGCTGCTGAGCACCGATCACCCGCTGGCCGGCCGTGACGTGCTGTGCCCGGCCGACCTGCGGGACAGCGTGCTGCGCTACCCGGCCGCGGTGGACCGGCTGGACTTCCTGACCCGGTTCGCCGACCAGTTCGGCATCGCCGGACGGACCGGTTCCACCAATCTCGGCCTGGAGAACTTCGTGGAGCGGGTCCGCACCGACCCGACCTGCTTCTCCCTCCTCCCCGCCGACTGCCCGCTCCCGGACCTGCCCTCCGCGCCCGGCCGCCCCGGTGTGCGGACCGTCCCGCTCGCCGGCCCCACCCCGCTGTACGCCTGGTCACTGGTCTGGCGCGACGGCGACGGCACCGGCGGCCCTCAGCAGCACCCCCAACTGGAGCCGCTGCTGAGGGCGTTCGGCGAGGAGGCGCGGCGCAGCCGCTGGCTGGAGTACGACCCGGGCCGCGACTGGCTGCCCGGACCCGACCAGGAAGCCCTGGACGCGTAGGCGGAGGGCCACCGGGAGTGGCACGGGAGACCGGCGCAGCCGGCCGGTGCCGGTGCCGGTGCCGGCCGGCATGGCGACCCGAGGGGCGGCTGACGGGCGAGCCCCCGACGGCCACCGTGCCCCCGGCCCCCACCCCACCGGCCCCGTGCCCCCGGCCCCCACCCCACCGGCCCCGTGCCCGTCCCCCACCCCACCGGCCCCGTGCCCGTCCCCCACCCCACCGGCCCCGTGCCCGTCCCCCCGCGCCCCACCACCCCCCGGACGGGGTTCGCACATCCCCCGCGGCGGCTGTGACACTGGAGGGGCTCGAAAACCGAGGTGCGCGCCGCCGCATCTCCTTGCGAACCTAGAGGGATGCCCGCCGTGAGTTCTCCCGCAGTCCAGTCCGCCGACGCCCCCGCCCAGGGGCCCAGCATCGGCGAGCTGGCCGCCCGTCTCCCCGAGCTGACCCTGCGCGACGAGGTGCGGATCGGACGCCGGCTGGAGGGTGCCCGCCGGGTCCGCAAGCCCGACGCGCGCCAGAAGATCGCCGCCGAGATCGCCGGTGACATCGACCGCGCCGAGCTGCTGGTCGAGCAGCGCCGGGCCGCCGTTCCGAAGATCACGTACCCCGCCGAGCTGCCGGTCAGCCAGAAGAAGGACGACATCCTCGCCGCGATCCGCGACCACCAGGTGGTGATCGTGGCGGGCGAGACCGGCTCCGGCAAGACCACCCAGATCCCGAAGATCTGCCTGGAGCTGGGCCGCGGTGTCCGCGGTCTGGTCGGCCACACCCAGCCCCGCCGGATCGCCGCCCGCACGGTGGCCGAGCGCGTCGCCGAGGAGATGAACACCCCGCTCGGCGAGGCGGTCGGCTGGAAGGTCCGGTTCACCGACCAGGTCGGCCCGGACACCCTGGTCAAGCTGATGACGGACGGCATCCTGCTCGCGGAGATCCAGACCGACCGCGAGCTGCGTCAGTACGACACCCTGATCATCGACGAGGCGCACGAGCGCAGCCTCAACATCGACTTCATCCTCGGCTACGTCAAGCAGCTGCTGCCCCGCCGCCCGGACCTCAAGGTCGTCATCACCTCGGCGACCATCGACCCCGAGCGGTTCGCCCGCCACTTCGACGACGCCCCGATCATCGAGGTCTCCGGCCGTACCTATCCGGTCGAGGTCCGCTACCGCCCGATCGTCGACGAGGCCGACATCGAGGACGACTCCACCGACGCCGACCGCGACCGCGACCAGATCCAGGCGATCTGCGAGGCCGCCGAGGAGCTCCAGGCCGAGGGCCCGGGCGACATCCTGGTCTTCCTCTCCGGCGAGCGCGAGATCCGTGACACCGCCGACGCGCTCAACAAACTGAAACTGAAGTTCACCGAGGTCCTCCCGCTCTACGCCCGGCTGAGCTCGGCCGAGCAGCACAAGGTCTTCCAGCGCTCCAGCTCCCGCCGGATCGTGCTGGCGACCAACGTCGCCGAGACCAGCCTCACCGTCCCGGGCATCAAGTACGTGATCGACCCGGGCACCGCCCGCATCTCCCGCTACAGCCACCGCACCAAGGTCCAGCGGCTCCCGATCGAGGCCATCAGCCAGGCCAGCGCCAACCAGCGCAAGGGCCGCTGCGGCCGCACCTCGGACGGCATCTGCATCCGGCTGTACTCGGAGGAGGACTTCCTCTCCCGCCCCGAGTTCACCGACGCCGAGATCCTGCGCACCAACCTGGCCTCGGTCATCCTCCAGATGACGGCCGCCGGCCTCGGCGACATCGCCGCCTTCCCGTTCCTGGACCCGCCGGACTCCCGCAACATCAAGGACGGCGTCAGCCTCCTGCACGAGCTCGGCGCCCTCGACCCGGACGAGAAGGACGTCCGCAAGCGCCTCACCCCGCTCGGCCGGCAGCTGGCCCAGCTCCCGGTGGACCCGCGGATGGCCCGCATGGTGCTGGAGGCCGACAAGAACGGCTGTGTCCGCGACGTCATGGTGATCGCCGCCGCGCTCTCCATCCAGGACCCGCGCGAGCGCCCCACCGAGAAGCGCCAGGCCGCCGACGACCGGCACCGCCGCTTCCAGTCCGAGACCTCCGACTTCCTCTCCTACCTGGCCATGTGGCGCTACGTGCGGGAGCAGCAGAAGGAGCTCTCCTCCTCGGCCTTCCGCCGGATGTGCAAGGCCGAGTTCCTCAACTACCTGCGGATACGGGAGTGGCAGGACATCTACTCCCAGCTGCGGACGGTCGCCAAGCAGCTCGGCGTCACGATCGAGGAGCCCCATCCGGACGCCGAGCCCGACGCCGACCGGATCCACCAGTCGCTGCTGGCCGGCCTGCTCTCCCACATCGGCCTGTTCGACGTGGAGAAGCGCGAGTACGGCGGCGCGCGCGGCGCGCGGTTCGCGGTCTTCCCCGGGTCCGGCCTGTTCAAGAAGCCGCCGCGCTGGGTGATGTCGGCCGAGCTGGTCGAGACGTCCCGGCTCTGGGCCCGGATCAACGCCAAGATCGAGCCCGAGTGGGTGGAGCCGCTGGCCGGCCACCTGATCAAGCGCAGCTACAGCGAGCCGCACTGGGAGAAGAAGGCCGGCGCGGTGCTGGCGTACGAGAAGGTGACCCTCTACGGGATGCCGGTCGTCGCCCAGCGCAAGGTCAACTACGGCCGGATCGACCCGGAGCTCTGCCGCGAGCTGTTCATCCGCAACGCGCTGGTCGAGGGCGACTGGGAGACCCACCACAAGTTCTTCGGCGAGAACCGCAAGCTGCTCAGCGAGGTCGAGGAGCTGGAGAACCGGGCCCGCCGCCGGGACATCCTGGTGGACGACCAGACCCTGTTCGAGTTCTACGACGGCCGGCTGCCGGACGACATCGTCTCCACCCGGCACTTCGACTCCTGGTGGAAGAAGGCCCGGCACGACCAGCCGGACCTGCTCAACTTCGAGAAGTCGATGCTGATCAACGACGCCGCCGACGGCGTCACCGAGGCGGACTACCCGGACCACTGGCAGCAGGGCAAGCTCCGCTTCAAGCTGACCTACCAGTTCGAGCCGGGCAGTGACGCGGACGGCGTGACCGTCCACATCCCGCTGCCGGTGCTCAACCAGGTCACCGCGGAGGGCTTCGACTGGCAGATCCCGGGCCTGCGCGAGGAGCTGGTCACCGCCTGGATCAAGTCCCTCCCCAAGGCGGTGCGGCGCAACTTCGTGCCGGCACCGGACTTCGCCAAGGCGGCGCTGCGCCAGGTGAAGGACCGCCAGGAGCCGCTGCTGCCGACCCTGGAGCACATCCTCAAGCGGCTGACGGCGGTCACCGTCCCGCCGGAGGCCTGGGACGACGAGCGGGTGCCGGACCACCTCAAGGTGACCTTCCGGGTGGTGGACGGCCGCAAGAACCTCGCCGAGTCCAAGGACCTGGAGGAGCTGCGGCTGCGGCTGAAGCCCAAGCTGAAGGAGACGCTCTCCTCGGCCGCCTCCGGCCAGGGCATCGAGCAGTCCGGGCTGACCGCCTGGCCCGCCTCGCTCCCCGTCCTCCAGCGCACCTTCGAGCAGCGCTCGCGCGGTCACTCGCTGCGCGCCTACCCGGCGCTGGTGGACGAGCGGGACGCGGTCGGCATCAAGCTGTTCGACACCCCCGAGGCCCAGAGCAGGGCGATGTGGGAGGGCACCCGGCGGCTGCTGATGCTGACCACCACCTCGCCCGCCAAGTCGATCCAGGGCCGGCTGGGCAACCAGGCCAAGCTCGCCCTGTCGTACAACCCGCACGGCTCGATCCCGGCGATGTTCGAGGACGTGGTGGCCTGCGCCACCGACCGGCTGATGACCCTGGCCGGCGGCCCGGCCTGGGACGAGGCGGCCTTCGGCAAGCTGCACGACAAGGTGCGGGCGGACCTCTACGACCTCTCGGCGGACACCACGCTGAAGACGGCGACCGCGCTGATCGCCTTCCACAAGGCGTCGACCCGGCTGAAGTCGGTGAGCAGCCCGGTGCTGCTGACGGCGGTGAACGACATCCGGCTGCACCTGGCCTCGCTGGTGCACTCCGGCTTCGTCACGGAGACCGGCTGGCAGCGGCTGACGGACCTCAAGCGCTACCTGCTGGCCGCGGACCGCCGGCTGGAGGCGCTGCCCAACCACCCGCAGCGGGACGCCCAGCAGCTGCTGAAGGTCCAGCAGGTGCAGCAGGAGTACGGGGAGCTCCTGGCGGCCGTACCGGCCGGGCAGGAGCCGTCCCCGGAGGTGAAGGCGATCCGCTGGATGATCGAGGAGCTGCGGGTCAGTTTCTTCGCGCAGTCGCTCGGTACGCCGACGCCGGTCTCGGAGAAGCGGATCACCAAGGCGATGGAGGCCGCCAGGGCCACGCTCTGAGCCACCCTCGGGGACCGGCGGCCGTGCCGGTCCCCGAGGGTGGTCCCTGAGCTGGGCGGGGGCCCTCAGGAGCCAGTTCGACCTGGGGGCCCACCATGGGCTACGATCTGTCTTGTTCGCAGCGCAGGCAAGCAAAGCGAACGGATCAGAAAACTCTGGTCCCGTGGAGCAGTTGGTTAGCTCGCCACCCTGTCAAGGTGGAGGTCGCGGGTTCAAGTCCCGTCGGGATCGCCGTAGCCGAGAGGCCCGGAACCGTTTGGTTCCGGGCCTTTCGCGTTTTGGCCGGGGGCCGTGCACTACCCCGGACTAGGTCTAGACCACAAGTGACAGACCGTGTGACCGTCGTCACTTATCTTTTCCCGAGACCGGCCGAGCGGACCCCCCTCCAGAGGGGCACTAATTTAATATGTAAAATTGTACTGCTATTAACTGTAAATCCCCCCCACCCCAGAAGCATCAAACCGTTATCCGGAGTACAACATTCCGGACGGCCGGACGGGAACGGGCGGCGCCGCCCCGGCGCGTACTCCCGGCACACACGGGACGCGGACTCCGGGCACGACAAAGGGGCCGCTTACCGGACCCGGCGGAGTCCGGTAAGCGGCCCCTTTGAAAGAGCCTTCGGCCTATCAGGCCTCGGTGCGCTGAGCGGGAATACCGGCCAGCAGAGCGCGCACCTCCGCCTCGCGGTAACGGCGGTGACCGCCGAGGGTGCGAATGGACGTGAGCTTGCCCGCCTTGGCCCAACGGGTAACCGTCTTGGGGTCCACGCGGAACATGGTGGCGACCTCTGCCGGCGTCAGCAGGGGTTCAGCATCAGGGGTACGAGCGGTCATGAGCGGCCTCCTCGGGAGAACCGAACCAGGGCGGTTCTATCCTTCAAATTCTGCACCTTGGCCCGCGATGCCCGAAATGGCATAGACGGGCCGAGTCGGTTATAGGACGAACGGCTTGTCCTGGTGTCTACAACTACACCATCCGTCCAGCCCTATCGACCAAACCGCCAAAATTGACCCCTCACGGGTTCAAGGCCGACGGATGGCGATGGACCACCCCATAACGGGCAGTCACCTTATAGTGACATCCGGTTACGAGGGGACCAGACCCTCCGTATCCCCGCAAAGCACGCATCGGTTCCAGAACCACCCAAAAGTGGGCACGCTCACGTGAAGTTGGGCTGGTTGTCCCATTTTTGCACATAGGGGTTAGTTCGCGTCAACGGTGAGTAGTGTCACGTTCGACAGGTATTGACCCGAACCAGGACCTTGGTCATGCGGGGTGGGCCGTAGGACCCTTCCAGTCTTACAAGTACCACCGACACCCGGCCCGGCCAGCGATGACGCCCCCTCAGCAGGCACCGCAGCAGGCACCGCGGCAGGTCCCGCAACCGGCACCGCAGCACAGCAGGCACCACCGGCACCGGCCCAGGCACCGGCCCAGGCACCGGCCCGGGCTCCTGACCGGGCCCGGGCCCGGGCCCGGTCAGTTCGCGTACCGCAGCGCCAGCACCCGCCGCCAGCGCCCCGTCAGCTCCTCGTACGCCCGCAGCGCCTCCGCCGCGTCCCCCGCCCGCAGCGCCCGCAGCCCGTCCTCCAGCTCCCCCGCCGAACGGTCCGCCAGCAGCCGCTCCGGCCCCAGCAGATGCACCAGACCCCCGTAGTCCAGCTCCACCAGCGAGCGCGGGTGGAACTCCTCCAGCCACCGCCCGACCTGCTCCGCCCCGCGCACCAGCTCCCCGTCCGGCACCGCCTCGCGCAGCGCCCGGTACGCCCGGGCCACCCGCCGGCGCGCCTGCGCCATCGGCGTCAGGTAGAACAGCGCCGCCTTCTCCCCTTCCTCCCCGCTCCCCTCCTCCGCCGCGCCCGCCGGCACGAAGCAGCGGTCCTCCTCCCCGAACGGCAGGAACCACCGCACCGGCACCTCCCAGCGGTTGGTCAGGATCCACGGCCGGGCGTCCGGGTGCTCGGCCCGCCAGCGCTCCCGGTCCGCCTCCGCGGCCGCCCGGGTCGCCGGCGGCAGCGCGGTGTCCACCAGCGCCACCGGCGCCCCCGTCCGCAGCTCCTCCAGCGCCTGCCAGCTGCGCAGCCGCGTCGCCCACGGGCAGACGTACAGAACCCCGTCCAGCGAGCGCACGAAGGCCCGGTCGCTCTCCCGCTCCGGCAGCGGCCGCGGCGTCCGGCCGACCAGCTCCGCCAGCGCGGCCCGCTGCTCCTCCAGCACCGCCGCGGCCACCGGCTGCCCGGCCTCCGCCGCGTCCGGGCCGTGCTCCGCCGCGTAGGCCTGCCAGCGTGCCCGGTCCGGCTCCGGGTAGGCGGCCAGCGGCTCGTAGACCCGCAGGTGGGCGGCGTAGGGCGGAAGTACGGAGGTGCGTACGACGGTCACGTTCTGCATCGTCGCACGCACGGGCCCTCCCCCGGGAGGCCTCCGGCCGGGAGCTGTTCGCGGACGCACGCCGCACGCCCCCGTCTCACCACGCGGACAACCGCCCCGGGCTCGGACAGAAGGGGCAGATCCCCGGCCACCTCGCGACTACGCTTCGCCCTAGGCGCCCGCACCACAGCAGCGGGCCTCGGATACTGGAGTCACCACAGTGACCGACGTACAGACCGCATCCGCCACGCACCCCGCACCCGGTGTGCTCAGCAGGATCTTCCGTACCGAGCAGGACGGCGCCCCCGGCGACGGCCACGAGCAGGTCGTCCTCTGCCACGACCGCAGCTCCGGACTCAAGGCGATCATCGCCATCCACTCCACCGCACTGGGCCCGGCCCTCGGCGGCACCCGCTTCTTCCCGTACGCCTCCGAGGAGGCGGCACTGGAGGACGCGCTGAACCTCTCCCGCGGCATGTCCTACAAGAACGCGCTCGCCGGGCTCGACCTCGGCGGCGGCAAGGCCGTCATCATCGGCGACCCGAACAAGGACAAGAACGAGGCGATGCTCCGCGCCTACGGCCGCTTCGTCGAGTCCCTGCGCGGCCGCTACATCACGGCCTGCGACGTCGGCACCTACGTGCAGGACATGGACGTCATCGCCCGCGAGACCGAGTTCGTCACCGGCCGCTCGCCCGAGAACGGCGGCGCCGGCGACTCCTCGATCCTGACCGCCTTCGGCGTGTTCCAGGGCATGCGCGCCTCCGCCCAGGCCCGCTGGGGCCAGCCGACCCTGCGCGGCAAGCGGGTCGGCGTCGCGGGCGTCGGCAAGGTCGGCCACTACCTGGTCGGCCACCTGGTCGCGGACGGCGCCACCGTCGTCGTCACCGACGTCTCCGAGGCCGCCGTCAACCGCGTGCGCGCCGCTCACCCGGAGGTGGAGGTGGTCGCCGACACCGCCGCCCTGCTCCAGGCCAAGCTGGACGTCTACGCCCCCTGCGCGCTCGGCGGCGCCCTCACCGACAGCTCGGTGGCCGCGCTCGGCGAGCTCGGCACCTCCGTGGTCTGCGGTGCGGCCAACAACCAGCTGGCCCACCCGGGCGTCGAGAAGGACCTCGCCGACCGCGGCATCCTCTACGCCCCGGACTACCTGGTGAACTCGGGCGGCGTGATCCAGGTCGCCGACGAGATCGAGGGCTTCAACTTCGAGCGGGCCAAGAACAAGGCGACCAAGATCTTCGACACCACCCTGGAGATCTTCACCCGGGCCGCCGCCGACGGCGTCCCGCCGGCCGTCGCGGCCGACCGCCTGGCCGAGAAGCGGATGCGCGAGATCAGTGCGCTCCGCTCGGTGCTGCTGCCCGGCGCCCGCCGCGCCTGATCCGGCAGAGCCGTCCGGTGATGCGCGGGGGGCGGTCCCCCTTCCGGCCCGCCGTCGGGCAGGAGGGGCGTCGCCCCCCGCGCATCACAATGTGGAACCGGATTCTCACTTCTGCGCCCGATCGGGTGATCCAAAGCCCCCCTAGGGGGGATAATCGATCCCGGAACGACGGACCTGAGACACCTACGGACAGCGTGCAAAACGCCGCAAAACCTCCCCTGACCTGGGACGACCCGGTCGCGGGTGCAGCCGGTGCGCGCCACGTCACACCGACGACGTACCGTCCAGCGGCAGAAACAGGTACCGTTAATGCTCCAAGGGACGGTTCTCCCCATTCGGGCAGGCCGCTCTTGATCATGAACACGTGTCAGACTCGGGGCCGTGAGCCCCATCGTTGAGGGGGTCGACCCATGGGGCGCGGCCGGGCCAAGGCCAAGCAGACGAAGGTCGCCCGCGAGCTGAAGTACAACAGCGGCGGGTTCGACGCCAACCGTCTGTCCAGCGAGCTGGGCGTATCGCCCTCCACCGCCTCGATCGAGCCTGAGCCGATCGAGGAAGAAGAGGACGACGACCCCTACGCGGAGTACGCGGCTCGCTACGCCGACGACGACGAGGACGACGACACCGATTCGGGCACCGGGCCCTCCCAGGCCCGCCGCCGCGCGTAGTCCCAGTCTGGCCTGACCGGCCCGGGCGCCATGGGCGCCGGGGCCGGTTTTCGGCGTTCCCGGCGGGTGGTCCGCCCGAGGACGACGTACCGGCAGCGCAAGAGGGCCCCTCCGACGGAGGGGCCCTCTTGCCGTGCTCTCAGCGGTCCGCTCAGCCCGCCGTGAAGCCCTCGTACGCGTTGTAGAGCGCCGCACCGCCGTCGTGCTCGTCCGCACGGTCGACGATGTCGCCGAGCAGCCAGGCCTCGACGCCGCGGTCCTCCAGGATCGACAGCACGACGTCCACCGAGTGCGGCGGGACGACCGCGACCATGCCGACGCCCATGTTGAGCGTCTTCTCGATCTCCAGGGTGGCCACCTTGCCGACCTCGGCGACGGTCTGGAAGACCGGCAGCGGGGTCCAGGTGCCGCGGTCCAGGCGGGCGTGCAGGCCGTCCGGGATGACCCGGGCCAGGTTGGCCGCCAGGCCGCCGCCGGTGACGTGCGAGAAGGCGTGGACCTCGGTGGCCCGAGTGAGCGCCAGGCAGTCCAGCGAGTAGATCCGGGTCGGCTCCAGCAGCTCCTCGCCCAGGGTGCGGCCGAACTCCTCGACCTTGCGGTCCAGCTTCCAGCCGGCCTCGTTCAGCAGCACGTGGCGGACCAGCGAGTAGCCGTTGGAGTGCAGGCCGGAGGCGGCCATCGCGATCACCACGTCGCCGGCCCGGACGCGCTCCGCGCCCAGCAGCGCGTCGGCCTCGACCACACCGGTACCGGCGCCCGCGACGTCGTACTCGTCCGGGCCGAGCAGGCCCGGGTGCTCGGCGGTCTCGCCGCCGACGAGGGCGCAGCCGGCCAGCGCGCAGCCCTCGGCGATGCCCTTGACGATCGCGGCGACCCGCTCCGGCACGACCTTGCCGACGCAGATGTAGTCGGTCATGAACAGCGGCTCGGCGCCGCACACGACCAGGTCGTCCACGACCATGCCGACCAGGTCGTGGCCGATGGTGTCGTGCTTGTCCATGGCGGCGGCGATGGCGACCTTGGTGCCCACACCGTCGGTGGCCGAGGCCAGCAGCGGCCGCTCGTAGCGCTTGAAGGCGGACGCGTCGAAGAGTCCGGCGAAGCCGCCGAGGCCGCCGACCACCTCGGGGCGGCTCGCCTTCTTCACCCACTGCTTCATGAGCTCGACGGCGCGGTCGCCCGCCTCGATGTCGACGCCGGCGGCGGCGTAGGTGGCGCCGTTCTGGTTCGTGGTCACTGCGGTGCGGCCCTTTCGGGTCTGTGCCCCCGCGGGTCTTGGTGCCCTCGTGGGTCAGGGGGATGGAACAGCGGTGGGGCCCCGGGTTCCGGGACCCCACCGTCGGGTCGTTACGGGCGGCGCAGGGCGTCGGCCGCGCCCGCTCCGCCGAGCAGGGACTGGACGCCGTCCAGGTCGCTGCCGCTGGTCGGCTTGCCGCGGACCGCCGGGGGCTGCTGGCTGCCCTTGATCTCGGCCTCCAGGAGGAGCTTGCCGAGCAGCGCCGGGTCGGGCAGCTCCATCGGGTACTCCCCGTCGAAGCAGGCCCGGCAGAGCCGGTCCTTCGGCTGCTTGGTGGCCTCGATCATGCCGTCGATCGAGATGTAGGAGAGGGAGTCCGCACCGAGGGTGCGGCCGATCTCCTCGATGGTCATGCCGTTGGCGATCAGCTCCGCGCGGGTGGCGAAGTCGATGCCGAAGAAGCAGGGCCACTTCACCGGCGGCGAGGAGATCCGGATGTGGACCTCGGCCGCGCCGGCCTCGCGCAGCATCTTCACCAGCGCGCGCTGGGTGTTGCCGCGGACGATCGAGTCGTCCACGACCACCAGGCGCTTGCCCTGGATGACCTCGCGCAGCGGGTTGAGCTTGAGCCGGATGCCGAGCTGGCGGATGGTCTGGCTGGGCTGGATGAAGGTGCGGCCCACGTAGGCGTTCTTCACCAGGCCGGAGCCGTACGGGATCCCGCTGGCCTCGGCGTAGCCGATGGCGGCCGGCGTGCCGGACTCCGGAGTGGCTATCACCAGGTCGGCCTCGACGGGCGCCTCGGCGGCCAGCCTGCGGCCCATCTCCACGCGGGAGAGGTGCACGTTGCGGCCGGCGATGGAGGTGTCGGGGCGGGCCAGGTAGACGTACTCGAAGACGCAGCCCTTGGGCTTGGCCTCGGCGAAGCGGGAGGTCCGCATGCCGTTCTCGTCGATGGCGATGAGCTCGCCGGGCTCCACCTCGCGGATGAAGGAGGCGCCGCAGATGTCGAGCGCCGCCGTCTCGGAGGCGACGACCCAGCCGCGCTCCAGCCGGCCGAGCACCAGCGGGCGGATGCCCTGCGGGTCACGGGCGGCGTAGAGCGTGTGCTCGTCCATGAAGACGAGCGAGAACGCGCCCTTGACCTTGGGCAGGACCAGCTTGGCCGTCTCCTCGATGGAGAGGTCCGGGTGGCCTGCGAGCAGGGCGGTCACCAGGTCGGTGTCGTTGGTCGCGGCCGTCCGGCCCGAGCGGGAGACGTGCTCCTCGCCGGGGAGTTCGGCGACCATGGCCGCCAGTTCGGCGGTGTTCACCAGGTTTCCGTTGTGCCCGAGGGCCAGCGAACCGTGAACGGTCGCCCGGAAGGTCGGCTGGGCGTTCTCCCAGACCGAGGAACCGGTGGTCGAGTAGCGGGCGTGTCCGACGGCGATATGCCCGTGCAACGACCCCAGGGAGGCCTCGTCGAAGACCTGGGAGACAAGTCCCATGTCCTTGAAGACGAGAATCTGGGAGCCGTTGCTCACTGCGATGCCCGCGGATTCCTGACCGCGGTGCTGCAGGGCGTAAAGGCCGAAGAACGTGAGCTTGGCGACCTCCTCGCCGGGAGCCCAGACACCGAAGACGCCGCAAGCGTCCTGGGGGCCTTTCTCACCGGGAAGAAGATCGTGGTTGAGTCTTCCGTCACCACGTGGCACGCCTTCGAGTCTAGGGCAGTTGGCACAGGCTTCCGGAACCCGGGCGGCCGGGATTGTTGGGCGATCCTTTGGCAACGCGCGTAGACAAAACCCCTTACCCGGTGCGGATTTCGGGAGGGCGGAATTCGGCCGAGGGGCGCTTGGCCTTGCGGTTCGCGCCCGTTGGTGCGCTGCCGGTGCGTCTCCGGCGCGTTCCGTGTGCGGACGGCGCGCAGGTGAACGGCGGGGAACGTGAGCCTGCTCACCCGGTCTCCGTCCAGGCTCAGACCGCGGGCAGCAGCAGCCCCCAGGCGCCCGGGTGGACCGTCCAGGTGCGGGCGCGGACCGGGCCCACCGGGTGGCCGTCGGCCTCGTAGCCGAACCCGCGCCCGACCACCGAGACGCTCGCCGCCCGGGCGCGCACCAGTGCGCCCGGCGCGCGGACGACGATCTCCATCACGCCGGCGCCGACCGCGTCTCCGGCCGGCAGGGTCACCTGGACCACCCGGACCGGGCGGTGGACGTCCGCAAGGAGCTTTCCGTCCGCCTCGATGCGGAGCCGGGAGCTGTGCTCGGCCCTGCCGGTGCCCCCGGCACCTCCGGCCGCTCCGGCCGCTCCGGCCGCTCCGGTCGCTCCGGTCGCTCCGGCTTCGGAGGTGAGCGAGGTCCCCTGCTCGGCCGCAGCCAGTTTCGCCCATAGCGAACGCCAGCCACCCGTCCGGCCCACCACCCGGCGGGCGCCGCTCCCGGAGATCCGCACCCCGCCGAGCGCCACCCCGCCGCCGTCGTCCACCAGCAGGTCGAGCTTGCGCGGCACGCCCGAGAGCACCGCCCGCGCCGCCGGCACCGGCTCCCCCGGAACGCCCAGCGCACGGGCCGCCACCAGCTCGTTCGCCCGGCCCACCGGAACCATGCCCACCGGGTCCGCTCCCAGCTCACGCTGGCGGTACAGGGCCTGGAGCACCCGTTGCAGTGCAAGATCGGAACCGATCACTACCGGTCGTCGCCGACCCCGGTGCGAAAGCACCCGGTCGAGCTCGGACGGGCTCTCGGGATACGCCACCTTGACGTCCGCACCTCCGCAGAGGACGTCCTTCGCGATCCGCACCGACTCGCCGTCGGTCTGCCGGGCCGCCGGGTCGAGGAGCAGCAGGAGCGGCTCGGGGCCGCCGGTTGCAGGCGTGGACAGGGACGACACGACCGGTCCTTCCTCAGGTAATCTCTCGGTGCAAGAGCCCCTTGCGCTATTGCGCCAGGGGCTTCGTCTATCTCGGGGCAGACTGCGGCCTACGCAGGATGCCCCAACCGGAAGGGGTGTACGCCTGTGCCGGCACTCGTGCTCGTTGGCGCTCAGTGGGGGGACGAGGGCAAGGGGAAGGCGACCGACCTCCTCGGTGGCTCCGTCGACTACGTCGTCCGCTACCAGGGCGGCAACAACGCCGGTCACACGGTGGTCATCGGCGACCAGAAGTATGCCCTGCATCTGCTCCCTTCCGGCATCCTCAGCCCGAATGTGACGCCGGTGATCGGCAACGGCGTCGTCATCGACCCGGGCGTACTGCTCTCCGAGCTGGGCGGCCTGAACGAGCGCGGCATCGACACCTCCAAGCTGCTGATCTCGGGCAACGCCCACCTGATCACGCCGTACCACCGCACCCTGGACAAGGTCACCGAGCGCTTCCTCGGCAAGCGCCGGATCGGCACCACCGGCCGCGGCATCGGCCCGACCTACGCGGACAAGATCAACCGCGTCGGCATCCGCGTGCAGGACCTCTTCGACGAGTCGATCCTGCAGCAGAAGATCGAAGCCGCGCTGCACGACAAGAACCAGCTGCTGGTCAAGCTCTACAACCGCCGCGCCATCCCGGCCGAGCTGGTGCTGGAGGAGTACCTCGGCTACGCGGACAAGATCAAGCCGTTCCTGGCCGACACCACGCTCGTCCTGGACGAGGCGCTGAAGGCCGGCAAGGTCGTCCTGCTGGAGGGCGGCCAGGGCACCCTGCTCGACGTCGACCACGGCACGTACCCCTTCGTGACCTCGTCGAACCCGACCGCGGGCGGCGCCTGCACCGGCGCCGGCATCGGCCCGACCAAGATCGACCGGGTCATCGGCATCCTGAAGGCGTACACCACCCGCGTCGGCTCGGGCCCGTTCCCGACCGAGCTGCTGGACGCCGACGGCGAGGCCCTGCGCCGGATCGGTGGCGAGCGCGGTGTCACCACCGGCCGCGACCGCCGCTGCGGCTGGTTCGACGCGGTGATCGCGCGCTACGCGACCCGGGTCAACGGCCTCACCGACTTCTTCCTCACCAAGCTGGACGTGCTGACCGGCTGGGAGCAGATCCCGGTCTGCGTCGCGTACGAGATCGACGGCAAGCGCGTCGAGGAGCTCCCGTACAACCAGTCCGACTTCCACCACGCCAAGCCGATCTACGAGACGCTGCCGGGCTGGACCGAGGACATCAGCAAGGCGAAGACCTTCGCCGACCTGCCGAAGAACGCGCAGGCGTACGTGAAGGCCCTGGAGGAGATGTCCGGCGCGCCGATCTCGGCGATCGGCGTCGGCCCGGGCCGGACCGAGACGATCGAGATCAACTCGTTCATCTGAGGCCGAGCCTCCGCCGAGCCGGAGGCTGCGTGATCGAGAGGCCCTGCGGGACACTGCGTCCCGCAGGGCCTCTTTCATGACCTCCGGACTCTGCACTAGTGCAATAACCCATTGCATCTAGTGCAGAGTGCCGCTACGTTCGGGATCATGACTGCGAAGCTTCCTGCACCCGTGACCCTGACCGGCCGCCACGTCCGCCTGGAGCCGCTGAGCCGGGACCACCTCCCCGACCTCTGGGCCAGCGTCGGCCCCGACCCCGACGTCTGGCGCTGGATCCCGTTCAGTGCGCCGACGACGGAGGAGGAGCTCGGCGCGATGCTTGACATCCGCCTCGCCGAGGTCGCGGCGGGGAACGCCGTGAAGTTCGCGGTGATCGACCTCGCGAGCGGGCGCGCCGTCGGCGTCACCGGGTACTACGCGTTCAAGGCGGAGGACGAGCTGGTCGAGATCGGCGGCACCTGGTACGCCCGGTCGGCTTGGCGGACGGCGATCAACACCGAGTCCAAGCTGCTGCTGCTCGTGCACGCCTTCGAGGAGTTGGGCATGGGCCGGGTGTTCTGGAAGACGGACGCCCTCAACGACCGCTCGCGCAACGCGATCCTGCGCCTCGGCGCCCAGTACGAGGGCATCCACCGCCGGGAGAAGCGGCGGGCCACCGGGGTCTGGCGGGACACCGCCTACTTCTCGATGCTCGCCGACGAGTGGCCCGCCGCACGCGAGCGGCTGACCGAGCGACTGGCCGCCGGATAGCCGTGCGCTTGCCGGTCAGCGCCGACGGACGAGCCGTCCGAGTCCAAGTCCCTTTTGACGGTGTGTCTTTCGCGCGGCTGACGGCTCGCGGTGATCTGTGCGACGACTCCGACATAGACCACGGAGACGAAGAGGCCCGCCAGCGCCACGACATCCATCAGCCACCGACCGCCGCAACTGCCCACACTGCCTTGCCGTACGACCCGATGAGTTCCACACCCCACTCATCGGCAAGTGCGTCCACGAGGTCAAGCCCCCGCCCGCTCGTTCGAGTTCCGTCCGACGCGCTCCGGACGATCGGGGCGCCGGACGCGTCCGAAACGGTGATGTAGAGCCTGCCGCAACGGAGTTCGAGCACGACGGTCGGGGGGCCGTCGCCGTGGAGCAGAGCGTTGGTGACCAGCTCGGAGAGGATGAGGCAGGGGGCGTCGGCGTCCGGGCCGATGGTGCGGAGGGTGTCCCGGAGAAGGCGGCGGAGCGCCCCGACCATCTCCGGGACGGCCGGCGGGAAGAGGTCGAGCCGGAACTCGCGGACCGGGTCGGATTCGAGCGGGCGCATGAGCGGGAGCAACATCGACTGTCTCCAGTCCAGTTGGGGCGAGGTGTTGATGAAGGGCCATCCACCCGTGGCCTGCCCCCGCCGACGAGGGGGAGGGCAGGCGTCGGCAGCCTGCACTCGCCCCTCCGGGGTGCACTTCGGGACCGCTGACAGCACTTCACGTAAGCGGTTCGCTACAGAACGTAGGGCATGAAGGGGCGCTCATGCCACACGAACAGAGGCATTAGTGCCGGTTAATTTTGGGGAACTTGTGCCCCATGGCCACCTTGCCCCACCGAGCCAAGTGGACTGCCCCACCCGGACACGGGAGACTGCCCGCATGCCGCCGAGGAGTACACCGAGCGCCCGTCAGATGCGCGTTGGCCTGGAACTGCGGAAGATGCGCGACTCCGCCCGAAAGACCAGCGCTGACGCTGCATCGACCCTCGGGCTCGATCGAACGAAGATCACCCAGATCGAGAAAGGGCTCTACCCCGTCTCGCCTGACCGCGTCCGCACTCTCGCCTGCGAGTACCAGGAGGGCGACTCCGCTTACGTCGAAGCGTTGGCCGACATCGCCGCCGAACGCGGAAAGGGCTGGTGGGAGGAGTACCGAGGCGTCCTGCCAGCCGGACTTCTCGACATCTCGGAGCTCGAACACCGAGCCGTCGGCCGGATAAGGACTCTTCAGATCGGCCACGCTCCCGGCCTGCTGCAGACCGAAGAGACCGCCCGCGCAATCTTCGAGACCGTCCACCCGCGCCTCCCGGCCCGCGACCTCTGGGCCCGAATCTCACACCGAATGGACCGCACACAAGTCCTCACCAGGCCGGACGCCGTGCAGTACGCGGCGATCGTCCATGAAGCGGCTCTGCGTATGCGGTTCGGCGGGAGAGAAGTCGCTCGGGCTCAGCTTGAGCACATCCGCTTGATGATCGAACGCCCAAACATCACCATCCGGGTCATCACCTTCGATGCTCCCGGGTTCGCCGGCGCGGGGCACGCGATCCTCTACGTCGGAGGCGCCGTCCCAAGGCTGGACACCGTGCAAATCGACTCCGTCCACGGGCCGATCTTCATTGACGACTCGAACCAGCTCGGGAACTACCGAGAGACGCTGGACGCCATGGAGAGGTCGGCACTCAGCCCTGTCGACTCGGCCACCTTCATCGATGATCTTCTGAAGACATCCTGATGGGAGAAGCATGGAAGAGCTCGACTGGCGAACCCCCAGCATCTGCGGCCAGGGCAACAACTGCCCCGAAGTAGCGATCACCCCGGATGCCGTACTCATCCGAAGCAGCCTCGCCCGCGATGCACCGCCCGCCGTCCTCACTCACCAGGAGTGGCGAGACCTCGTCGACGGCATAACGAAGGGCGAGTTCACCGTCTGACCCACCTGGCACACCTCTCATACAGGCCCGTCCAACACGATCACCACGGGAGGCCGGCATGAACGACTGGCAGAAGTCCTCGCCCGGCGGCGGACCCGAGGAGTCCCTCGAAGTCCGCACCGCTGACGGCATGGTCGAGATCCGCGACCCCGACACGGGCGACATCATCGTCCGCACCACCCCCCGCAAGTGGGAGGCCTTCCTCCTCGGAGTGAAGGCCGGCGAGTTCGACCACTTCGTCGCCTGAGACCCCACCCGGTGGCCCCTTGCTCCGCGCAAGGGGCCACCGGACAATGCGAACTCCCGCACGAACGTGGACTATCCGTTCGATCACTGGATTCCCTGCCTCGGCCCCGCTTCGTTCGGTGCCGCGCCGGGTCAGCGAACGGTCACCTGGATGCTCTTGGAGACGCGGCCGCAGTCCGAGGCCGGGCGCGAGGCCGGCACCGCGCGCTCGCAGGTGACCCGGTCGTGGAACTCCCAGGTCAGCGTGGTTATGCCGGGGGCGAGGGCGACGAAGGTCTGGTCGACCGTCCAGGCGCAGCCGGGCACGGGGTCGGCGCAGCGGGCGACGGTGACATCCGGGCCGCGCCGCAGCACGGTGTCGTTTCCCGCCTCGGACAGGGACCAGGCCCATTGCCGGGCGCTCACGCTTCCCTTGACACCGAATCGTTGTCCGACCGTCAGGGTCACCGTGCTGGGTGGGTAGGAGGAGGCCGCGTTCCCGGCCTCGTCGTCGGCGGGGAGGGCGATCTCCGTCTGGGGCCGGCTGGTCGCCGGATCCGTGGGCGCGGCGCTCGTCTCCGTCGGCTTGTCGGCGGACGACGAGGGTCCGCTGGTGCAGGCGGCGAGCAGGGGAAGGGCAGCCAGGAGTGCCGTCATGGTTGCGAAGGTACGGCGCATCAGCTCGCGGCCTCCCGGAACTGGCGACGCAAGGTGATGAGCAGCGCGACGGAGGCCAGCCAGCTGGCGAACAGGGCTTCGCGCTGGACACCGGCTCCAGTGGCGGCGGCCGCGCGTAGCCAGCCTCGGACCAACTCGCCCGGCTCGCGGCCGATCACAGGTTCGGGCAGGTCGAGCGCGGCGGTGAAGCCGCCGGCGCGGACGTACTGGGCCAGGTAGCCCAGCGGGTAGGGGCCGATGAACAGGGCCTCGGCCTGGTAGGAGGCGGCGATCACGGCCTCGGTGAAGAGCACACGGCGGGGGGTGCCGTCGAGCAGCAGCCCGCGCGTGATGGCGGCCTCGACGTCGTAGCCGGTCATCAGCTCGGCGTCCGGACGGGCGGTGGTCATTTCGGCAGCTCCGCACCGTAGGGGGTGTTGATGTCCGTGTCATCGGTGAGGTGGCCGTCGTTCAGGTGGCTGTGGATGAACTGGTCCTCCGTGATCCACTCCGACTGTCCCCACGGGTTGTAGACCTGGAGCCTGTTGCCGTCCCGAGCCATGATCACCATCTGGTGGGCGTTCGCGCCGCCCTTGCCGTGGGCGCAGAACGGCACCGGGTTGCCCTCGTCCAGGGCCTTCTCGATCCGGGCGACCGCCGCACGCCGGTCGTCGTCGGTGTTCAGGCTGACGTATTCGTACGTCTCGCCGGTGGCCTTGCCGAGGTTCTGGTTGGCGAGGAAGGTGTTGCCCTTCGGGCCGACCCCCGCGCCCGATTGCGGGTAGATCTGCTTGTCGCCGTTGGCCTGTTGGCCCTGCTGGTACTGCTGGATGTAGAGCTGCTGGAGCCGGTCTTGGACGTTCTCCGTCGAGTCGGCTCCCGGGGTGTCGGGCGTGTTGCCGGTCGTGATCCGGAGCATCGTCACCGGGTCCAGCTTGAGGCTGGCGACCACCGTGGAGGCGGCGACGCAGTCGCCGACGCCGCCCTGGCCGTAGATCTCGCCGTTGCCGCCGAGCCTGCTGCCCGGGCCGGGGATCGACGTGCCCTGGTAGACGAGGCTTTGGGTCTGGGTAGTGGACTCCTCGCGGGCGCTGTCGGTGCTGAGGGCCGGAACCAGGTGCTGGGCGAGCCAGGCGGGGTCGTCGCCGTGGGGGTGGATCAGGGCGGAGAACTGCTGGACCTCGGCCACCGAGTGGCCCGCGGCCAGCGCCTTCCAGAGGTAGGCGGCCTCCTCGGGCGACTTGGCGCCGGACAGAAGGCCCCGGAACGCGGCCTGGTCGGAGTCGTTCAGACCGCTCAGGAACTGGTTCGCACGCGTGAGTTGGTTGTCCGTGAGGATGTAGTCGCCGTCGGCCGTGCCGCCGGGTCCCTTCTCGTTGGCCAGGACAAGAGCGGCGAGTGGATCGATCCCCCCTTGCCCCGCGCGCTCCGCGCGGGCCCGAGCGGCGAACTGATTGAGCATGCTCGCGGTGCGGGTACCGCTGGTCTCCGCGCTCTGGGCGGCCTTGACCCGGCAGTCGACACCGTATCGGGCGTCCGCGAGGCCGCTACCGGCGAAGGGGCTGAAGGTGACCGACTTCAGCGCCTCCTTCAGCATGTCCACACCGATGGTGTCGTTGGTCCGGGCGGAACCCAGGTCGGTCGCCCAGAAGTCCAGCCAGGCGGCGGCCGCTTCCAAGGTCTGTTGTGAGACGGTCAGCTCGTTCGCCAGCGCTTGTACGGCCTGGGTGGCGTGCTCGGCGACCGAGCCGGTCCAGGCGCTCGGCAACGAGGCGGTGGCGACCCTGCCGAGATCGGTGGACCCCTTCGCGTAGGCCTTGGCGGTGTCCCTGTACGCCTTGGCCCGCTCTCGGATCGTGGCGGGGTCGCCGACCGGCCCGGGCACGTCCAGTGCCTTGTCGATGGCGCGGATCAACTCGGCGGGGCCGGCGGACGGAGAGACCGCGTTGATGGCCTGTTGGGCCTGCTGAAGGTCTGTGAGCTTGCTCATCAGACTCGCCCGGGGGTCATCGATGCGGCGACCCTGGCGTCTGCGGCACGGTAGTTGGCGCTGGTGGCGGACACCTTCTGCACCAGCTCGTCCACGGCTTTCTGAGTGACGTGCAGTTCCTGTGACCAGTTACTGTCGAACGTGGCCCACGCCTGGTCCATCCCGAACTCCCCGAAGGCCGTGGACACGTAGCTCACTTGCGCGGTGTAGGACTGGTTAGCCGACGAGAGGTCCGTCGCCACGCTGCCGAGCGCCCCCGCCACTCCGTCCAGCACGTCCGGTTGGACCGTGTACCAGCCCGGTTGCTCTGCCATCCGTTCGTCTCCCCCCATGGAGCCCACCGCTCATCCGTGCTCGGACGAGCCCGGATGAGCATAGTCGCGGTCGGCGCGCCGCTGCCGTACCGCGACCTGGCCGCCGGCCTCCGGGCGGAGCTCGGTGGTGCGACGATGACGATCCTGAAAGGCGCCCCCGACTACCGCCGCCTGGTCGGCGACCGACTCTGGCCGCCCACCGCTCCGTTCGCCGAGACGGCCGGCCACCTCCCCTCCCCGTCGCCGCCCTGCGGACGCTCAAGTCGGACGTGATCGTCGGCGTCGACGCCGACACCGTGGCCCGGCTCGACGGCACGGGGACGCCCTGGCGCACCAGCGGTCGGCACGCCGTCGTCCAGGTGCACGTCTGCGGGTGAGCCCCGAGGGGGATCAGGCATCCTCGTCCGCGACGGCGTGCCGGAGCAGGCCGAGCGGGGTCGCGCGGGCGGCCTCGGGAACACTCGGTGATCACCGGCGGTCGGACGGGGGCCGTTCACCTGGTGAAATGAGCGGCGGGCGAAAGGGTGGACTCGCTAGGATTGGGGCGCCCACAGTGGAACTTCGCTCTGTGTGGCAGCCCGGGAGCCGGCGAACGCGTCGGGCTTCCGTTGCGGCCCCCAGACCCTGCGCCTGTCACGGCACTCCGGGTAGGGGTGCGTGCGGGAGAAATTGGAGCATCCGAGGATGGCTCGGCACCTGATCACCAGCGCCCTTCCGTACATCAACGGGATCAAGCACCTGGGCAACATGGTCGGGTCGATGCTCCCGGCGGACGTCTACTCGCGGTATCTGCGGCAGCGCGGGCACGAGGTGCTCTACATCTGCGCGACCGACGAGCACGGGACGCCGGCCGAGCTGGCCGCACAGGAGGCGGGGCTGCCGGTCGCCGACTTCTGCGCACAGGCGCACGACCAGCAGAAGGCGGTCTACGACGGGTTCCGCCTCTCGTTCGACCACTTCGGGCGCAGCTCGTCGCCGCAGAACCGGGAGATCACCCAGGAGATCGCGCGCGAGCTGCACGCCAACGGGTTCATCGAGGAGCGGGCGATCCGCCAGGTGTACTCGGTGACGGACGGGCGGTTCCTGCCGGACCGGTACATCGTCGGCACCTGCCCGCACTGCGCCTACGACAAGGCGCGCGGCGACCAGTGCGAGAACTGCACCCGGGTGCTGGACCCGACGGACCTGCTGGAGCCGCGTTCGGCGATCAGCGGCAGCTCCGACCTGGAGGTGCGCGAGACCAAGCACCTGTTCCTGCTCCAGTCGAAGCTGACCGACCAGGTCGAGGAGTGGGTGGCCGCGCACGGCGACCAGTGGCCGGTGCTGGCCTCCTCGATCGCCCGCAAGTGGCTGACCGAGGGCCTGCAGGACCGCGCGATCACGCGTGACCTGGAGTGGGGCGTGCCGGTGCCGGCCGACGTGTGGCCGGAGCTGGCGGCGGAGGGCAAGGTCTTCTACGTCTGGTTCGACGCCCCGATCGAGTACATCGGCGCCACCAAGGAGTGGGCGGACGCGGCGGCGGACGGCGAGCTCCGGGACTGGAAGTCCTGGTGGTACGAGGCCGACGAGACCGTCCGGTACACCGAGTTCATGGCCAAGGACAACGTCCCGTTCCACACGGTGATGTTCCCCGCGACCATCCTCGGCTCGCGGCAGCCGTGGAAGAAGGTCGACTACGTCAAGGCCTTCAACTGGCTGACGTACTACGGCGGCAAGTTCTCGACCAGCCAGAAGCGGGGCATCTTCACCGATGTCGCGCTGGAGCTGCTGCCGGCCGACTACTGGCGCTACTTCCTGATGGCGCACGCCCCCGAGTCGGACGACTCCAGCTTCACCTGGGACCTCTTCGCCTCGGTGGTCAACAAGGACCTCGCCGACACCCTCGGCAACTTCGTCAACCGGGTGCTCTCCTTCAGCCGCAAGCGGTTCGGCGACGACGTCCCGGCCGGGCACGCGGCGGGCGAGGCGGAGGAGCGGCTGGGCGCGCAGATCGCCGAGCTGCTGGCCGAGTACGAGGCCCAGCTGGACGCGCTGAACTTCCGCAAGGCGGCACAGAGCGTGCGCACGCTGTGGAGTGCGGGCAACGCGTACCTGGACGAGAAGGCTCCGTGGCTCCAGGTGAAGACGGACCCAGAGGCGGCCGCGCTGACCCTGCGGACGGCGATGAACCTGATCCACCTCTACGCGGTGGTGTCCGAGCCGTTCATCCCGGCGGCGGCCCGGGCGATGCGCGAGGCGTTCGCGCTGCCCGCCGAGGCGCCGGCGCGTACGCAGGCGTGGGTGAGCGCGGAGGAGGCGCGCGCGCTGGACTTCGTGCCGGCGGGTACGGCGTTCACCGTGCCGCCGGTGCTGTTCGCGAAGATCACCGACGAGGACCTGGCAGCCTGGTCCACCCGGTTCGGCGGCGAGTAGGCGAACGGGCGAGCAGGCGAGCAGGCGAGCAGCCCGGTCGTCGCAGGGGAGTGGGCGGGCAGGGACAGCAGTAGGCCGGGTGGCCCCCGTCGCGACGACGCGACGGGGGCCACCCGCCTGGGTCAGGGGGTCGTTTCCGCGGCCACCCAGGCGAGGTAGGCGCTGCTGCCGGTGACCACCGGGACGGCGACGACCTCGGGGGTGTCGTAGTCGTGGTGCCCGGTGATGAAGCCGGTGAGGCGGGTGGCGAGGTCGGCGCGGGTCTTGAAGTCGACGCGCCACTCGGGGCTCTCCTGCACCTCACCGTCCCACCGGTAGACCGACTGGACCGGGTAGACCTGCGCGCACGCGGCCAGGCGTTCGCGCACCACGGCGGCGGCCAGGGTGCGGGCCTTGGACTCGGCGTCGAAGGTCGTGGTCACCACGACGACATCAGGGTTCGGAGCTGCCATGCGGCGACCGTACCGCCCGGCCGGCGGGCACCGCGCTGCACAGGAGGTCGGCCGGTTCGACTTCCCGTGCGCGGTCAAGGGCGCGGGCGAGGGCGCGGCAAGGCGAGGCGAGGCGCGGCAGGGGAACGGGCCGGGCAAGCGGCCCAGGGCAGCAGCGGGGCGCTGTGCTCAGCCGAGGGAGCGGCGGGCCGTGGTGAGGAGCGGGGCGAGGTCGGGGGTGGCGGCGGCCTCCTCGTCCAGAGTGGTGGTGAGGGTCTCCTCGTAGGTGGCCCGGGCCTCCTGGTGGCGGGCGCGCCCGGTGGCGGTGATCACGGTGTAGACGCCGCGCTTGTCGTCCGGGCAGAGGTCCCGGTAGGTGAAGTCCGCGGCGTGCAGCCGGGCGACCAGGCGGGTGACCGAGCTCTGGTTGAGGCCGAGGCTGCCGGCGAGGTCCTGCATGCGCAGCTCGCCCTTGGGGGCCTCGGCGAGGTACCCGAGGGCCCGGTACTCGGAGAGGCCGAGGCCGTGCCGGCGCTGGAGCGCGGTGGTGAGGCGGCCCTCGACGTGCGCGTGCAGGGCGGTGAGCCGGCTCCACATCCGCGAGTCCGACATCCGGTCCTCGGGCGTCCCGGCGTCCGAATCACCGCTGGTGGGGCTGGGTTCCGAGTCCATGGGCTGCTCCTGGCACAGGTGGGGCGGGTTGACACAGATTACTTGTACATGCATGCTCTTGCCCAGTCGACATCAACTTGCACATACATGCAACAACTAACGTCACGACGAACCCGGGGGGTTCCCATGGCCTGGATCTACCTGCTCATCGCCTCGGTCTTCGAGGTCGTCTTCGCCCTCGCGACCAACGCCACCCACGGCTTCACCGTGCTGGGCCCGTCCCTGCTGACCGCCGCGGCCGCCGCGGGCGGGATCTTCTTCCTCAGCCTCGCCCTGAAGACCCTCGACGTCGGCGTCGGCTACACGGTGTGGACCGGGATCGGCTCGATCGGCACCGTCGTCCTCGGCTCGGCGATCTTCCACGAGTCGATGAACCTCGGGAAGGCGGCGGCCTTCGTCCTGATCATCGGCGGCGTGCTCGGCCTCAAGCTCGCCGACAGGCTCAGCGGCTCCGAGCAGCCCGCCACCGCCTGATCCCCGCGCAGTCACCGCCCCCGACCGACCAAGGAGCACACCGTCATGGCCTGGATCTTCCTCGCGATCGCCGTCGTCTTCGAGATCGTCTTCGCCCTCGGCACCAACGCCACCCACGGCTTCACCAAGCTCTGGCCGTCCGTCCTGACCCTGGTCGCGGCCGCGGGGGGCATCTTCACCCTCAGCCTCGCACTCAGGACGCTGGACGTCAGCGTCGGCTACACCATCTGGACCGGGCTCGGCTCGATCGGCACAGTCGTGTTCGGCGCCCTGATCTACAAGGAGCGGATCACCCTGCCCAAGCTGCTCTCCTTCGCCTCGATCATCGCCGGGGCCGTCACCCTGAAGCTGGCGTCCGGCCTCTGACGACCAGTCACCTTCACCCGATCGTGGACTCGACCCGCCCTCCTCCGTCGGCCAGACTGGCAGGACCGGCTCCGGCCGACGTGAGGGAGGTGGCGGTGAGCGCCGAGGACGAGCCCCTGGCCGAGTGGTACGCGCGACGGGCCAACCGGCGCCGCGCCCCCGGCACGCGGGACGCGATCACGCTGGCCGGGGGGCCGCGCCGCGGCGCCCACGTACTCCGCGACGCGCCACGGCTGGTCATCGAGTGGGACGGCTTCGCCTGGCAGCCGATCGGCGTGGCCGGCAACTACGCGGAGGCGTACCCGCAGATCGTCCGCACCGGGACGGCCGAGCCGTTCCCGCAGGCCGAGACCCCTGCGCCGCTGCTGCGCAAGGGCACCGGGCGGCACCGGAAGCCGGACCAGGCCGGCTGACCGGCGGCGCCCGCTCCGGCCCCGGCCGGCGGATCACCGCCGCAGCGGGGCTTTCTCAGCCCTCCGCCCGGGCGGTGTGGACGGTGATGGCGGCGAGGTAGAAGGCGTCGGGGCGGGCGAGGATGCCGGTGGGGGCGTCGCGGTCGAGCAGGGCGTCCAGCGTGGCGAGGTCCGCGGCGTCCAGGCTCTCCTCCAACTGGGCGCGGCGGCGGTCGAGATGGCCGTACAGGTGCTCGCGGGCCGGGGCGGCGAGCGGAGCCGGCCACTCGACGAGGAAGGTGCGCGAGCCGGCGGGGGTGAGGCCGGCCCGGGACAGCATGGTCGGCCAGTCCTCCACCTCCTCGATGACGCCCGGGAGTTGGGCCCGCATCGCAGCGAAGCCGTCCTCGTGGGCGGCGTCCAGCCGGGCCTGGAGCCCGGGGCGGCCGAGGCCGAAGTCCCGCGGCAGGAACCGCAGCGGCAGCCCGCGTTCGGCGACGGCGAGCAGGCCGCCCGGACGCAGCGAGCCGGCCAGGGCGGTCAACGCCGCCTGCTGGTCGCCGAGATGGTGGACCGCCTGGGACGACCAGATCAGGTCGGCCGCGCCGAGAAGGCCGAACTCGGCGGGAAGATCTGCCTGTTGGGTGGCGACACGGCCGGACGAGCGGGCCTCGGCCCGGGCCAGCAGGGCGGCCGACTGGTCCACGGCGACCACCTCGGCGGCCGGGAACACGTCGGCGAGCAGGCCCGCGACGACGCCGGGGCCACTGCCGACATCCAGCACCCGCCCGACGGGGGTACCGTCCACCAACTCGCGCAGCCACTGGGCGGCCTGGGCGAACGCCGGGGTGTTGAGTTCGCCCTCGCGCTCCAGGAAGGCGGCCAGCGCCGACCAGTCCGTGTCGGTCGCGGGCGCGTGGTGACCGTGGTGGTCGTGGTGGTCGTGGTGCGCCGGGGTGGGGGCGGGGGCGTGCTGGTGCGGTTGGTGCATGACCTGCTCCGTTCGGATCGGTGGCCGGTTCGGGATCGGTGGCGGATTCGGGGCGGCGGCGGGTCCAGTGCGCGGCGGCGTGTCACTCTGCCCGTCGTCCACGGCGATCACCTCCAACGCCAGGCTGCGACGGGCCCCGCGTCTCCGGCAAGATTTGTTGCCGGTTCCGCAAACGGCGCCGACGGTCACCCGGTCCGCCCGGTGCGCCGCACGCCGGTCACCCCCGCCGGTCACCCGGCACGCCACCCCGCCCGGCAGCGGGTGCGGCGCCCGTCGGTCACCCGGCACGCCACCCCGCCCGTCACCCGGTGCGGCGCCAGTACGAGCGCGCGGCGGCCGCCAGGGCCACGCCGTAGACGGCGAATGCGCCCAGACCGATCCAGCAGACCAGCAGCATGTCCGCCTCGGTGGGGAACTCCCCGCGCCGCACGGTCACCAGACCCGTGGTGGCGAGCGCCGCGTACCCGATGCCGAAGATCCCGTACGGCGCGAGGGTGGCGGCGCCGAGCAGCGCGGGGGTGAGCGGCAGCCAGCGGGGCACGCGGCGGCCGCGCAGCAGCAGCGTCCAGCGCGGGAACACCTGGCCCCACGGGCGGACCAGACCCCAGAGCAGGAACACGCCGAGCACCGCCAGCAGCGCCGTCGCGTCCACGCCCCAGGACGCCAGGGTGAGCCAGAGCCCGGAGGCGCCGTTGCGTTCGGCATTGGCCCGCATCGCGGCCCCGCTCAGGCCGGCGAAGGTGCCGCCGAGGGCCCAGGTCACCTTCATCACGACGTACGGCACGAAGGCCACCGTCCCGGCCAGGGCCGCCAGTTGGACCTGCCCCGAGGCCGCCGACGGCGCCGGGGGTGCGTCCGCTCCGCCCGCCCGGGCGGGCGAACGGCCGGTGCTCGCGGTGGCCGCCAGCAGGACGGCGCCGAGCGCCGACAGCGCACGCTGGGCCGCAGCCGGCCAACTGTCCACGTTCTGGTTGAAGACCAGCGTGATGACGTCCATCAGCAGACTGAACGCCGCCACGCCGGACAGGACGCAGAGCGTCCCGAGCACCGCCCGCAGCGCCGGGCGCAGTCCGCACCACGCCGTCGCGGCCCCGGCCAGGGCGGCGGCAACACCCACCGCCGCGACCGCCCACCCCAGCCAGGTCACCCCGAACAGCGCCGTCCCGGTCGCCGCGCAGCCGACCCCGAAGCCCGCGTACGCGACGCCCCAGACGGCCACCCCCCGGCCGTCCCGGCCCCACCCGGACGCACCCGGCCCAGCCGCACCCCGCCCGGGCACGCCCCGCTCGCCCGCCCCCCGCACCGTCGCCCAACCGCTCGCAGCTGTCATGCCCCCAAGCTCCCACCGGCCGCCCCGCCCCGGCCTCCCCCTCCCAGGGGACCCCCTCCCCCTCCGGAGGGAGGACCGGAGTCCCGAGAAGCCCGGCCGGAGTCCCGAGAAGCCCGGCCGCGGTCCGAGAAGCCCGGCCGGATTCCGGCGGAGCGCCGGCCCCCGCCGCCCCTTGCGCTGGAGCGCGCTCCAGGCCCTACCGTCGGGAGCGGAAACACGGCTCCCGAACAGGGACGGCCACCCACTCACCACCAGGGGGACCAGAACCATGCGCTACCGCGTCCTCGGCGGCACCGGCATAGAGGTGAGCGCCTACTGCCTCGGCACCATGATGTTCGGCGCGGTCGGCAACCCCGACCACGACGACTGCGCCCGGATCATCCACACCGCCCTCGACCAGGGCGTCAACTTCGTCGACACCGCCGACATGTACTCGGCGGGCGAGTCGGAGGAGATCGTCGGAAAGGCCCTGCAGAGCCGCGGCAACCGCGACGACGTCGTCCTCGCCACCAAGGTGCACTTCCCGATGGGCGAGGGCCGCAACCGGGGCGGCAACTCCCGCCGCTGGATCGTCCGCGAGGTGGAGGAGAGCCTGCGGCGGCTGCGGACCGACTGGATCGACCTCTACCAGGTCCACCGGCCCGACCACACCACCGACATCGAGGAGACCCTCTCCGCGCTCGGCGACCTCGTCCGGGCCGGCAAGATCCGCGCCTTCGGCTGCTCGACCTTCCCCGCCGAACAGATCGTCGAGGCGTACCACGTCGCCGACCGCCGCGGCCTGCCGCGCTTCCGCACCGAGCAGCCGCCGTACTCGCTGCTCGCCCGCGGCATCGAGCGGGACGTGCTCCCGACGGTCCAGCGGCTCGGCATGGGCGCGCTGACCTGGAGCCCGCTCGCCTCCGGCTTCCTCACCGGCCGCTACCGCAAGGACCGCCCGATCGACCTCACCACCGGCCGGGCCGCCCTCACCCCGGCCCGCTTCGACCCGGCGCTGCCGGTCACCGCGGCCAAGCTCGACGCCGTCGAGCACCTGACCGCGCTCGCCGACGACCTCGGCCGCACCCTGCCCGAGCTGGCACTCGCCTTCCCGCTGGCGCACCCGGCCGTCACCTCGGTGATCATCGGCCCGCGCACCGGGGAGCAGCTGGCAGCGGCCCTCAAGGGTGCCGACCTCGTCCTGGACGACGCCGCCCTCGACCGCATCGACGCGATCGTCCCGCCCGGCACCAACCTCTACCACCCCGACGGCGTCTGGCAGCCCCCCGCCCTCACCGACGCGGCGCTGCGCCGCCGCCCCCTCACCGACCGCCCGGCGGGGTAGCGGGCGGGCACCGGCCTACCGCCGCAGCAGGTCGATCACCCCGGTGAGGTCCTCCGCGCCGCCGCCCTCCGCAAGCCGCCGCTCCATCAGGGCCAGGTAGGGCGCGAGCAGTTCGGCGCTCACGCCCTGCTCCTCGGCGGTGCGCAGCAGGGTGGACGTCCCGGCGACCTGCATGGCGAGGTTGGAGACGACGCCCTGGGTGTAGTCGCCGCTCTCCAGCTGCTCGGCGGTCCTGGCCGCCGATCCGGCCATCGCGCCGATCCAGGAGGTGAGCAGCGGGGCGAGGTCTGCCGGGGCGACGGACTCCTTGCGGACCAGCGCGAAGGCGTGCGCGACCCCGGCGAACATGCCGTACATCGCGCTCAGCAGCGCCACGTCGTGCAGCGCGGCGAAGCCGGCGTCCGCTCCGACGTAGGTGGTTCCGGCCGGGACGGCGAGGGTGTCCCGGTGCTCCTCGAACAGCTCGCGCGAGCCGCTGTAGAAGACGTACGGGCCGGCCGCCGGGGTGCCGATCATCGGCGGTACGGCCATGATCCCGCCGTCCAGGTAGCGGGCGCCGCGCTCGCGGGCCCACTCGGCCCGGGCGCGGGCCTGGCCGGGGGTGCTGGTGATCAGGTTGACCAGGTCCTTGCCGGCCAGGTCGACCCCGTCCAGTGCCTCGTCGACGGAGGCGTCGTCCAGCAGGCAGACGACCAGCAGCCGGTTGGCGGCGACCGCCTCGGCGGCGGTGGCCGCGACGCCGGCGCCCCGGGCGGCGAGCGGTTCGGCACGGGCGGGGGTGCGGTTCCAGACGGTCAGCGGGTGCCCGGTGGCGAGCCAGGCACGGGCGAGCGCGGTGCCCATCGCGCCGAGTCCGAGCAGGGTGACCGGGGTCTTCGACGCGGGGTCGACGGTGTTCTGTGTCATGCCGATCAGGCTCGTCGCAGGCCCCGGGCATGATCAAGTACGCACTTCGAAGTGGGTGGTTACCCTGAGGTGAGCGAGCAGGTCGGGCCGGGGTGAGGGGTGGGGCATGGCGACGGTGCCGAGGCCGGGCGCGTACGTCTGCGGGATCGACGCCGCGATGGACGTGATCGGCGGCAAGTGGAAGGTGCTGATCCTCTGGGCGCTGGACGAGCGCCCGGGCTGCCGGTTCGGCGAGCTGCGCCGCCTGGTGCCGGGCATCACCGAGAAGGTGCTCGCCGCCCACCTCCGCGAGCTGGAGGCGGACGGCATCGTGCACCGCGAGGCGTACGACGAGGTGCCGCCGCGGGTGGAGTACGCGCTGACGCCGGTCGGCGCGCGGCTGAACGCGGCGCTGGCACCGCTGGGCGCCTGGGGCCGCGAGCACGTCCTCGGCGGGGTGGCACACCCCGCCCGGCCAGACGGCCCCGCCCGACCGAGCGGCCCCGCCTGAGCGGGAGGGCGGGACGGGCTCAGGCGATCGACGCCGCCACGATCGCCGCCACCGCGAGGTTGCAGCTGGCCGAGACCCACACCGCCGGGTGTGGCTCGGGATCGACCAGGATCGCGCCGAGCTTGCCCGGCGTCAGCACGTCCACCACCCAGAACGCGACGGCCATCAGCACCAGGCCGAGCAGGCCGAAGCAGGCCGTGGAGACCAGGCCCTTCCCGAAGTCCTCGTACGTGTAGAGGATCGCCGTGAAGACGATGCCGCCGATGCCGAGCAGCGCCGAGCTGAGCAGCACGGCGGCGTTGCGGTTGCGCTCGACCCAGATCTGGTGGCCGAGCCTTCCCGGCGTCAGCACGTCCACCAGGCAGACGCCGAGGAGCAGCAGCACCACGCCGACGCCGCCGAAGGCGGCAGCCGCACCGAGGCCGTGCAGGATGTCGTTCACAGGTCTGTCCCCCGCGTCCACTCACTGGGCCGGCCCGTCCGGCCGGGTCCCACGGTCAAGGATCGGCAAAACATATCCCATCGGGCCGCGGCACCCCCCGGGATCCGTGGCCCCTCCCGTACTCTCCGGCCCCACGCGTACCATCGGGCGCCATGACGCCGCCGACGCCCTCCTCCGCAGTCACCGGATCCGGTACCCCGGGACGGGACGCCCGACGCCGATCGGGCTTCGTCACCCTCGGCATGGTCGGCACCCTGGCGCTGGCCCTGTCCGGCTGAGACCCGGCTCGCCGACTGGGCCGGCGACCCGGACCGCTACGGCGCCGAGGGCCACTGCTACCAGCAGTACCACCCGCTGCCCGACTTCGACGGCAACCGCCCGGTGCTCGGCACCTGGGTGGTCGACGGCGAGGCGGCGGGCCTCGGCATCCGCGAGACGGACGACAGCCCGATCACCCACCAGGGCGCCCGCTTCCTGCCGCACGTCATCGTGGAGCCGAACCAGCCGACCCCGAATCACTGACTACGCTTCACTGACCGACAGCGTCCGAACTCATGGGTCCTCATCGGGCACTCAGGGCCGTCACCTGATTGGCATGCGCCGATTGCCCTGATTTTTCGAGCACCCTACGTTGTTGACCATGACAGGGGCCGAGGACGATACCGGACGGGTGGTCGCAGGGCGCTACACCCTGGTACGGCGGCTCGGCGCCGGGGGCATGGGCCGGGTCTGGCTCGCCCATGACGAGGTGTTGGCCTGCGATGTCGCGCTCAAGGAGATCGACGTCCCGCCGGGCCTGCCGGAGCAGGAGATGAGCGCCCGTATCGCCAGGGCCCGCGGTGAGGCGCGGCATGCTGCCAGGCTGCGGAACCACCCGCATGTCGCCACGGTGCACGACATCGTCGAGGAGAACGGTCTGCCGTGGATCGTCATGGAGTACGTGCCCGGCGCGACGGACCTGGAGGCCCTCGTGCGCGAGCACGGGCCGCTGCCGCCCGCGGAGGTCGCGCGCATCGGTCTGGCCGTCCTCGATGCCCTGACGGAGGGCCACCGGCTCGGCATCCTGCACCGGGACGTCAAGCCGGCCAACATCCTGCTGACGAGCCCCGCACCGCGGACGTCGCGCCCCGGGGAAAGCGGAGGGGTGCTGCTGGCCGACTACGGCATCGCGCTGGAGCCGGCCTCGGGAGAGCCACGGCTCACCTCGGCTTCCGGGATCGTGGGGACTCCCGGCTACCTGGCCCCGGAACGGGCGCGCGGCGGGGAGCCGAGCCCGGAGTCCGACCTGTTCTCCCTCGGCGCCACGCTGTACTTCGCGGTCGCGGGCAGAGGCCCCTTCGACGCGGACAGCGACGCCGCCTCCCTGACCGCGCTCCTGTTCGGGGAACCCGCGCTGCCGGCCTACATCACGGGGCCCCTGGTGCCTGTCATCAAGGGCCTGTTGGCCAAGGACCCGGCGGAGCGGATGACGGGTGACGAGGCGGCCGAGAAGCTCGCCGGGGCCTCCGCTGCGCCCGAGCCCGCCCCGCCGCCCGAACCCACCCCGACGATCGTGACCCCCACGGGCCCGCCTCCGCCACCGCCGCCACCTCCGACGGTCCAGCAGCGGCCTCCCCAGCCGGGCACAGCGGGCACACCGGGCACACCGGAGCCCAAACGCCGTCGTAAGATCCCGGCCGGCCGTACCGTGGCCGTCGTCGTGGCCGCGGCACTGGTCCTGGGCGGCGCTCTGTGGGCAGGGGCGACCCTGCTCGGCGGCTCGGGCACCTCCTCAGCCCCGGCTACCAGCCCGGGCGTATCCTCGCCCCCGGCTTCTGTCGGCCCGGTACCGCCCTACGGGGACGCCGTGGGTCTGCAGCAGGAACTGAAGCGGGGCGACTGCGTCACCGCCGTGTGGAACGGCGCGAAGTTCCAAGGGCTGCCCAAGCTCGGCGTCCTGGACTGCATCAAGGAGACCCCGGACGGTCAGGTGGTCGATATGGCCGACGTGAACTCCCTGGACGATGCGATGCAAAACGGCAATGCCATCTGCGATGCACGGCTGCGGGCGACCGTCCAGTCGCTGGCGGACGCACAGTCGTATGCCGTTCCGCCGAGCAAACAGGGCTGGGACAGCGGCGTGCGCGCCATGCCCTGCCTGGTCTTCGGCAAGTCCATCGGAATCGTGGGGCCAGTGGGCGCGTTCCGCCAGATCGGCCTGGAGCTCTACCTGGCCGACACGTCGGTCGGCGACTGCATCGACACGCAGAAGGAGCAGGACAACACCATTCCGATCACCCTCGCGGACTGCAACGTGCCACATCAAGAGCAGGTGCTGGGCTTCGTCCTGCCACCCGCCGGCGTGACCTACAAGTCGGTGAGCGAGACGGACGCGCCCAAACTCTGCACGCAGGAATACGGGGCCTACAGGAACGGCGGCCACGATCTCAAGGCCTGGACAACGAGCGACGAAAGCGAATGGAATCAAGGGTTCCGGTACGTGATGTGCACGCTGATCATGGCCGACGCCTCAAAGCTCCCCGGCGGCACGGTGAAGCCCGCGGCAGTGAGCCGCTGACGCGCGAAGGGCCAGGCTCGTGTGGACGTGCGCCCGCCATTCGACCCGATCCGTGACCCGGCGCGAAGCACTGCGCGCCCCGGCGTTGAATACCCCCATGGATCCCGACACCACCGACACCACCGCCGTCTCCACCGCCACCCTGCACACCGACCGCCTCGATCTCGTCCCGCTCGGCCCCGAACACGCCGAGGAAATGGCCGCCGTCCTCGCCGACCCGGCCCTGTACACCTTCATCGGCGGCGGACCGGACACCGCCGACGCGCTGCGCGCCGGCTACGCGCGGCTCGCCGCCGGCTCCCCCGACCCGGACGAGCTCTGGGGCAACTGGGCCCTGCGGCTGCGCGCCGACGGCTGCCTGGCCGGCTACGTCCAGGCCACCGTCGACCCCGACGCCACCGAGGTCGCCTGGGTCGTCGGCACCCCCTGGCAGGGCCGCGGCCTCGCCGCCGAGGCCGCCCGCGCCCTCCTCGGCCACCTCCGGGCGGCCGGCACCACCACCGTCCTCGCCCACATCCACCCCGCCCACCACGCCTCCGCAGCCGTCGCCCGCGCCCTCGGCCTCACCCCCACCGACGAGCACCAGGACGGCGAGACCCGCTGGCGGCTGGAATACCCTCCCGCCGGGTGAGGTTTGATTGCCTCATGGCATCTCGTGCACGTGTACGCGCCCCCGAGCTGGTCGGGGCAGGCGGTTGGCTGAACACCGGCGGCAAGGAGCTGGCGCTCGCCGACTTCCGCGGCAAGATCACCATCCTGGACTTCTGGAAGTCCTACACAATGTAGGGAACTCCAGAGGGGGCGTACGTGCACCACCACACCCTGTGTGACCTGTACCTTCGGCTGTCCTTGGACCGGGACGGCAAGACGGCGATCGAACGGCAGGAAGCCGACTGCCGTGCGTGGGCCGAGCGCAACGGGCTGACGGTCCGCAAGGTCCACATCGACCGGGGGCGCTCCGGCTTCAAGGACGTTGAGCGCAAGGGGTTCGACTCCGCCCTTGCCGCCGTCACGGCGGGCGTCGTCGGGACGCTGATCGTGTGGAAGCTGGACCGGCTGTCCCGCAAAGGCATCGGCCAGGTCGGCAAGGTCCTGGACGACATCGAGAAGGCGGGCGGGCGCCTGGTCTCTGTCGTGGACGGCCTCGACACCTCGAACGACTCGGCCCGCATGGTCGTCGCCATGCTCGCCGAACTCGCCCGCTCCGAGTCGAAGAACCTCGGGACTCGGGTTGCCCACGCCAAGCGCCACCTGCGCCGACAGGGGCAGTGGGTCGGCGGACAGCCGCCGTACGGGCTGCTGGTCGACCCCGCCACGAAGAAGCTGGTGCACGACCCCGAGACGGCCGTCTACGCCCGCCTCATCGCCGATGACGCGCTGGCCGGCAAGTCCCTCGTGCAAATCGCCCGGCTGCTCAACGAGTACGACATCCCCTCTGCCCGGGGCGGCCAGTGGAACGCCGCGAGCATCATGAACCTGGTCAAGTCGCCTGCCTTCGCCGGACTCATGCCCGAGACCGAAACCATCGAAGCCGAGGACGGCAGCCGGAAGTTCACCAGCCGTGTGTTCCCCTACCGAGACCCCGAAACGCTGGCCACGGTCAACATCGGCGAGGGGATCGTCACGGTCGGCGAGCGCGAGCGGATCATCCGGGAGCTCGAATCCCGGACCCGTGCCCACGCGGGCAAGCGGATGCCGAAGCCGAACGGCACGGCGCTGCTCACCAGTCTGGTGTTCTGCGACGTGCCAGGGTGCGGTCGCCGGATGCACAAGGTGGGCAACAGCTACCAGTGCATGGCCCGCCGGGCGGGCAACCAGTGCCCCGGCGCCAGTGCCATGGCCGACCGGGTGGACGCGTACGTGTCCGAGTGCTTCCTGTCGCTGCTCCCCGCTCTGGAGTTGGACGACCCGCTGCTGGTGACCATCGCTGACCGATGGGTGAAGCGAACTGACCCCGAGACCTTCGCCAAGCGAGACGCGGTAGCCGACGAGATCACCGACCAGGAAGCCCGGTTGGCCGACCTCGAAGAAGCACGCTACGTCCGTCGCGAGTTCGACCGCCCTGGTGCTCTCGACCGATACGAACGTCTCGCCACCCGGCTCCAGAGTCGCATCGACGGCCTGCGCGCCGACCTCGCCAACATCCCACTCCCCGCCGTCGACATCACTCCGATGCTGGACAGCGAATTGCTGTACCCGGCTTGGGAGGCTTCGACGCAGGATGAGAAGCGGGACCGCCTGTCCCTGGCCATAGACGGCGTGTTCATCAGCAAGGGCGAACGCGGGAAGCGCTTCATCCCGGAGCAGCGGGTCCGCATCAAGTGGGCCGAGATCAAGGAATAGTCTCCACCGCCACAGCGGGGCCGATGGTGGTTTGGTGTTTTGACGCCTCTTCTCAACTCACCATAGAGATTTCTAAGGGAAGCCAGGATCGACGTCCCAAACACCAAACCACCACTGGAAGGGCTTGCGCTCCAGACAGCCAGAGCCGCAGCGCATGGAGAGAAACAAACGCGGGAGTCGTCACGGTACGTCATGACTCCTTCGCTGTCGTCACTCCTCGTAGCGCCAGGGGGTGAAAGTGCCGAAACTTTGGGTCTCTCCAGGTTTCTTCTTACTCGTGTTAAGAGGTTTAGAAATAAGGGGTTAGTCGGGCACTTTGGCCACTCCAGGACCATGGGGGAGGGGGATGACCCCGACGACGCATCCCGCCGACCGCTTGGGTGCTGGTTCTCCCAAGCCGTACGAGTCTGGGGAAGGTGGCTGCCCCCAAGGCGCCCACACGATTCGCCCGCCACCTCAGCCTCCGTGACGTTAGGTCACCCCCGGAGGACGTCTCAAAAACGATGGTTTGTGAGACGGCCCGCCAACGGGGCGCAGCGACCCCGTTTCGGTGTTCAAAACGCGTCTCAAAACCCCCTCGGAACCCCTGTCGTTATCGACCTCGTGACCATGGTGGACGCACTGTCAGCGCGCGGGATCGGCTTCAAGGTCCTCACGGGCGCTCTGGCCAGCATCGACCCGAACACTCCGGACGGGCGGCTCATGCTTCAGGTCGTCGGCGCGATGGCCGAGTTCGAGCGTTCATTGATCAAGGACCGGACCCGCGCCGGACTGGAAGCGGCCAAGGCTCAGGGGCGGACCGGCGGGCGGCCGTCCGTGATCAGCGAGGACAAGCTGACCGTTGCCCGCGCCCGCCGGGCGAAGGGGGAGAGTGTGAGCAGCATCGCGAAGGCGCTTGGGGGCAGCCGGGCGACCCTGTACCGGCACCTGGAGGACGCCGGTTCGTAGCCGCCGCGTCCGCCGTGAGAGCCGTCTGCCCGCTGCGGGTAGGCGGCTCTTTGCCGTCCTGGGAGCCTCGGGCAGGGCGCTGTGAAAGTTCACGATCTGCGGCCGCTGGCGATCCCGGCCCCAGCTCGAAACACGCGTCCTGGGTATGTTGCCGATTTCCTGCCCCACGGTGATCAATTAGCCATCTATGCAAGAGACTTCAGATCAAGAGCTGTAGAGAAACGGGGTCGCGAAGGCACCTCTAACGGTCGCTAGCGGGGTGCTCAGTGCACTGAAGGCGAGTCCGCGAGGCACGTTAGCGCCACGGGTGGTTGGCTTCTCGCAGTCTGGTGAGCAGATCTGCCCGCCGGTCGCGCTCCTCGGGCGTCAACGGGGCGTCGCTGAACTCCTCCGGAGACAGGACCGGTAGGAGCACGGCGGGCCGCGATGGGGGCCGCGGGTGGGACCTCGTCCAGCCGAACGGGTCCACGGGCGCAGCATCCTCACAAGGGCCTTCCGTGGGGGCCTGCGGGGCTCCCTGGGCGTCATCCGTCATGGCGCACCGCCAGGCACTCCCCGTCGTCCACGTGCTGGGCACGCCACCTGGCGACCTTGCGCAGGATCGTGGGCATGTCCGGGTACTGCGCCTCCATGCCGTCGAAGAGGCCGCACCCGGGGCACTGGCCGGCGTCCGGGGCGGTCTCGGTCGTGATCGGCAGGATGCGTCCGACGATCGACATGCGGCTAACTCCCGTCACAGGGCACCGTCGTGTCCTGGTACTCGGGCAGCGCTCGGGTGACCGCCCAGGCCGACATCCCGGTGTCGTGGTCGCTGACACGGTTGAACGACGCCAACGTCCTGCGACGCACCGCCCTGCGTTCGGGGTACATCTGCGCACTCCGGTTCTTCGCCGTCATTGGTCTTCCTCCACCGAGTTGTCACCAAGATCTGACAGCGCCCGGGACGGTGAAACCTCATGCAAAGGACACTCCAGAACGTCCCTCGGGCGGTACAACGTCCCTACAAGAGTCCGGACTTTGCGGGGAGACACGCGAGATGCCGAACGAGAGACTGAAAGCCGTTATGGCGTCGGGTGGTTGGACGTGTGCCGCTCTGGCGGACAAGGCCGGCGTCGACACCAAGTCGGTTGAGCGCTGGGCCAATCAGAACCGGACGCCCCGGTTGGGGACGGCCCGCCTGGCCGCCGAAGCGCTGGGAGACGACATGTTCGTACTGTGGCCGAGTCTGCGGCAGCCACGTGCCGCGCGAGCGATAAGCCCCGAACTGGTGGCCCTGTACGAGCAGCGGGCCGATCTGCCAGTGTCCGTCATCGTGGACTTGCTGGAGAAGGCCACCGAGCGTATCGATGTGCTCGTCTACGCCGCTGTCTTCCTCCACGAGGCATACCCACGGCTCAACGATCTGCTCCGGGAGCGCGCCGCCGAGGGCAGTACGGTCCGGATCGCCATCGGCGACCCCGACAGCGAGAACGTGCGGCAGCGCGGGGAGGAGGAGAAGTTCGGCCACGGCATCGAGTCCCGGTGCAGGCTCGCCCTCCTGCACTACCGGCCGCTCATCGGCACGCCCGGCATCGAGATCCGCACCCACGGCACCACGCTCTACAACAGCCTCTACCGGGCCGATGACCAGTTGCTGGTGAACCCCCACGTATGGGGCGTGAACGCCTTCGGAGCGCCCGTCTGGCACCTTCGACGGACAGGTGCGGGAACGCTGTTCGACACCTACGCTTCGAGCTTCGATGCGGTGTGGAGCACCGCCCGACCGGTCGAGGAGAACTGATCCGTGGCACGGACCGAGTACTACGACGATCCCGACGCCCCCAAGCCCAACCGCCTGGTGGTCGCCGCCTCCGCCGTCGTGACGGACGAGACGGGGCGCATCCTGCTCCAGCGACGGGTCGACAACGGCCTGTACGCCCTGCCCGGCGGAACGATGGATCTCGGCGAGTCGCTACCGGGCACGGCTGTGCGGGAGGTCTTCGAGGAGACCGGCCTGGAAGTCGAGATCACCGGCCTGGTCGGCACATACACCGACCCACGCCACGTCATCGCCTACTCGGACGGCGAGGTGCGGCAGCAGTTCAATGTCTGCTTCACCGCCCGGGTGACAGGCGGCACGCTGCGCATCTCCGACGAGTCCACCGATCTCCGCTTCGTCCTCCCCAAGGAGATCGCCGACCTACCGATGCACCACACCCAGCAGCTACGGCTCCGCCACTTCCTAGAGCAGAGACCTTCCCCCTATCTCGGCTAGACCGGCGGCCCGAACCCCAGCACGCGCTGACAGAAATCAATTCTTCGAAAATATTGGTCGCACAACATATATCACCTAGCCTCTCCCCGGGACAGAATGGAGAACACTCCGCTCGGAAGCGAGTCAATCTCCGGAGCACCTGCGAACGCACCACTCAATGAAGCCTGGGGCGTTCGCGATACAATCGTCTCAAATAGGGAGACTGGCACTCGGGCCTCATAGGCCAATCCATCCAGAACTGCGCCGTCCTCCTCTAGCAGCCCCACAGCCTGGGCCAGTAGAGACGGCTGCTCAACCGCCGGCATTACGCCCGGCTCCTGTCTGCGCCAGCCTTTCGCAGACAAGAAGGAGATGGCGTTCCTATATGTCACCTCTCCCATTACCCCCAGCCGACGAGCACGATAAAGGAGTGCTTGAAGACTGACCCCCCAGGTTTGCTTGATCTGAGCAAGCCGGGCCCAATCCGCCGACGACGGCAGCAGGTCTTTCATCACATCGGCAGGCATCAGAAGCTCGGCAGCAAAATTGTGCGCCTGATCCTCAACCTTACGGCCACCAGGCTCCGAGTCCGCATGCATCACTAGGTGGCCGATTTCATGCGCTACATCAAATCGCTGCCTAAAGTAGTCTCGCTTCGTCGGGTTCAGCACAATGACGGGACGAACCCTGCTGTCAAATGAATAGGCATCCACCGAAGAGGTCTGCGGCGGACTGAAAACGATGAGAATTCCATGATTCTCTGCAATGCGGACTAGATGACCAACGGGACCCTCCGAAAGATTCCAGAGCTTCCGGAGTTCGCGAGCGGCTCTTTCCGGTGATTCCTCCAGCTCCGATTCAACATCAACCGGCACGCTGGGAAGGTCTACCTCGGGAAATTCAATGTGCCGCTCAAGCGAGGCAGCCGCGTCAATGGTGGCCAAGCCGTAGGCCGTGGCTTGATCGCGGGAGATCTGCGTCGTCGATCTAAGCGATCGAAAATGGGGAGCGCGGTCAGAGAAATCAATCTCTCCAGGGCCCGACAAGAAGAATGCCGGGTCTACACCCAATGAGAGACACAGCTGAGCCACTGTTGCCGCCGCCGGCCGCTTACTTCCATTCTCGTATGAAGCTACGGCCGTCGGCGTTTTGCCGATCATTGCGGCGAGAGCGTTCTTACGGAGGCCCGCCAATTGACGGGCCAGCCGAAGACGCCTGCCGTCAAACAGGCGCGCTACATCACCGACCTGAGGTGCCGGACGGTGAACGGTGTGCATGTCTATCCAATCGTGTCTCGGGTATGCGCTTCCATCGGCTGAACACGCCGACGAACAGGCGCATCGGGAACAACATGAGGAGTGGGCGCCAGGGGTGCCGGCTGTGTCGTGACGGGAGCATAGCCACCGAAGCCAGGGGCATTCTTCAGCAGGTCATGCTTCCACCACCAGGCCGCTCCCCCGCCCTTGTTCATTCGCGGACGGCCGATGAAGAACTCACGAACGCGAAACTCCGGGTGGACGCTGTGCGCAACCACGAGCGTTCTGGCCATCACAGCCTCCACATCCAGCTCCAGAACCTCCGGCTGGAGCGAGATGTCCTCGAACATCTCGATCTCCTCGAAGGGCAGCATTGGAACGTCGGGACTCCGCTGGGCGGCAACCTTGCGCTTGGTCGGGCTCTTCTGCTGCCAATGGATCTTGTCCACAGTCCCATGCGGATACGAAGTCAGCAGCCATCGCCACTCGCCCGACTGCCAACCCGGAGATCCGTTCAGGTCGGAGACCGATGCCACCCCAGCAGAGATCCTGGGCATCGAAAGGTAGCTGTCGCCCAGCCCACCCGCCACGACGTCCATACCCGCGTCGGCCTCACCCGCGCCGACAACGTAGGGGCCACACGAGAAGACTCGGTGGAGGCGGTCCTTCAGGAGCTTGTGAGCCGTGTAGCCGATCCACCCCTGGTCGTAGCCCGTCGCGGGGTCATAGTCCTCCAGCAGCCGGCTGTACGCGGACTCGCCGGCCCAACGAATCGCGTCGAGGGCACCAGAGCCCTCAAGATCGCCAATGGCGTCCTCTTCCTCGCTCATGAGTCAGAGCATACTCCAATCCAGTAACTCGCGCGTGAAACTGAACCACGTGTCGCCCATGCCGCCGCCCGATGAACCAGGGGCCTAATCGAACATCTATCGAACACTACAGCGGTGGACTGACACACGACCACTGCCCGGACGTGAAATGCAGCAGCACCCTCTGCGGTTAGATGTGGACATGGCTTCTCGTGCACGTGTACGCGCCCCCGAGCTGGTCGGGGCAGGCGGATGGCTCAACACAGGCGGCAAGGAACTCAAGCTTGCCGACCTGCGAGGTAAGTGTGTCGTACTAGACTTCTGGACCTTCTGCTGTATCAACTGCCTGCACGTCCTGGACGAGCTGCGCGAGCTGGAGGAGAAGCACCGCGACACGGTGGTGATCGTCGGCGTGCACTCTCCGAAGTTCGTGCACGAGGCCGACCACCAGGCCGTGGTGGACGCCGTGGCGCGGTACGAGGTGCACCACCCGGTGCTGGACGACCCGGCGCTCGCGACGTGGAAGCAGTACGCGGTGCGGGCGTGGCCGACGCTGGTGGTGATCGACCCGGAGGGGTACGTGGTCGCCCAGCACGCCGGCGAGGGACACGCGCACGCCATCGCCCGGCTGGTCGAGGAGCTGGAGGCGGAGCACGCCGCCAAGGGCACGCTGCGCCGCGGCGACGGCCCGTACGTGGCGCCGGAGCCCACCGCGGGGGACCTCAGGTTCCCGGGGAAGGCCGTCCGGCTGCCGAACGGCCACTTCCTGGTCGCCGACTCCGGGCACCACTCGCTGGTCGAGCTGGCCGAGGACGGCGAGACGCTGGTCCGCAGGATCGGCGACGGCGTGCGCGGCCTGGTGGACGGCACCGAGCCCCGGTTCAGCGAGCCGCAGGGCCTGGCGCTGCTGCCGGAGGGGAGCGCCTACGACGTGATCGTCGCCGACACCGTCAACCACGCGCTGCGCGGCGTCCGGCTGGCCGACGGCAGCGTCACCACGCTGGCCGGCACCGGCCGGCAGTGGTGGCAGGGCTCCGCCACCGAGGGCCCGGCCCGCGAGGTGGACCTCTCCTCGCCCTGGGACGTCGCCTGGTTCGACGGCAAGGTGTGGATCGCGATGGCCGGCGTCCACCAGCTGTGGGCGTACGACCCGGCGGCCGGCACCGTCGGCGTCGCGGCGGGCACCACCAACGAGGGCCTGGTCGACGGACCGGCCGCCGAGGCCTGGTTCGCCCAGCCGTCCGGCCTGGCCGTCTCGGCGGACGGCGGGAAGCTCTGGGTCGCCGACTCGGAGACCTCGGCGCTGCGCTGGGTTTCACGTGAAACCAAGACGGTTCAATCCGCCGTCGGCACGGGCCTGTTCGACTTCGGCCACCGCGACGGCACGGCCGACCAGGCGCTGCTCCAGCACCCGCTCGGCGTCACCGTGCTGCCCGACGGCTCGGTGGCCGTCAGCGACACCTACAACCACGCGCTGCGCCGCTTCGACCCGGCGACCGGCGAGGTCACCACGCTGGCCACCGACCTTCGCGAGCCCTCGGGCGCGGTGCTGGTCGACGGCGACATCGTGGTGGTCGAGTCGGCCCGCCACCGGCTGACCAGGCTGCGGCTGCCCGAGGAGGCCGTCCGGGTCGAGTCGGTCGCGCACCGCACCCAGCGGGCCGCCACCGAGGTCGCGCCGGGCGCGTTCCGGCTGGACGTCGTCTTCTCGGCGCCGACCGGCCAGAAGCTGGACGAGCGCTACGGCCCGTCCACCCGGCTGCTGGTCAGCTCCACCCCGCCGGAGCTGCTGGTCTCCGGCGCGGGCGCGGACTCCGCGCTCTCCCGCGAGCTGGTGCTCTCCGACGAGGTGACCGAGGGCGTGCTGCACGTCTCGGCGATCGCCGCGTCCTGCGACGACGACCCGGAGATCGAGTTCCCGGCCTGCCACGTCCACCAGCAGGACTGGGGCGTCCCGGTGAAGCTGGCCGCGGACGGCGCACGCCGGCTGCCGCTGGTGCTGGCGGGCATGGAGTAGGCGACGCCCGGTATACGGCGAAGGGCCCGGCGCGTGCGCCGGGCCCTTCGTCATGCCGCTGGTCAGCCCTCCAGGAAGGCCTTGATCGCGCTCGCCAGCAGGTACGGGTCGTCCGCCCCGCACAGCTCGCGCGCCGAGTGCATGGAGAGCGCGGCGATGCCGCAGTCCACCGTCTGGATGCCGAGGCGGGCCGCGGTGATCGGGCCGATCGTCGTCCCGCAGGGCATGGCGTTGTTGGAGACGAAGGTCTGCCACGGCACGCCGGCCTTCTCGCAGGCCGCCGCGAACACCGCCCGGCCGACGCCGTCGGTGGCGTACCGGTTGTTGACGTTGACCTTGAGGATCGGCCCGCCGTTCGGCATCGGGTGGTGCCCGGGCTCGTGCCGCTCGCTGTAGTTCGGGTGGACGGCGTGGCCCATGTCGGAGGAGAGGCAGATGGTGCCGGCCAGTGCCCGGGCGCGGTCCTCGGGGCTGCCGCCGCGCGCGTAGACGGTGCGCTCCAGCACGTTGCCGAGCAGCGGGCTCTGCGCGCCGGTGTCCGACTCGCTGCCGGTCTCCTCGTGGTCGAAGGCGGCCAGCACCGGGATGTACGGCAGCTCGGCGCCGTCCGTGGCGGCCGCGGTGGCCACGGCGGCCAGCGCGGCGGCGGCGGCGTGCACCGAGAGCAGGTTGTCCAGCCGCGGGCCGGCCAGCAGCTCGCGGTCCCGGCCCAGGTAGGAGGCGGGCTGGACGTCGTGCGTCATGAGGTCCCAGCCGGCCACGTCGGCGGCCTCGACACCGGCCCGCTGCGCGACGTACGCGATCAGCGAGCCCTCGTCGACCGGGCCGAGCCCCCAGATCGGGGTGAGGTGGCGCTGCTTGTCGAGCTTCATGCCCTCGTTGACCTGGCGGTCCAGGTGGATCGCCAGCTGCGGCACGCGCAGCAGCGGCTCGTCCAGCTGCACCAGCCGCGAGCTGCCGTCGCGCAGCGCGAGCCGCCCGGAGAGGCCGAGGTCCCGGTCGAGCCAGGTGTTCAGCGGCACGCCGCCGTAGATCTCGACGGCGACCTGCCGCCAGCCCGCCGAGCCGGTGTCCGGCAGCGGCTTGACGCGCAGGTTCGGCGAGTCGGTGTGGGTGCCGACCACCCGGAACGGCGTCTGGGGCCCGGCGCCCTCCGGCACGTACCAGGCGATCAGCGCGCCGCCCCGGACCAGGTACCGGCCGCCGGCCACCGCGTCCCAGGAGTCCGTCTCGGAGACCTGCCGAAAGCCCGCCTTCTCCAGCCGCTCCGCGGCGCTGGCGACCGCGTGGTACGGCGACGGTGAGGTACCGAGAAAGGCGATCAGATCATCGGTGTGCGTCCGGTCGAAGAAGGCCTGGCGGGCGGCGGTCGACATGCTGCTCCTGAGTCGAGGGAGGGCCGAAGCCGGATGGGGGGTCGGCTTCGCACCTTGAGCATATGCCCGTACACGGACATGACACTCGGATCCTCCCAACGGATGCACAACGCAGACAGAACCGTGAACTGACGCCGCGGCGGGTGCCGCGACCCTGCGGTTGCGCCCGGTCGCGGACGGTCATGGCGGGCCGTCGGGAGGGGACCGGGCCGCGGGCGGCGGCCCCCTGACGGTCAAACACCGAAGGGCCCGGTCGGAACCGGGCCCTTCGGCGTGAGGGTTGGGTCAGGCGGTCAGAGAGGTGTCACGCGCAGCCGGGCCCACGTGGGGCGACGGCGGGCGACGGGTGGGGCGGAGGCTAGAACGCCTCCTCCGCCAGCTCCATGATCTCGTTGTCGATGCCCTCGGCGATCAGGCGCTGCGAGGCGACGGTCGGCAGGATGTTCTTGGCGAAGAAGCGGGCTGCCGCGACCTTGCCCTGGTAGAAGGGGACGTCCTTCTCGGAGGCGCCGGCCTCCAGCTTGGCCAGGGCCACCGCGGCCTGGCGCAGCAGCAGCCAGCCGACCACGACGTCGCCGGAGACCATCAGCAGGCGGGTGGTGTTGAGGCCCACCTTGTACATGTTCTTGACGTCCTGCTCGACCGAGGAGAGGTCGGCCAGCAGCTTGCCGACGATGGCCTCCAGGTCGCCGGCGGCCTTGGCGAGCAGCTCGCGCTCGGCGGCCAGGGCGTCGCCGCCCGCGGCCGAGCCGAGGAACTTCTGGATCTGCTCGGACAGCGCGGTGAGCGCCTGGCCGCCGTCCTTGACGATCTTGCGGAAGAAGAAGTCCTGGCCCTGGATCGCGGTGGTGCCCTCGTAGAGGGTGTCGATCTTGGCGTCCCGGATGTACTGCTCGATCGGGTACTCCTGCAGGTAGCCGGAGCCACCGAAGGTCTGCAGGGACTGGGCGAGCTGCTCGTAGGACTTCTCGGAGCCGTAGCCCTTGACGATCGGCAGCAGCAGGTCGTTCAGGCGCTCGGCGGCCTCGTCGGTCTCGCCGCGCAGGCGGGCGGCCAGCACGTCGTCCTGGGTGGAGGCGGTGAGCAGGACGAGGGCGCGCATGCCCTCGGCGTACGCCTTCTGGGTGAGCAGCGAGCGGCGCACGTCCGGGTGGTGCGTGATGGTGACGCGCGGGGCGGTCTTGTCCAGGAACTGCGAGATGTCCGCGCCCTGCACGCGCTCCTTGGCGTACTCCAGCGCGTTGAGGTAGCCGGTGGAGAGGGTGGCGATGGCCTTCGTGCCGACCATCATGCGGGCGAACTCGATGATCTTGAACATCTGGCGGATGCCGTCGACCTTCTCGCCCAGCAGCCAGCCCTTGGCCGGGTGCTTGGCGCCGAAGGTCATCTCGCAGGTGTTGGAGGCCTTGAGGCCCATCTTGTGCTCGACGTTGGTGGCGTAGACGCCGTTGCGCTCGCCGAGCTCGCCGGTCTCCCAGTCGAAGTCGTACTTCGGCACGATGTAGAGGCCGAGGCCCTTGGTGCCCGGCTTACCGCCCTCGGGGCGGGCCAGCACCATGTGGATGATGTTCTCGGACATGTCGTGCTCGCCCGAGGTGATGAAGCGCTTCACACCCTCGATGTGCCAGGAGCCGTCCTCCTGCTTGATCGCCTTGGTGCGGCCGGCGCCGACGTCCGAACCGGCGTCGGGCTCGGTCAGCACCATGGTGGAGCCCCAGAGGCGGTCGGTCATCCGCTTGGCGACCTCCAGCTGCTCCGGGGTGCCCTCGTCGGCGATGACACCGGCGAAGGCCGGGCCCGAGGAGTACATCCAGATGGCCGGGTTCGAGCCGAGGATCTGCTCGGCGAAGCCCCAGATCAGCGAGGACGGGGTGACCTGGCCGCCGATGGACTCCGGGATGCCCAGGCGCCACCACTCGGCGTCCATGAAGGCCTGGTAGCTCTTCTTGAACGAGGCCGGGATCGGGGCGGTGTTGGTCTCCGGGTCGAAGACCGGCGGGTTGCGGTCGGTGTCGGCGAAGGACTCGGCGAGGTCGTTCTCGGCGAGGCGAGCGATCTCGCTCAGGATGCTCTTCGCGGTCTCGACGTCCATGTCCGCGAACGGTCCGGTGCCGTACACCTGGTCGCGGCCGAACACCTCGAAGAGGTTGAACTCCACGTCCCGCAGGTTGGACTTGTAGTGACCCATGGCCGTTTTCTCCGGTTCGTCGCTTCCGGGAGACCGCCGCGTTCGGGCGCCCCGTACCCACCAGTAGGCATCATGATGCTACCCAGCGGTAACTTGTTTCAAGCCCCTGGAGGCGAATCCGCTATGAACGTGGTCACGTCCCACAAGCCGGGACGCCCACTCCTTGTCAGGATCGACGCCCGCACGAGCGGCCGCGCTCCCGATAGCCTGTCCGTGTGTACGGCTATGACCAGAACGCATACCCGGGCGATCCCTACCAGCAGCAGGCGGGACCGCAGCCGGGAATGAACGGCATGCCCGGCCCCGGCCCGTACGGCGAGCAGCCGCAGGCGTCGCAGCAGTCGCTCTACCCCGAGCCGTCGCCGCCCTCGCTGGCGGACGCCGTCCGGGCCTTCACCACCGGGTCGATGGCGGTGGAGGACTTCCAGGCCATCTTCATCACCTCCAAGGTGCACTGCCCGCGCGGCGACCGCCCCGGATTCCTGGCGCTGCACAACACGCCGACGCCGGTGATCCCGATGTTCAGCTCGCTGAAGGAGCTGCGCCGGTACGCCGGCAAGGACTCCAAGCACTTCACCGTCACCGGCGCCGAGGTCCTCGACCTGCTGCCGACCGGGTACGGCTTCGCCCTGGACATGGAGGGCGAGCACCGGATGGTGTTCGACGCGAAGGCGGTCGAGCAGATGGTCGACTTCACCATGCGCCGCATGTACGGCTAGCAGCCGCTCCGCGACCGCCCGCCCGCTTCGCGCACGGCCTACGACTGGCGGGCGCTTCGGGTCCGATCCATCCTGGAGGGGGCGCAGGGCCGAGTCGGCGCCATATGGTTCAAAATTCAACTTGCTTCTTGTTGAGAATTGAACTAACCTCGTGGACGTAGGCCAGAGGAACCCCCCGAAGGAGGCCGACATGCCCGCCGTGACCGTCGAAAACCCGCTCGTTCTGCCGCGTGTCGCGGCTCCGGCCGAAGGCGCCCGGCCGCGCCCGGTGCTGGCCGTCGCGACCGCCCCGGAAGGCTTCGAGGGCGAGGGCTTCCCGGTCCGCCGCGCCTTCGCCAAGATCAACCAGAAGTACCTGGACCCGTTCATCATGATGGACCAGATGGGCGAGGTGGACTACGCGGCCGGGGAGCCGAAGGGGACCCCGTGGCACCCGCACCGGGGCTTCGAAACGGTCACCTACATCATCGACGGCACCTTCGTGCACCAGGACTCGCACGGTGGCGGTGGCGTCATCACCGACGGCGACACCCAGTGGATGACGGCCGGTTCCGGCCTGCTGCACATCGAGACTCCGCCGGAGTCGCTGGTCATGTCCGGCGGTCTGTTCCACGGCCTGCAGCTGTGGGTGAACCTGCCCGCCGCGGACAAGATGATCGCGCCGAAGTACCAGGACATCCGGGGCGGCAACGTGAAGCTGCTCGCCTCGCAGGACGGCGGCGCGCTCGTCCGGCTGATCGCCGGTGACATCGCGGGCCACCTGGGCCCCGGCGCCACGCACACGCCCATCACCATGATCCACGTGTCCGTGAACCCCGGCGCCCAGGTCACCCTGCCCTGGCGGGCCGACTTCAACGGCCTGGCGTACGGCCTCGCCGGCAGCGGCACCGCCGGTGCGGAGCGGCGCCCGTTCCACATGGGGCAGGCGGTCGTCTTCGGCGAGGGCGACTCGCTCACCATCCGGGCGGACGACACCCAGGACACCCGCAGCGCCAACTTCGAGGTCGTCCTCCTCGGCGGTCAGCCGATCCGGGAGCCCGTCGCCCACTACGGCCCGTTCGTGATGAACAGCCACCGCGAGCTCCAGCAGGCGATGGAGGACTTCCAGGCCGGCCGCCTGGGGACCATCCCCACCTCCTGAGGTGGTGACCGGCACGGGCGGCCGGTGCGGCAGGTTCCTGCCCGCACCGGCCGCCCGTCCGTCGTCGGTCGCCGCCCACCGGACGGACGTCTGTCGCCGGTCGGGCCGGCCCTGGGCGGGCCCGACCGGTGGACGGGTCAGACGCCGACCAGGCCGGCGCGGGTCACGTCCCTGCGGAGGGCGCTGAAGCGGCCGCCGGAAGGGCGGTCGAACTCCACGATCCACTCGAAGGTGTTGGGGCTCTCCCCCAGCCTCGGCAGGGCCTCCTCCAGGTATCCACCGCCGCGGCGTTCCAGGAGCTTGGGCAGGACACGGGCCATCAGGGCGCTGGAGAAGTCGACGTACTGCGGCTTTCCGCGTCGGCGCTGGTCGATGAAGGAACGCCACTCCGAGGCGCTGCCGACGTAGTCGGACGGGTCCTGCTGGAAGAGCGAGGTCTTGACGAAGACCTCGTCGGAGACCCGGTGCCCGGCCCGCCAGTCGGTGAGGCGGAGCAGGTAGGAGACCTCCTCCTCGGCCGCCTCGGGCTGCGGAAGTTCCCCCTCGGCCAGGAACCAGCGGCGGCGGTGGAGCAGCACCCGGCCGGCCCGCAGCCGGGGCAGGCCGAGGACGCCGCCGCGGTCACGCTCGGCCAGCCGTTCGCGGGCCTTCTCCTGCAAGTCGAGCACCAGACGGCCGGAACCGACCAACCAGTAGGCGAGCCGCAGCGGGAAGGGGTACATCTCGCTGTACTGCGAGCCGAGCGGGAGCACCCGGACCGGCCTGCCGTCGCGGTCGAGCAGCTCCAGGCGGTCCGCCAAGGGGTCGTGGCGGAGCGTCAGGGTGGCCCACTCGCGTGGGGTGACGGTCTCGGGGAGCACCTGAGGGTGGAGGTTGATGTTGGTGCGGTACAGGCCGCGGTCCTCGAGCACCCGGGCGCCGTCGGCACCGTACAGGCCGAGCAGACGCTCGGCGAGCCGGTCGACGGCGGGGCCGCCGGTGCTGCTCGCTGCGTGCAGGAAACGGGAGTTCAGCGAGGCGTGGCCCGCGTAGGCGTCGTTGACGACGAGCAGGTCGCCTGCGGGCTGGATGAGCACCCCGTACGAGAGCGGAACGGCCCGGAAGCGGTCGGGCAGCCCGGCGGTGAGCTCGGCGAGGTAGCCGGCGTCCCAGATCACCTCGTCGCGGTGCCGGCCGGCGTGCACCTCCCGGGCCAGGGCCTCGACGGCGCGGCGGCGCAGGGCGTGGAGCTGCCCGAGGCTGCCGTCGTCGGAGCCGAGACCATCGGGGCCGGCGGTGCGCAGCAGGTCCTCACGCCGGTAGACCTCGTTCACCAGTTCCTCGGCGTGCTCGATCAGCCCCGCCGAGGCACCGGCGCCGAAGCGCTCGACGAAGGCGGCGGTGAGCATGGCCCGGACCTCGTGGAAGCGGTCGTAGGCGGACTGGAACTCCAGGACGTCGGCGAGGTCGCCGAGGGCCGCGGTGTGACCGGCGGGGCTCGGGGCGGTGGGCGGGAAGACGAGGTCCTCGTTGACGTGCAGCCGGGCCGGACGTCCGCTGACCTCCAGGAGCCGCTCCTCCAGGTGCGGCAGCCGGCCGACCAGGGCGGGGCGCTGGCCGGCGGGTGCGGTCTCGATGCCTTCGACCACGTCGGCGAGTTCTTCGAGCAGCAGGCCCGCCGCCGGGTGGTCGTCCAACAGGCGGCGGCCGAGGGCGCGCAGGCCGGTGCGGTCCTGCTCGTCCGGGCCGGGCACGGCGGTGAGCATGCCGGCGGAGACGACCTTGGCGACGTAGTCGGCGCCGGCCTGCCGGCTGCCGCCGGTCCTGGCAGCGAGGTCCTCGGCCAGGTGGTCGACGTGGTACGGGCCCATCCCGGCCATGGCGAGCAGCAGCCGCAGGTGACGGGTGAGCGGGGCGGAGAGCATCCGCACCCGGTCGCCGTCCACGCGCGGGAAGTAGACCCGGTCGGCCTCGGCCCGCAGGGTCGGCGAGACGGTGACCCAGCCGGCCGGGCCGCCGACGACCGGCAGGCCGCCGAGCACGTGGTTGAGCACGGAGCGGTCGATCTCGGCGAAGGCCCGTGCCGTGGCGCCGTCGAACTCGACCTCGTCGAGCTGCGGGCCGTCCTCGTCCCAGTGGGCCAGGCCGACGGCGGTGAACTGGGAGAGCGGGCTCGTCCGCAGCAGCGCCCGGGTGACGTACTGGATCAGTCCGCGCTCGGACTTGCGCAGCTTGCGGTCGGTGGCGCCGCCGGCGGCGCCGTACCGGACGGCCGTGTCGTGCACGGTCGGGGCGAGCAGCGACACGGCCTTGCCGAAGGTGGGGCTGTCGAGCAGGCCGGCCAGGTTGCGCCGTTCCAGCTCGATGGCCTCGCTGTAGCGTTCGCGGATCCGGCCGGCGACGGCGGTGTGCTCCCGGTGGAGTGCGAGCCAGGCGCTGGTCGCCTCCGGGAGTCCGTCCGCCGCCGCCGCGCCCGGGTCGCGGCCGTTGAAGATCGCCCGGCGCAGCGCGACCACCCCGCGCCGGCGCTCCGGGTCCTCGACGGTGCCGGCGAGGGCGTAGAGCTCGTCGCAGGCCAGGGGCTGCCAGGAGTCCCGCTGCTGCTTGATCAGCGCGAGGTGGGCGAGCGACCTGCGCAGGTCCTCGGTGGAGAGCCGGTGGGCGGGCAGCGGGTTGACCCGGAGCTGGACGGTGTCGGCGATGCCGCCGTCCACGCGGGGCGGATCGGCGGGGTGGTCGGGGTGGTTCATGGCCATCCTCTCTGGGGGGACCAGTGGTGGGGCCGGTACGCCGGGCGCGGCCCGGAGGCCGCCGCCGCTAGAAGCGGCGGGCGTTGCGGCGGAAGGTGACCCAGCACAGGGCCAGGCCGCCGATCAGCCAGGCTGTGAGGACCAGCGCGATCCGCCCGTGCTCCCAGGCCCCGGCCGGTTCGGCGGCGGCGAAGGACTCGGGCAGGAAGGCGGAGCGGATTCCCTGGGTCATCCACTTGAGCGGGAAGAGCGAGGCGACGATCTGGACCGGCTTGGGCAGAGCGGTGATCACCCAGAACACTCCGGAGATGAACTGCAGGCCGATGTAGGGGAAGTTGACCAGCGCGGGGGCGTTGCGGGCGGACCGGGCCAGGGAGCCGATGGTGATGCCGATCAGCGCGGTGGAGACGGTGCCGAGCAGGAAGACCCACAGGAAGGTGAACCAGTGCGCGGCGTCCTTCGGCAGCTGGAAGCCGAACAGGGCGACGCCCAGGGCCAGGATGACGCCGACCTGGACGAGGGCCTGGGCCAGGATCAGCACGACCTTGCCGATGAAGTACGACACCAGCGGGAACGGCGTACCGGCGAGCCGGCGCAGGGTGCCCTCGTGGCGGTCCACCGCGATGCCGATGCCCATGGTGCCGAGGGCGGAGGACATGATGGTCGAGCCGATCATGCCCGCCACGGTGACCTCGCGCATCTTGATGCCGGTCCCGGGCACGACCTGGTCGAAGAGGCTGCCGAAGATGACCAGCAGCATGATCGGCATCAGGATGCTGAAGACCATGGCCTCGCGGTTGCGGATCAGCAGCCGCACCTCGAACAGGCCGCGGGCCAGACCCAGGCGGATCGGGGACGGGAGCGGCGGGGGCCCGGCGGCCGCGGCCGCCGTCGCGCGAGGGGCGGCGGGGGCAGGGGCGGCGGGGGCGGCGGGGGCGGCGATGGTCATCGGGCTTCTCCGATCATGGCGAGGTAGGTCTCCTCGAGGCTCGGGCGGTGCACCTGCAGGTCGGGTACGGCGCCGGCGAACTCCCGCGACAGCTCCTCGATCAGCTGCGCGGGGTTGGTGGTCTCGCGGCGCTCGCGGCCGTTCGGTCCCTTCCAGGTGACGACGGTGCCGGCCTCGGCACGGCCGCCGAACCGTTCCGGGGTGTCGACCTCCACCAGCCGGCCGTCGGCCAGCACGCCGATGCGGTCGGCGAGCTGCTCGGCCTCGTCCAGGTAGTGGGTGGTCAGCAGGATCGTGGTGCCGTCGGCGGCGAGGTCGCGGATCAGCTGCCAGAACTGACGGCGTGCCTCCGGGTCGAAGCCGGTGGTCGGCTCGTCCAGGAAGAGCAGTTCGGGACGGCCGACGATGCCCAGGGCGACGTCCATCCGGCGGCGCTGGCCGCCGGAGAGGTCGCGCAGGGCCGCGTCCTTCTTCTCGGTGAGGCCGACGACCGCCAGCACCTCGTCGACGTCGCGGGGGTCCGGGTAGTACGACGCGAACTGGGCGAGCATCTCCCGCACCCGGGCGTCCGGCTGGTCCTGCGCGGTCTGCAGGACGACGCCGATCCGGGACCGCCAGCGGCGGTCGGCGCGGGCCGGGTCCTGCCCCAGCACCAGCACCTCGCCGCCGGAGCGGGGGCGCAGGCCCTCCAGGACCTCGACGGTGGTGGTCTTCCCGGCGCCGTTCGGGCCGAGCAGGGCGAACACCTCGCCGCGCGGGATCTCCAGGTCGACGCCGTCGACGGCCCGGTGGGAGCCGTAGCTGACCTGAAGGCCCCTCAGCACGATCGCGGGTGCGTCGTGGCTCATCTCATCTCCTCGTGTTCCCGCTCCGGGCGACCGGGCGGTGTGGTGCGGCGGTGCTGTCCGCCGGTGGGCGGCCGATCAGGCCGGGGGTGGCGGCCGCTCGGGCCGCCGCCGGGGTGGGGCCGGTCAGGCCGCCGGGAACTTGGGCCGGACGTCCTCCAGGAACAGCTGCAGGCTGCGCTCCGCGACGTCGCCGGGCATCGCACCGAAGTCGGCCTGGAGCAGGATGTGGTCGGCCTGCACGACGTCCTGGAACGCGGCGAGCTTCTCCGCGACGGTCGCCGCGGAACCGACGACCGCGCCGCCCTCGGTGCGCAGCCGCTCCGGCGTGATCATCCCGACGTACTTCCCGACCTGGTCGTAGCCGGGGTACGCCTTGGAGGTGGCGCTGTTCCAGGACGAGGTGGCCCCGCCCCAGACCCGCAGGTACTCGGCGAGCAGCGGGTCGCCGAGGCGCTGCGCCTCCGCGTCGGTCTCGGCGGTGAACACCGGCAGGCTGGCGGCCACCCGGGGCTGCTGCCCGCTCTCGCCGTGGGTGCGCTCGAACGCGTCGCGGTAGAGCGCGACCTGCTCGCGGACGGCCTCCAGCGGTGTCAGCGACGGGGTGATCAGCAGCCCGAGGCCGAGCTCGCCGATCCGGGTGAAGCTCTCCGCCGAACGCACCGCGGCGGCCCAGACGGGCGGGTGCGGGGTCTGGGTGGGCCGGGGCAGGATGGTGGCGTCCCGGTAGGAGAAGAACGGGGTGTCCTCGGTGACGTTCTCCTCGGTCCACAGGCGGAGCACGGCCTTGATGGTCGCCTCGAAGCGCTCCCGGCTGCTGTCCATGTCGACGCCGAAGGTCTCGAACTCGTACGGCAGGTAGGCGCGGGCGAAGCCGATGTCGAGCCGGCCGTGGCTGATCGCGTCCACCATCGCGGCGTACGAGGCCAGCTTGACCGGGTGGTGGAAGGCCGGCAGGACGCAGCCGGTCATCAGCCGGATGTTGGTGGTCTGCGCGGCGACGGCGGCCAGGAAGCCGAGGGGGCTGGGACAGTAACCGCCGTACGGGTGCAGGTAGTGCTCCGTCATCTTGACGTGGCTCATCCCGGCCTCGTCGGCGATCCGGGCCAACGCGAGGACGTCGTCGAAGTAGGCGGTCGGCGACTTGGTGTCCGGGCCGGCGTCGGGGAGCAGCGAGATTCCGAAGTCCATGGTTTTCACTCCGTGGTCGTGGTGGCGGTGGTCGGGGCGGGCGCGGCGCGGCGGATGCGCTCCTCCCAGGTCTCGCCCAGGGCCAGGTCGGTGGCCTCGGCGAGGGCGAAGCAGAGGTAGTAGCGGTGCAGCGGGGTGACGTCCAGCAGCGGCAGCAGCTCGTAGAAGAAGTTGAGGAGGCTGCGGTAGGAGGCGAAGGAGTCGTCGGGGTCGGTGGTGATCCCGTACTGCTCGGTCAGCGCGTGGAAGCGGGTCGGCGGCCGGGTGCTGCCGTCGGGGGCGGCGGGCGCGAAGCCGTCCAGGTAGGTGTTGCCGAGCCGGCCGGAGCGGACCAGCGAGTCCAGGTAGCCCCAGCCGTAGCGGAAGGCGGCGTGCCAGCCGGCGGTCTCCGGGCCCGGCCCGTCGGCGAGGTGGCGGCGCACCAGGGCGGTTAGGCGGTCGGCGTCCCGCTCGAAGCGGCGCCGGAAGTCGGGGCGGTGGTCCTGCCCGGCGAGCGGCGAGGCGAGGAAGGCCTCGGCGTGCGAGCGGAAGGACATGGTGCCGAAGGGCAGCCGGCCGGGGTGGGTGCCGGCCAGGGTCGCCATCACGTCGGCGAGGTGGGCGAGCAGCGCGTCCTCGTCGCGGTGCTCACGCAGGGCGGCGAGCAGCGGGTCGAGCAGGGCGGCCTGGACGGCGGTGCGGGCCTCGCGCAGGTCGGGCAGCCAGTCGGCGCCGGCCTCGTCGGAGGCGATCAGCACGGTGCCGGGGGAACGGAGCGGCGGCGCGGAGCGGCCGGTCTGTTCCCACTGCTCCATCCGGCGGGCCTGGCTGAGGTAGTCCGCCTCGGTGGGGCCGTCGAGCGCGGTGCCGGCCAGGGCGGAGTCGGCCCGGGCGGACCATCCGGAGACGTCCAGCGGGCGGCCGTTCTCGGGCCGCACGACGACCTCGTAGTGGGGCCCGCCACGCCAGCCGCGGCGCAGGTGGACGGCGCGCAGCCGGTGGTCGCGGCGCAGTCCGGTGGCGAGCGGGCCCAGGACGTCGGCGACGTAGGCACGGGGTTGCTCGGGGCGGCCGTGGATCCGGATCACCAGCGGGTCGGTGGCGGTGGTCATGCGGATCTCCTTGGCGGGCGTCGGGTTCGGCACGGCGGATGGTCCGGTGTCAGCAGCAGCAGGTGGCGGAGGAGGACGAGGAGCAGCAGAACCAGCCACCCCAGTTGGAGGCGCCCATCTCGGGCAGGGCGATCGCGTCGCCCAGTTCCAGCACGGACAGCTCCTCGATCTCCAGCTCGGTGGGATCGGCCGGCGATTCGGTACGTCCGGCCCGGTGGTGCTCGGTCATGGCTCCTCGCGAAGGTTCGGCGACTGGGGGTGTGGGGGTGGGGTCCGAGGCGGCTCGGGGCTGCTCGGGGTGGTGCGGGGCCCCGCGGGTGCCCGGTGGTCCGGAACACCCGCGGGACAGTGCCTGGCGCGCCGCTCCGCGGTCGCGGCCGCGCGCCGGTGTGCGTGCCGCTCGGTCAGCAGCAGCAGGTGGAGGAGGAGGACGAGCAGCAGGCGAAGCCGCCGCTGGAGGCGCCCATCTCCGGCAGGGCGGCGGCGTCGCCGACCTCCAGCACCGACAGCTCCTCGACGTCGACCGCGGGGGCCTGCGCCTGCTCGTCGGCCTGCGGGGTGTTCACGGACTCACTCATGATGGAACTCCGTTTCTCGGCGAGCTTGTTGACGCTGGATCAGCAGCAGCAGGTGGACGAGGAGGAGGAGCAGCACATGGTGCCGCCGCTGGAGGCACCCATCTC
>NZ_JBVHHB010000007.1:49949-233157 GCF_055561295.1 Kitasatospora sp. NPDC022785 | reverse complement strand
CTCCGGCAGGGCGGCGGCGTCGCCGACCTCCAGCACCGACAGCTCCTCGACGTCGACCGTCGGGACCTCGGCCGACTGCTCGGCCTGCGGGGTGTTGATGGACTCGCTCATGATGGAACTCCGTTTCTCAGTGGGCTTGTTGACGCTGGATCAGCAGCAGCAGGTGGACGAGGAGGAGGAGCAGCACATGGTGCCGCCGCTGGAGGCACCCATCTCCGGCAGGGCGGCGGCGTCGCCGACCTCCAGCACCGACAGCTCCTCGACGTCGACCGTCGGGACCTCGGCCGACTGCTCGGCCTGCGGGGTGTTCACGGACTCGCTCATCTGTGGATCTCCATGGGATCTCATCGGTTCGCTCCGGGATCGGGCCCGTTCGGGCCGCATTCCGGGCTCCACGCGGCGGATGCCGGCGCGGCGGGGCCGGCCCGGGAGGGCCGGCGCTCACCCCTGACGGGGGAGGTCTGTGGGGGGATCAGCCGATCCCGGGGAAAGGGCCGCGCGGGCGGCCGGTCGTTCGGCCTGCGGCGCGGGCGCCTGGCCGGCCACGCGGGTACCTGGTCGGCTACGCGGGTGCCCCGACCTGCGGCACGGGTGCCCGGTCGGCTACGCGGGCGCCTGGTCGGACAGTTCGGCGACCAGCAGGACGCCGGTGTCCAGGCCGTCCAACTGCGCGGCCATGTCGAGCAGTTCCTGGTCGTGCACCCGCGGCCAGCGCACCGCGAAGCCGTGGGCGGCCGCGGCGCGCGCCAGACCGCAGCGCAGGCCGTCCAACACCGCCGGGTCGGTCCGCGGCTCGCCGGCGAGCACGCACCAGAAGGATCCGTCCGGCTGTCCGGCCGGCGTGCCGAGGGCGGCCGCGAAGGCCTCGGCGAAGGCGTGGCCGTGGTACACCCGGTCGCCGAGCGGGAGGAGGACCCGGCCGTACCGGCCCGCCGCCCGCTCCAGCGCGAACCAGCGGCCCTCGGCCGGCGGCGGCCCGACCCTCTCGGCGAGCTCCGGCAGCAGGGTGGCGCAGGCGCGCTCGTACCCGCCGGCCGGGACGGCCGTCGTCCCGGCCGCCGTCCCGGTGACGGTCACGCCGCGGCCGCCGTACGGTGGCCCGCCCAGAGCTCGATCAGCACGCTGAGCAGGAAGACCTCCTGCTCGGGGCCGAAGCCCAGCCGGTTGAGCGTCATGTGCAGGTGCGAGGCGAGGATCTCCGGCGGGCTGGAGCTCAGCTCCCCGGCCAGGGCGGCGTCCCGCCAGACGTCCATGGCGGCGCCCAGCCGCTCCGCCCACCGGTCGGCGGCCCGGCCGGCACCCGGCAGGGCGCCCGGCCCGCCCGGGAAGCGCTCGGCGAGCAGTTCCGCGGAGCGCAGCGACGCCTCGCGGGCGGCGAGCGGGTTCATGCCCGGGTGCTCGGCGCGCCCGGCCCAGGTCAGCCAGGAGGTGCGCAGTCCGCGCAGGAACCGCTCCTGGGAAACGTGGTCCGGATCGGCCGCGCGGACCGCCGCCGCGATCGTGAGCAGGGCGAATGTCACCCGGCCGTTCCAGGTCGGACGGGCCCGCAGGACGGCCGTCACCAGCTCGCTGCTGTCGCCGAACAGCGACTCGCTGAGCCCCAGCAGGGCCGGCCCGCCGTAGCGGTCGGTCTCCGGGGCGTACGGCTCACGGTGCACCCCGCCCGGTCGCAGCTCGGCCAGCGGCAACGCCTCGAAGCCGTCCGCGCCGCCCTCGCCGGCCTTGGCGATCGGGCCGGTGCTCCGGTGGTACTGCTCGGTGCTCATCCGTTCGCCGTCCGGGACGCCCGCGTTGACCGGGGCAAGCCGTTCGGCGAGCGCAGCCGTGACGCCGGGCTCGGCCGACTCGTCCAGACCGGCGAGCCGCAGCCGCAGGTGCGGCCCGTGCTGCCAGTACCGGATGAAGAACCAGCCGGTGATCGCGTCGTCGGCCCGCAGCTCGCGCACCACCGGTTCGACCACGTCCAGCAGGACGGTGTCCACCAGCGCCGGTGCGGCGGAGTCGAGGTGGAGGTGCCAGCAGCTCCAGCGGGGTCTGCCGTCCAGGGTGCCGGTCATGACCGCAGGTCCAGCATCGGCTCGCGGAACCGGCCGGTGCCGCAGACCACCTGGAAGACGGCGGTCTGGTCGCGGTCCAGCTCCAGCGTGCGGGCGATCCGCACCTCGTCGAAGGCGCGGGCCGGCCGGGCGTACATGCCGTACGCCGCGGCGCCGAGCACCAGGCCCTGTGCCGACCAGCCGCACGCGTACTGCAGCAGCTTCCACGCGCTGGGCCCGAACTCGGCGAACAGCGCGCGCAGGTCGGCGGTGAAGGTCCAGACGAAGGTGGCGTGCCGCACCGGGCAGTCGTTGCCGCCGCTCAGCGGGTACCCGAACTGGGAGTCCAGCGCGGCGTGCACGCCGGGCCGGGCGAGGTGCCCGGTGAGCCTGTTGCCCTCGACGCAGTGGATGCCGTCCGGCAGCCCCTCGACGTCCTGGACGCAGAGGGTGAGCCGGATGTGCCCGGCGACGGCGGCGAGCAGCGGGGACGGCGGCGGCGCACAGGCCAGCGCCAGGCTGTCGGCGGCGGCCGCGTACGGCTGGGGCGCCCGGACGCCGGAGAAGCCGCCGATCCCCTCGGGGGTGCGCCCGGCCGTACGGTTCCAGAGCACCTCGGCCCAGCTCAGGCCGTTGCCCTCGACCGGGTACGGGCCGGTGCCGGTGGCCTCGGCCGCCGGGGCGGGCGCCCCGGACGGCCGGGTCATCCGGTCGATCCGCAGCACCCGGTCCAGTGCCTGGTCTCCGGTGGGCGCCGGCCGGTCGGTACCGGGACGCCAGCGCGGGGTCGCGCCGTCCAGCCGGACCGCGACCGGGTAGGCCCAGCCCTCGGCGGGCCGGATGCCGATCCGCTCGGCCAGGCCCTCGGGGTGGGGGGTCGGCAGTTCCAGCTCCGCCCGCACCCCGAACAGCTGGGCCGCGAGGTACAGGCTGCGCAGGTTGTGACCGATTTCGAGGTCCACCAGCGGGCCGCGCAGCAGCGCGTACTGCGGCGGCAGGTCGGTGTGCCGCCCGGCCAGCACCACGGTGGTGCCGTGCTCGCCGGGGGCGGCGGGGGTGCCCTCGACGTCCAGGAGCGCGTGGCGCCGTACGTCCAGGTAGCGGGTGGCGCCGTCCTGCAGCAGGTAGGGGCGGACCGGGAACTTGCTGCGGACCGACGGCACGACGCGGTGGTCGTTGAAGGAGTTCGACGGCTCCCGGCGCTGCAGGCCGAACGCGGTGACCAGCAGATGGTCCAGGGTCTCCTCACCGGCTGCCGGCCCGTCCTCCGGCCGGAGGCCGGCGGGGAAGGGGGTGCGGCGCAGCAGCCGGGAGGTGCCGAGGGCGAGCGGGCGGCCGGCGTCGGGGCGGACCGCTGCGGGGAGCTGCCCGCTGGTGGTGCCGATCGAGGGGTCGATCTGCGGGCCCGGGGCGACGAAGGCCTTGCCGGCGCCCTGTTCGAAGGCGAAGCGGCGCAGTTCCCGCAGGTCGTCGATGCCGTTCGGGGCGTCGGTGCGCCGCGGTTCGGCGGTGCCCCGCGGTTCGGCGGTGCCGGGCAGAGCGTCGCGTTCGAGTGTCTGGCTCATCGGTCCTCCTCTCACGGGAACGGGTGGGGGTCGAGCGGAAGGTCGTCGGCGGTGACCGGGCGGCCGTCGACCAGGAGGCCGTCGGTCAGCCTGGTGAGGCCGAGCAGCCGCTGGTTGGCGTGGCCGAAGGTCATCGGCAACGTGCCGGGGACGATCACCTTGGCGGCGGCCAGCCCCAGGTCACGGTGGTCCCGGGTGGACTGGTCGACGACGATGGCGGTGTCCATCCCGGCGTCGGCGTACAGGCCGAGCACGGTCTCCAGCGAGGCCCGTACGTCGGGACGCGCGCCGGCCGCCGGGCGCAGCGCGTCGGGCCAGCCGGGGAAGGCCTCGTCCAGCCGCACGACCGGGCCGCCCAGCACCTCGGTGACGCGGGGCAGCAGTTCGGGCCGCTTGTAGAGCTGGTAGTGGTCGTCGAGCACGCGCACCTCGAACGGGTCGGCGATCATCCGCTCCACCGCCGCCGGGTCGAACGGCACCCGCTCGTGGACCAGTTGTGCCAGTTCCCACAGGCCGGCCTCGACCGCGGCCTCCGGGTCCGGGTGGGTACCGGCCGCGGAGTAGCTGGCGGGGAACAGCCCGTCCCGGTGGACGGCCAGCACCCACACCGAGGGCAGCGGGATGTCCTGGCTCGCCGCCAGCAGGTGCACGTCGTAGCCGCGCGAGCGGATCAGGCCGATCAGCTCCCGGCTGCGCTCCCGGCGCACCGACGCGGGGTCGATGGCCGGCAGCGGGCGCCGCCGGTGCCAGGCGAGCAGGAACGCGTCGCGCTCGGTGACCTCGAAGAGGGCGTGCAGCGCCGCCTCCTCCAGGCTCGCGCCGAGCGCGCAGCCGCTGGAGGACTCCAGGAAGTGGATCTTCCGGTCGCCTTCCCGCTGCAGCTTGTACTGGTAGAAGCCGACTTCGGCCGGCACCAGCACCGGCTCCCCGGTGGGGATGCGGTGGCCCCAGACCCAGTCGGTCGGGGTGTCCGGCGCGTACGGCAGCACCCGGCAGTAGGGGTGGGCGAGCTGTCGCGCGGTGTGCCCGCCCAGCGTGGCCGGGTCCAGCGCGGGCAGGTCGATGTCCTGGTGGGCGAGGTTCCTGACGACCCGTCCCGTGCCGTACGGGAACCCGCCGATCCGCTCGTACATCTCCAGGATGGCGACGGGATCGCTCTCCCGGTAGGTGGCGCCGCGGCCGTGCCCCGCGCCGACCGGTCCGCCGGGCATCACGGCGTTGCTCATCGCGAACGGGGCCTGGGTCTCCCGCTGCACCCCGACGAAGGGGCCGAAGCGGGCGTCGACCGTCCGCCGGTGCAGCTCGTCGGCGGGCATCGGCAGGCCGGGGCGCTCGCGCAGCGGCAGTCGCTGTGGCGACGGACGGTCGGAGAGCACCAGGGGCTCCGGCGTCCGGACGGGCGGCGCGGCGGTGCGGTCGTGGGGCATGCCCGCGTCCCCGCAGACCGGGCAGGCGTGGTACCGGGCGATCCGGTGCCGGCGCAGTCCGCCCGGACGGACGGACAGCAGCTCGCCCGGGGCCAGGGGGGTTCCGGCGGCCAGCGCGGCCCGGGCCAGCAGCGGGAGCAGCGGCGACGCGCCGGTGCCGGAGCGCCGGGCACCCCACTCGCGGGCGATCGGGTGGCCGCCGGCGATCGGTGCGGCGAGTCGCTCCCGCGCCTCGGCGCAGCCCGCGCAGGAGGGCGCGGGCGCGGCCGGGTCCCACAGCGGGCCGATCTGCACCTCGTCCGGGAGGACCCGGACGGAGAGCAGCGGCACCCCGGCCTCGCGGGCCGCCGTCCAGGCGGCGCGCTCCACCTCGGTGTCCCAGCCCTCGCTCATGCTGAGGCGGGCACCGTGCAGCTCGGCGAACTCCGCCCAGGGGGTGGACGGTTCGGTGATCGTCAGGACAGCCATACCGGCCCCCAGCACAGCTTCTGCTCCCCGGCCAGCGGGTCGGCGACGACACGGACCCCGAGCGGACGCACCCCGTGGGCGTGGCAGTACGCCTCGATGTCCCCGGCCAGCGCGTTCAGCTCGGGCTCGGTCATCAGGTCGATCAGTTCGGTTCCGGGCGCCGGGTCGACGGTGCCGGGGTGACCGGCCTGTTCGGCCCGACGGGCGCCGTGGGCCGCGGCCAGCGCCAGGCCGGCGGCCCGGTCGGTGCTGTCGCCCCAGGCGGAGCCCAGCACGGCGCCGGTTCGGGCGTCCGCCACGGTGACGGTGCACCAGGGGCCGGCGAGTCCGGTGGGGCGGCCGAGCGTGAGCGCGACCGGCTGGTCCTCGTACTCCTCCAGGGTGCGCCAGAACCGCAGGGTGTCGTGGTCGGTGACGTCGTCCCAGCCCAGGACGGTGGCCGGCGTCGCGGCGGAGCGTGCCAGGATCCGCAGGACACCGTCCAGCAGCCAGCGCGCCTCGGTGGTTCCGGCGGCCGACACCGAGCGCTCCAGGACACGGATCCCGGGCGGGTACGGCACGGCGGCCAGGACGCGCAGCCCGGCGAGGATCGCCTGGACGGCGGCGGAGCCGTGGTCGATGCCGCGGCGGACGAGGGGCCCGCCGAAGTCGGGGGTGAGGCCTTCGAGGACGGCCAGGGCGGACGGGAGCTGCGGCAGGTCGTCGGGGGCGATCCACCGGAACGGGCCTGTCCAGGGTGCGAACAGCGGCAGCGAGTCGGTGAGCACCTCCTCGGTCACGACCGGCGCGAGCCCCGACGGGTCGGCGTCGCCGAGGCTGCGGATGCCGCTCCACTCGGCCTGACCCGATCCGGCTAGCACGGCCTCGTCGGACTCCAGCGCGGGACCGTGCACCACCGAGACGGAGCTCTCCGGCGTGCCGAGGCCGATGTGCTGGAAGGCCCGGTGGGCGGCGAGCGCACCGGCCATGATGGCGCCGGTGGGCGACGGTACGGTCCGCGCCTGGTCACCCTGCCGGATCACCGCACGCTCGACCAGCCTGCCGTGCAGACCGGGCGCCTCGCCCGCCGTCCGCAGCGGGCCGACGACCTGGGGGCCACCGGCCCGCGTCGCGTCCGAGGTGGTCACCGGGACGATCGCGGCACCGGGCGCGAGTTCGGCGGTCGCGTCGACCGACGGCGCGGCGTCCACGACCACCGCCACGCAGGCACCGGACAGCAGTCCGGCGGCCTCGGCGGCGGAGGCGGGCAGCACGACGCGGTCGAGCTCCGGGTCGAGCAGCAGCAGCCCGGACGGGTCCGGGGCGCTTCCGTCCGTACCGGCCAGGACGACGCTGCCGAAGCCGGCCGCGGCCAGGCCGCGGGCCGCCGACTCGGCGGCGGGCCCCCGGCCGAGGACGGCCGCCCGGCCCTCGCGCACCCGGCGGAAGGCGGTGTACGGCTCGTCGCTGCGGGTCTCCAGGTAGGCGAGCGTGTCGCCGTACGCGGCGCGCTCGTCCGGCCCGGGCTCCGGGGTGTCCAGCCGGTCGAGGTCGAACAGCAGCTCGCGCAGGAGGAGCTGTCCGGCCACCCAGCGCACGACACCGCGGGTCTTCTCGGCGCCGGCCGCCGCGACCAGTTCGTCCTCGGTGGCGCCGCGGTCCAGCAGCGGGGTCAGCCGGTCGACCAGCTGGAACAGGCTCGCCGGGCCGGCCAGCAGGAACGCCCCTTTGGCGGCGGAGACGTACACGCCCTTGCTGACCGGTGCGTAGTGCACGCCGGGGCGGGATCGCACGCCGCGGAGCGGCAGCGGAGAAGGTGCGGCAGACATGGGTCCTCGATCGCGGGTCGGATCAGCGCAGATCAGGTCGGGTCAGGTCAGGTCGGGTGGGCGCGGCCGGGTCGGGCTCCGGCGGGGCCCGCGGTCACTCCCAGCGGAGGTCGCCGTGGCCGCCGTCCTTGCCCGGCTTGTGCCCGACCGGCTTCGGGACGAGGTGCAGCGGGTCGGCGTCCGGCCCGGCCGCCGACGCGGTGGCGGTGCCGGCGGTGCCGGTGGTGGCGGTGGCGGTGGCGGCGGCGGTGCCGGCGGTCACGGTGCCGGCGGTCGCGGCGGACGCCGGGCCGGCCATGACCGCGGTGGCGAGAGCGGTCAGAACGAAGCAGGAAGCAAGGCGCTTGCCCATGGTGTTTTCCCCCGTTGTGTCGATCGCCGGATCACGGCGTCGTACGTTCCCTCGGACTCCTCCGCCGTTTCCGGCCGGGAGCCGCACCTGCTTTCCGGTGCAGCTCCACAGTGGCCCGCCGGTTGGGGGGATCTCCACCTCACGCCCCTGTCATAAAGTTGCAGCGCAGCGAAATCACTATGATCAAACGGGGGCAATCATGGTCAGTCCGGACATCCTTCCGTCACTTTCAGGCCGCCTCGACGAGACGGCCGCGAGAGTGTTCACCTGGGCCGTCAGACACGGCCGGCTGGATGAACGGGCAGCTGACGAGCTCGGCCTGACCTCCGGCCAACTGGAGCAGGCGACCGGCGCCCTCTCCGAGCTCCGCCTGCTGCGCCCCGCTCCCGACGGTTCCTCGGCGCTGATCGCCACCAACCCCGAGCTCGCCGCGGCCGAACTGATCGGCCCCATCAACGCCGCGCTGCAGGCGCGCCAGCAGCAGGCCGCCCAGGTGCGGACCGAGCTGCTCGGGCTGGTGCCCTTCTACTACGAGATGAGGCGCGAGCGCAGCAGCTCCGAGGCGATCGACGTGATGGACAACCCCGACGACGTCCGCGCCATGTTCCAGGAGCTGGCCGGGAACTGCCGTACAGAGGTGTTCAGCGCACACCCGGGCATCGGCTCGACCGAGGGCATGGCGGACGCGCTCGAGCGCAACCTCGAACTGCTCGACCGCGGCGTACGGATGCGGGCGCTGTACCAGCACACCGTCCGCGTCAATCCGGCCATGCAGCACTACGCCAGCCAACTGACCGCCTCCGGCTGCGAGTTGCGCACCGACAACGAGATCGTCGACCGCGTCGTCATCGTGGACCGCGAGGTCGCTTTCATTCCCCGGACGGGGATCGGCGCACCCAGCGGCGCCGTCATGGTGCGCGAGCCCGCCCTCGTCGACTACCTCTACCGTTCGCTGGAACAGTGCTGGGGCCGGGCCCTGCCGTTCGGCCAGGAGGAGACCCGCAGCGTGGTCGCGGGCTACGGCGAGGCCGGCGCGGCGATCAAGAGCTCCATCGCCCGGATGCTCGCCGAGGGCAGCACCGACGAGCAGGCCGCCCGGCGCCTGGGCATGTCCGTCCGCACCTGCCGCCGGCACATCGCCGAGCTCATGGACAGCCTGGGCGCGGACAGCCGCTTCCAGGCCGGCGTCCTCGCCGAACGGGCGGGCGTCGTCACCGCGGCGGCCGCCTGAGCGGACCGCCGTCCGCCGCGGGGGACCGCGGCACCGGACTCCGGGACCGCCGCGGACTCCCGGACCGCCGCACCGCTCCGGCGGGTGCGACGGGCCCGCCCGGACGACCGGGGCTCCCGGCCGTGAGCGGAGCCACGGCCACCGTCACAGCAACGCGTAGAGGGCCGAGGCGTCGTCGTGCGCCTTGCCGCGCGGCCAGCGCTCGCAGGCGGCGTCCGCCCGCTCGACCGCCCGTACCTGGGCGATCAGCTCACCCGGCCCCGACTCGGCGAGCAGCCGCAGCGCGTCGGCCCAACTGCCCAGACCGAAGCGCTCGGTGTAGCGCGAGGCGCCGTCGGTCAGCGCGGCCACCGCGTGCAGCCGGTCCACGCCGACGAAGCCGGTCTCGGCGTGCTGGGCCGCCTTCGGGCTGGCGGCGGCGATCCACGGGCCGTTGCCGGTGTTCCGGGCGGCGCGCACGGCCAGCGCGTACTCCAGGTGCAGCGCGGCGCGCTCGGCCGAGCCGGGCACCGTCGACCAGACCTGCCGGCGCAGCTCCTCGCCGCCGGGGAAGCGCTGGTTGTCGCCGATCACCTTCGGCGGGCCGTCCTTGAACTGGAGCACCAGCAGCGAGTCTCCGAGCACCAGGTACTCCAGCGCGGCGCCGTGCCGACGGGCGGCGACCACCATGGCCGCCGGCGTGTTGGGGTGGCCGAGGTCGCAGCGGCCGCCGTGCAGCGCGGCCGTCTCCGCGATGGCGTCGGCCAGGCACTCCCCGATCGAGCGGTCCGCGCGGTCGGTGAGCCGGGCCAGCAGATGCACCCCCAACCGCCGTACGTACCAGGGGGTGCCGTGGCGGCACCCGGACTCCAGGCCGGTCGGCGAGCTCGAACCGTCGAGCAGTACGAGCGCCTCCGGCGAGGCCGCCGCGAAATCCTCGCTCTCGCGGTCCGGCCGCCGTGCTTCCCCTGCGAGCTGTACCTGCATCCCGACAGTGTGGCCGCCGACGGCGCGCAGGCCCAGACCCGTGCACGCGGCGCGCGGGTTCGTCCCGGTGGCAACGGGAGTAATTCGGCCATACCGTCGGATACCGAGTGGACAATTCGGCCAATCAGGGCCTGCGGGGTTTGGGATCTCCTTCGGGGGGCCCGGCCTTCCGGCGCTGACGGGCCTCCCCAGGACTGGCGAGGAGCGAGAAAATGGTCTGGCAGTTCTTCGTGCTACTGGCCGCCTCGATCGGCTTTCCGATCGCCGCGCTGCTCTTCCTGATCGGCGGACCGCGCTTCCCCGACGAGCAGCGCGACGGGCGCTGAGCCCGGCCCCGGGCCGGCGGGCGGCGTCCACGCCGGGTCGCGGCCGAGCAGCGCCAGCGCGCGGTCGAACGGCCCGGCGCCGTCGGCCTGCTGACGGCGCTCCCGGAACGCCCGCCCCGGCGCCCGGTCCGCGGGCGCGGCTGGCACCAGCCCGGCCACCGACAGCAGGGCGGCCGCGAGCCGCTCCTCGCCGTCCACCGCCTCGGCGATCCCCTTCGGCACGCCCAGCGCCGCCGCGACGTCCCAGGCGTGCACCAGGGTGTCCAGCAGGTGGAAGCCGACGGCCTGGCGCAACGGGAAGGGGCCGCCGTCGCGGATCTCGGGCAGCCAGAGTTCGCGTCCGGCCGTGGCGTGCGCCTCGGTGAAGGCCGCCGTCAGCTCCTCGGCCGAGCGCCGGAACGCGCCCGCCGGATCGCCGTCGACCGGGACGTCCCGCCAGAGTGCCCGGTCGGCCCCGGCACCCCGGGCGGCCGCGGCGAAGCCCCGGTGCTGGCCGACCACGTGCTCCAGCAGGCGGCGGAGCGTCCAGCCGGCACAGGGCGTCGCCAGCACCAGCTGTTCGGGCTGGACGGTGGTGATCACCTCGGCGGCCAACGCCAGGGACCGGGTGTGCAGTTCGAGCAGGCTCATGCGGCACCGACCTCCTGCGCGACACCCTGTGCGACATCCCGCGCGACATCCCGCGCGAGGTCCGGGCCGCCAGGACGGCCGGCCGCCAGGAAGCCGACGGCGTTGTCGATGACGGTGGCTTCGGTGAGGATCCGGCGGTGGCCGAGGCCCCGGGTGACGACCAGGTCGAGCCGGTCGCCGTACGCGGCCTTGAGCCGGCGGGCGTGGCCGACCGCGACCACGTCGTCGCCCTCGTCGTGCAGCACCAGGATCGGCAGGCCGATCTCCTCGGGGCGGCGGGCGGCGTCGAAGTACTCGGTGACGTCGCCGACGCCGGGGAACATCTCGCGCTCCATCAGCCGCCGCAGCCGCCGCTCGACCACGCCGTTCAGCCCGGCCTGGGCACAGAAGGCGGCCGGCATGAAGGAGATCTCACTGACCCCGGCGATCGCGACCAGCCGCCCGGCCCGCAGGCCGCCCCGCAGGGCCAGGAAGGCGGCGTTGACGCCGAGCGAGTGCGCCACCACCGCCTCGAAGTCGCCGTACCGCTCCTGGAGCCGGCCGGCCAGCTCGCGGAGGTCGAGCACGGTGCTGGTGCGGCCGCCGGAGTCGCCGTGGCCGGGGGCGTCGAAGGCGACCGGGCTCAGGCCGAGCGCCCTCATCCGGGGCACGAAGGCGGCGAACCGCGAGGCGCGGGACTGCCACCCGTGCAGCAGCAGGACGGGCCGACTGCCGTCGCCCCAGCGGTAGACCACCACGGGCTCGCCGCGGACGGAGAGCCGCTCGGTGACGGCCTGTGCGTGGACCTCGCGTTCGAGGGTGCGTACCCGGCCGCGCCGCAGGGGGTGGCGGAAGAGCCGGAACGCGGCCTGGCCGGCCAGGCCGGGGGCGATCAGCGAGGTGGCGTTGAGGGTGGTGCGGATCAGTGCGACGGCCGGGTCCATCGGGGACTCCCTGTCGGTGTTGACGGGTCTGCCTGGGTGCGGGGGCCGAACTGCGGAAGATATTAGCACGATCGTTCGTGCAGTTTTATGCCCCAGAGCCGGCCACCGGGACACCACGTGGGAATCAGGCGCGGGACCGGGCACGCGGGATCAGACAGGTCGGCGCCGGGCAGGGGTGGCCGGGCAAGGGTGGCCGGGCAGGGGGATCAGGCGCGCGGGATCAGGCCAGCTCGGGCGCCCGCGGGTCGGCCGCCTCCGCCCGCAGCAGCCGCAGCGCCACACGCCCCGCCCGGTCGTACGGGGTGTCCTCGCCGAAGAGCAGGGCCTGCGAATTGGCCGTCTCCAGCACCGCGATCAGCGCGAACGCCAAGTCCTCCAGGTCGGCGTCGGCCCGCAGCCCGCCCGTCGCCCGGGCCTGCGCCAGCGTGTCGAGCAGCAGGTCGCGCCACTCCCGGGCGCAGCCGGCCAGCGCGTCGCGCAGCGGGCCGGGGCGGGCGTCGAACTCGGCGCTCACCTCGTAGAAGAAGCAGCCGCCGGGGAAGACCCTGGCCCGCGAGTACGCCAGCCAGCTCTCGCAGAGCCGCCGGGCCCGGCCGAGGCCGGGGGCGGTGTCCTGGACGGGGGTGACCACCGCGTCCGCGAAGATCCGCCGGGCGGCGCGGACGGTGGCCAGCTGCAGCTCCTCCTTGGAGCCGAAGCCCGCGAACACCCCGCTCTTGCTCAGCCCGAGGTCGGTGGCCAGCCGACCGATCGACAGCGCGTCCAGCCCCTCGACGGAGGCGATCTCGACCGCACGGCGCAGCACCGCCCGGCGGGTCTCCTCACCGCGCTGGACCCGTCCGTCGGCCCGCCCGTCGGCACGGACGGCCGCGCGTCCGTCGGTTCGCGGGTCCGTGTGCCGGTCCGTGACAGAGCCGCTCACAGTCCACCTCTGCTGTCCGTCGGGACGGGAGACCCGTCGTAGCGGGAGCGCCGCCGGGCGGCCCACAGTCGTGAGCCGCCCGGTGCGCCTGCGTCCCGCCAGGGTATAGCGGTGGACGCCCCCGTTCACTTGGCCGGGACTCCGAGGGCCGGCGCCCGCAGGGCCGGCCGGGCCGGGAGGGTGGTGGCGGCCAGGGCCAGCACCGCGGCCAGCGCCAGCACCCCGGCGTAGCCGGTCCAGCCCCAGGCCACGTCGGCCGTGCCGGTCATACCGAGGCTGAAGGCGGTGAGCACCGCGAAGGCGATCGCCGAGCCGAGGGTGACACCGGTGACCGCCACGGCGACCGACTCCAGCCGCAGCATCCCGAGGATCTGGCGCCGGGTCGTGCCGGTCAGCCGGAGCAGGGCGAACTCCCGGCGGCGGTCGGCGGTGGCCATGGCCAGGGTGTTCACCACCGAGATCGCGGTGAAGCCGAGCACCAGGGCCATCCCGAGGTAGTTGGCCTCGGCGCCGTTCTGCCGGGCCTCGGCCGCGATCTCGCCGCTCTGCGCCCGGTCGAGGACCCGGACCCCGGGGAATCCCGCCACCGCCGCGCCCAGCCGCTCCCGGGTGACCTGGCCGTCGGCGGCCACCAGGACGGCGGAGGCGAGCGGATTGTCGACGTGCCGGGCCAGCAGGGCATGCGAGAGCGTGAGGTCGCCGAAGCCGAGACCGCGGGCGTAGACGGCCCGGACGGTGAGGGTGGCGGGGGTGCCGTCGCCGAGGACCAGCCGCACGGTGGAGCCGGGGCCCACCCCGAGGCTGCCGGCCGCCGTCGCGCTGACCGCGAGGTCGCCGTCGCCGAATCCGGCCAGCGTGCCCGCCGTCACCTCCGGGTCCCAGCTCGCCGCCAGGCCCTCGGTGGTCACGCCCTGCACGGTGTACTTCTCCAGGTCGATCCGGGCCGAGCTGCGGAGCACCTCGGTGACCGCGGTGACGCCGGGCAGCGCCCGCACCGCCTGCGCCGCCTGGCCGGGCACGCCCGGCGCGCTCGCGGCCAGCGTCCACGGGGCGCGGACGCCGTCCTCGGCCTGCCGGGCGGCCGCGCCTCCGAGGGTGGACTGCGTGAACAGCACCGTGCAGACCATCGCGGTCAGCAGGGCCAGCGGCGCGGCGGCGGCGCCGAGCCGGCGGGACTCGGCCCGCAGGTTGGCGGCGGCCAGGTGGCCGCTGACCGGGAAGACCCGCAGGGCCCCGCCGATGGCGGCGGACGCGACCCGGGCCAGCACCGGGCCGAGCAGCGAGACCGCGATGGCCAGCACCACCACGGCGGCGAAGGTCACCGGGGTGGCCGCCTTCTCGGTGTCCAGCACGGCGAGGACGGCGACCAGGACGATGCCGCCGACCAGCACCAGAGCCCCCGCCAGTGCCCGCGCCCAGCCGGCGCCCGGCACCTCGACCGCGGCCTCGGACAGGGCCTGGCCGGGGCGGATCCGGGACGTCCGGCGGGCCGAGATCCGGGCGGCGGCCCAGCCGGCCAGCAGGGTCGCGACCACCGCGGCGAACATCGGGAAGACGCTCAGCGTGTGGTGCAGGGTGTCCGGCACGGCGCCGAGGTCGACGAAGCCGTCGTACAGCCACCCGCCGGCGGGCAGCCCGGCCAGCGAGCCGAGCGCGCCGGCGGCCAGGCCCAGCAGCAGCGCCTCACCGCCGATCATCCTCCGTACCTGGCCGGGCGTGGCCGCCACCGCGCGCAGCAGGGCGATCTCCCGGCCGCGCTGCTGGATCATCAGGGCGAAGGTCCCGCTGACCACCAGGACGGCCACCAGCAGCGCGGTGCCGCCGATCGCCGCGCCCATGCTGACCAGCTTCACCCGGGCACCGGCGGCGTCCGGGAACTCGGCCTGCCCGCGGTCGGCGCCGCGGTGGACGACGGCGTTGCTGCCGGCCAGCGCCGGGGCGAGGTCACGGGCGAGCTTCGCCGGATCGGTGCCGGGCGCGGGCAGGACGGCGACCGCGGCGACCTGGCCGGGCCGGCCGGCCAGCCGCCCGGCCTCGGCCGGGCTGAAGAACAGCGCGCTCTGCTCGGTGAGTTCGACGCCCCGGGCGGCGGCGATGCCGGAGATCCGGTAGGCGACGGGCGTCTGCGTGGAGCGGACGGTCAGCCGGTCGCCGACGTGCAGCCGGGCCCGCGCGGCCAGGCCCGCGTCGACCACCAACTCGTCGGCCGCGCCCGGCGCCCGGCCCTCGGTGAGGGTGAACGGGGTCAGCTCGGCGGAGGCCCAGGAGTGGCCGTAGCCGGGGAGCCGGTCGGAGGCCACCGGCTGGGCGGGGAAGGTGAGTTCGGGCACGGCGGCGCGGACACCCGGCACGGCGGCGATCCGGTCGGCCAGCCCGGCGGGCAGCCAGGCCCGTTCGGCGAGCGGCTTGGCCTTCTCCTTGGTCTTGGTCTTCCCGTTGCCCTTGTCCTTGACGGTCGTCTGGTGCACCTGCTGATCGCCGGCCACCACCAGGGGAGCGCCCGCGTACCGCTCGGTGCGGATCTCGCCGCGCAGGCCGGTCTCCAGCAGGGTGCCGCAGGCGGTGACGGTCAGGGCGGCGAAGAACAGCGCGCAGAAGGCGCCCACGAAGCTGGACCGGCGGGCGTTCAGGCTCTGGAGTGCGTAGGAGAACAGCATCAGACCCACGCTCCCGGGCGGGTCGGGGCGAGGACGGCCCGGCGGGAACGGCGCTGCGGGCTGGGGTGGCGGGGCGGCTTCGGCATGGACTCACCCTCCCGCGCACCCGGGTGCGGGCGCAGTGCGGCGGTCCGGCGGATCCGGGCGGGGGTTAACCCCCCGTCCGCGCTACCCGCCGGCCCCCAACACCCGTTCCAGCACGGCCGCCTGTGCCAGCAGCCGTTCGTCGGCGCCGGCCGGGCCGACCACCTGGAGGCCCAGCGGAAGTCCGTCCGCCGTCGTACCGGCCGGCAGGCTGAGCGCGGGGAGCCCGGCGTAGCTCCACGGCAGCGACATCACCGCCTCACCGGTGCTGCCCAGCCCGGACGGGGCCGGACCGGTCGCGGCGGGCGCCACCACGAGGTCGGCCCCCGAGGCCGCCCAGGCCTCGGCGATCCGGCCGCGGAGGTGTGCGCGGGCGCGCAGCGCGGCCGCGTAGTCCTCCGGCTGGACGGCCTGGCCGTGCCGGATGCCGGCCACCGTCTCCGGCCGGTAGAGGCCGCCGAAGCGGGCGAACCAGTCGGCGTGGGTTCGGGCCTGCTCGAACCGGTTGATCGTCTGCAACTGTCGTACCAGGTCGGCGAAGTCGGGCAGCAGATCGATCCGACGCACCGTCATGCCCGCTTCCGCCAGCAGCTCCAGCTGCTCGTCGAAGGCCTTCCGCGCCTCCGGCAGGGCCCGCTCCAGATAGGGGCCGGCCGGCACCCCGAGGACGGGCGTCCGTCCGGCCGGGCGGGCCTCCTCGGCGCGCCAGTCGTCGCAGAGCAGGGGCGCCGCCAGCGCCGCGCCCGCCAGGTCGGCGGTGAACAGGCCCAGGGTGTCGAAGCTCGGCGCGTTCGGGATCACCCCGTCCACCGGGATCCGCCCGTAGGTCGGCCGGAACCCCACCACGGCGCAGTAGGCGGCGGGCCGGATCACCGAGCCGACGGTCTGGGTGCCGATCGCCAGCGGTACCAGCCCGGCCGCGACGGCGGCCGCCGAGCCGCTGCTGGAGCCGCCCGGGGTGTGTCCGGAGTGGTGCGGGTTCCGGGTCGGGCCGGGGGCGGTTCCCGCGAACTCGGCGGTCACCGTCTTGCCCGCGACCAGCGCGCCCGCGGCCCGCAGCCGGTCCACCACGACGGCCTGCGGCCCGGCCAGCACACCCGGCGGCAGGGCGGATCCGGCGTGCGTCGGCAGACCGTCGACGTGCACGATGTCCTTGACCCCGACCGCCACCCCGTACAGCGGCGGCGCGGCGGCCGGGTCGGGGTACCGCGCGGCCAGCGCGCGGGCCTCGGCGTGCAGCCGCTCGGGACGGCCGGGCTCGGGCACGAAGGCGTGGATCAGCGGGTCCACCTGCTCGATCCGGCCGCAGAGCCGGTCGACGTGGACGGCCAGGCCGGGGCGGCCGGCCCGCAGCTCGGCGGCCTCGCGCACCAACGACCGCGGCCGGACCAGGGATTCCTCCATACCGACCACGGTAGACCCGCCTGACGGCCCACGGTCGCTACTGGTGCTCCGGCGCCAGGTACGGCGTCTCGCGCAGGTAGTACGCGCCGCAGGTGTGGCAGCAGAGTTCGGGCGTTCTGCCCCACTCCACCGGCTCCCGCAACGGCGCGTCCTCGTCCAGTTCCCGGCCGCACATGGCCACGGTGTCGGAGCCGCGGACCATGTGCCACAGCCTCACCCCGGCGGCCGGGCCGCCGTCGCCGTACTCGGCGCGCATCTGGTGCATCATCTCCCCATCGTCCGGCGGCGGTCCGGCACCGGCAACCGGGGGAGTCCGCCGGCCGGACCGGGTGGCCGCGGACGACGCCGGCCGCCCGCGGGACGGGGTCAGACCAGGCTGCCGTGCAGCCGCAGCCGGGCGATGCCGCCGTCGGGGAAGACGTCGAGCCGGACGTGGGTGGCGGGCCGGGGCGCGTCCAGCACCAGGCGGTGGACGGCGTCGGGCTGGAGCCTGGTCCGCGGCACCAGCTCGAACCACGCCTGCGGGTCCGCGGCCTGCTCGTCCCGCCCGTACAGCGCGGCCCAGCCGGCCGCGTTGCCCACGTAGTAGCCGGTGTCGATCTCCACCGCGCGGATCGCGCCGCGCCCGGCCAGCCGGAGCCGGACCCAGTCGTGGCCGTCGTCCCGGCGCCGGCGGTTCTCCCAACCGTCGCCCATCGCACGGGACCTGCCCGGCAGCGCGAGGTTGGACGGGGGCGAGAAGAAGCGGTCCGAGGCGTCCTCGACGGTGCCGCCGTGCTCGATCGCGGCCAGGTCGAAGGTGCCGAGTGCGGCCAGCCAGGCGGCGTCCGGCCGGGCCTCGCCGTGCACCCGCAGCCGGGCGATGCCGCCGTCGGGGTACTGGCTGAGCCGCAGGTGGGTGAGACGGCGGCCGCCCTCGACCGCGAAACCGTTGGCGGCGTGGCCGCGCACCGGCGAGCGGGGCACCAGCGGGTGCCAGACGGTGGAGCCGGCGAGCAGCTCCTCCGGGCCCGGGGTACCCGGGAGTTCGGCGCCTTCGACGCTGATCTGCAGCGGGTGGTTGCCGCGGAAGTGCGCGGTGTCCACGATCACGCCCTGCACGACTCCCGGCACGCCCAGGCGGATCAGCGCCCAGTCGTGGTCGTCGGCGGTCGGGTGCGGGCGGTCGGTGCCGGCGCCGCGGCGGCGGCGGGTCTCCCAACCGTCCATGATCTGGCCCTTGTTGCCGAAGGTGTGCGGGCGGAACTCGGCGGGCTCGGGCAGCAGCAGGTTCTCGCGCTCGGCGAACAGCTCGTCGTTGGCGGCGATCACGGCGCCGCCGAGCCGGCGGTCGGCCAGGTCGGTCAGCGCGGTGAAGGCGAAGTCGCCGGTGCGGTAGTCGGCGTAGGGGTTGCCACCCGCGTAGGGCAGCGCGTCGGCGTCGGGAAGGGTCCTGGGAGCGTTGTCGGTGGCCATGAATCCACCTTGGCCCCGGCCCACTCGTCAGGTCCATCACAAAGAACTGAGCAAACCGTTCACTCCTGCTGAACGGTCGCCGCGACCTCGACCAACGCGGCCAGCACCCGGCGCAGCGGCGGCGTCGCCTCCGTCCCGGCCCGGACCGCCGCGACCACCCGGCGGGTCGGCAGGTCGGCGGGCAGCGCCCGGACCACCGCCCCGCCCCCGCGCCCCGCCGACGCCAGCCGCGGCACCAGCGCCACCCCGAGGCCGGCCGCGACCATCGCCAGGATCGCCGCCCAGTCCGCCGCGGTGTGCGCCCGCTCGGGCCTGAACCCGGCGTCCGCGCAGGCCGCCAGCGTGATCTCCCGCCAGGGCCCGGCGGCGCCGTAGATCCAGGGCTCGCCGGCGAGATCCGCCAGCCGCAGCCCCGGCGCGCCGGCCAGCGGGTGGCCGGGCGGCAGCGCCACGTCCAGCGGGTCGCTCAGCAGCACCGACTCCACGAACCGCGGGTCGCCGCCGGCCGGCTGCACCGCGAGCGACAGCGCCAGGTCGACGTCGCCCGCCGCCAGCAGCCCGTACGCCCCGGCCGCCTCCGCCTCGACCACCCGCACGCCCAGCCGGGGTGCCGCCTCGCGCAGCCTGGCGATCGCCGGCACGAGCAGCCCGCCGATCGCGGTGGCGAACGCGCCGACCCGCACCTCGCCGGCCTCGCCGTGCAGATACCCGGCGAGCTCCGCCTCGGCCCGCTCCAACTGCCCGAACACCAACTCGGCATGGTGCAGCACCAGCCGCGCCGCACTGGTCAGCCGGACCCGCCGGCCGTACGGCTCCAGCATCGGCGCGCCCAGCTGCTTCGCGAGCGCCGACACCTGCTGCGAGACCGCCGACGGCGACAGGCAGAGCCGCTCGGCCGCCGCCGTCACCGTGCCGCACTCACCGACCGCCCGCAGCACCCGCAGCCGTCGCAGATCCCACTCACCCACCGCACCCATCGCGCCACCGTAGATCCCTTCCGGCCACCCCAGCCGAAGCCCGGCGCCCACCCCTCGATAGGGTGCCGCTCCTGCGCACCGCCGGTGATCACAACCAGGCGTCAAGTCGCGCGTAAAGAGACATCATTCACCTCAATGGGGGCAAAGATCGTGCGCTCTTCCCGCCTACTGGCCGCGTCCACGCTGCTCGCGCTCTCCCTCGGCGCGACCGTCGGCACGGCCACCGCCGGCGCCGCCGCCATCTCGCCGAGCCCGAGCGCGACCACCTCGGCCACGCCCACCCCGGCCGGGACCCCGACCCCGACGGGCACGAAGTCGGCCACCGCGACGGCGACCGGCTCCCCGAGCGCCTCCCCGACGGGCACCCCGTCGGCCACCGCCACGGCGAAGCCCACCGTCCGGCCGACCAGCCCTGCGCCGACGCCCACGTTCAACGACCGCTGCCACGGTGGGGTGTACCAGAGCTCGCTCCTCAAGGTCACCGGCACCGGCCTGTACGGCACCACCCTGGTCAAGGGCGGCCCGGCCGCCGAGATCACCGTGACCTGGGAGAACAACAGCGGCGTCGACCTGCCCGCCGTCCACAACTCCCTCTATGTCACCGACGAATTCGGCGGGGACGGCGGCCCGGTCCAGTGGAGCACCGAGTTCTTCGACGTCCAGCTGAACAGCGGATCCGGCTGGAAGCCCGCGAAGCTCGACGACCGCGCGCTGCTGGTGCCCGACTTCAAGCTGGCCAAGGGCGAGAAGCACACCGTCCAGGTCCGGATAGCCGCCACCGCCAAGGCCCCGGCCGGGAAGTACGGAGCCAATTACGACTCCGGCTCGGACGCGTTCGACAACGACAAGGTCCCCACCCCGGCCAACAACAAGCCGAACGCCTGCACCCAGTTCTACGGCTACTACGAGGGTGAGTTCAAGGTCGCCGAGGCCGGTGCCGCGACCACCACCACCGCCCCGGCCACCAGTGCCGCCAAGGTCGCCACCAGCCCGGCCGCCGGTCCGCAGCTGGCCCAGACCGGTTCCAGCTCCAACACCCTCCCGATCGCCCTCGGCGGCGCCGCCGTGCTCGCCGCGGGCGCCGGCACCCTGCTCGTCCTGCGCCGCCGCAAGGCCGGCGCGCACAGCTGACCCCGGTCGTCAACAGGAGAAGGGGTACGGGCGCGCCGCCCGTACCCCTTCGGCGTACCGGGGATCAGCAGGCCCGGAGGAGGGCGTCGTCCTGCCACTTGAGGATCTTGTCGAAGCTGACGATCGCGCCGCGCAGCGGGTGGTTGCGCAGCTGGACGTGGTCGGTGAGGGCGTGGATCAAGAAGAGGCCGCGGCCGGACTCGGCGGTGAGGTCGGGGAGGGTGTCGAGGTCCACCGGGCGCAGCGTGGGGGCCGGGGGCCGGCAGGGCAGTACATGGGTGTCGTAGGGGCGGCCCTCGCGACGGGGGCGGTGGGCGGTGAGGACCGGCCCGGGGACACTGGCCCGCCCGCGCCGGCTGCGGCGGGGCCCTCGGCCGGCCACCGCGGGGCGGGCCGGCGGGGCGGCCGGCCGCCGCAGCGGAAACGGTCCGGGCGCGGCGGGCGCGGCCGACGCGACAGGGCCGGTGGCGGGGGCGGAGACGCCGGGCCCGGAGTCGGTCACCTCGATCCGCAGCAGGTCGCCGTTGATCGACGCGGTGACCTGGAAGCCCTCGTCCGGCCGGCCGCCGGCGCCGTGCTCGACGGCGTTGGCACAGGCCTCGCTGAGGGCGACACCGAGGTCGTGGGCGACCTGCGGGTCGACGCCCGCAGTCGCCATCGCACCGAGCAGGATGCGCCGGGCCAGCGGAACGCTGGCCGGGTCGCGCTTGAGGTGCAGAGTCCACCAGATGTCCACGGGAGGTCCCTCCTGGCTGCGGCTCCACATACAACTAGGTATCTCCGGGCGATCCGGCGGCGAACCGTGCCGAAGGTCCGCCACCGCCCGTTCGGCGGATGGACTGGGGCCGCGGACTGTGCCGAGCGGCGCACACCGGGGGTCGCACGCCGGGGCCGAACGGGGCATTCGTAGGGATTTCCCACCCTGCCCGTGTCCCCCCTGTAGGCGATGAGATGATGGGCCCCGCCATGACTGCCCTCGCCGCCGCCCCGCACCCGGGCGCCCTCGCACCGGACGCGCCGGTGGGGGACGCCGCCTGGGATCTGCGGCTTGCGCGGGCGGTGCCGTTCGCCCTGGTCTGCACGCTGATCGCGGCCGCCGGGCACGCCCTGGCCGGCGGCGGGAACGTGGCACCGGCCGCGCTCGCGACCGGCTTCGCCGCCGTCCTCGCCCTCGCGGTGGCCTTCGGCGGGCGGGAGCGCTCGCTGGCCGCCATCGCCGGTGCGCTCGGCGCGGGCCAGCTCGGCCTGCACTGTCTCTTCCACGCTTTCGGCGGGCACGCCACCGCGGCGGCCGGCGCCATGGCCGGCATGCACCACGGCGGCTCCGGGCCGCTGACCCTGCCGCAGGTGGCCGGCCGGCTGATCTGCAACGAGGCCCGCCCCGGCACGCTGGCCGGTCTGCCCGGCAACCCGTCCGCCGAGCAGCTGGTCTCCAGCGCGGGCCTGGACCCGCAGGCGTACGCCGTCCCGCCCTGGTGGCAGGGCGGTCTCTTCGGCATGACGCCGTCGATGCTCGCGGGCCACCTGGCCGCCGCCCTGGTGGCCGGCTGGTGGCTGCGCCGCGGCGAGGCCGCGCTCTGGCGGCTGGTCCGGATCACCGCCGCGGCCGCCCGGGAGCACTGGGCGACGCCGTTGCGGACGGCGTTCGCACTGGCCGCCGTCCTGCTGCGCGGCCTGCTCGGCACGCCCGGCGGCCCGGCCCGCCGGTTCGACGCGCGCGGCGGGGAGCACCCGCTGCCGGCCGGTGCCGCGCTGCGGCACAGCGTGGTGCGGCGCGGCCCTCCGTTCGGGGCGCTCGCGTACTGACCCGCCGTCCTCGGAGCGCCCACTCGCTCCGGGCCCCGGGTGTACGCGGCAGCAGAGCCGTACCCGCACCCTCGCGCGGTCAGCGGCCTCCCCCACTCGTCCCCACGCCGCGCGGCCCCGCCGGCGCACGGATCACCGTGCCCGCAGCGGGCCTGCCGCCGAGCCTCCGAACGGAGACCCCGCCATCATGCGTTCCCTTCCCGCCCGTCGTATCGCCGCCGTCGCCCTCACCGCCGCCGCGTCCGTCGTGGCCCTGGCCGGCCCGGCCTTCGCGCACGTCACCGTGAACCCGGGCAGCGCCCCGCAGGGCGGCTACACCGCCGTCGACTTCCGGGTGCCGAACGAGAACGACACCGCCTCGACGGTGAAGCTGGAGGTCAACCTCCCGCTGGACCACCCGCTGGCCTCCGTCCGGACCCTCCCGATGCCGGGCTGGACGGCGACCGTCGAGAAGTCCAAGCTCGACAAGCCGATCAAGGTGCACGGCAACGACGTCAACGAGGCCGTCTCCAAGATCACCTGGACCGCCGACGCGGGCACCAAGATCGCCCCCGGCCAGTTCCAGGAGTTCCGCGTCTCGCTCGGCCCGCTGCCGACCGACACCGACAAGCTGACCTTCAAGGCGCTGCAGAGCTACGACAACGGCGACGTCGTCCGCTGGATCGACGAGGCCAAGGACGGCCAGCCCGAGCCGGCCAAGCCCGCGCCCGTGCTCGCCCTCACCAAGGCCACCTCCGAGGACGGCCACGGCGTCACCGCCTCCGCCGCCCCGGCCGCCGACGGCCACGGCCACGACGGCGCCAAGGACGAGGCCACCGGCTCCACCAAGTCCAGCGACTCCACCGCCCGGGTCCTCGGCGTGGTCGGCATCGTGGTCGGCGTGATCGGCACCGCGTTCGGCATCCTCGGCCTGCGCCGCAGGAGCGGCGGCTCGGCCTCCTGACCCCTCGCACCGGCGGGGCCGTCCCCGCGCCGCACCCGTGCCCGGGGACGGCCCCGCCGGTGATCCACCGCGCACGATCGGATCCCCCATGGCCCGCACCCCCCGCACCACCCGCCTGGCCGGCGCCGCCGCCGTGGCCCTCGCCGCCGCCCTCACCCTGACCGCCTGCGGCTCCGACGGCGGCAGCGGCACCAGCCCCGCCAAGGTCACCAAGCAGAAGGCCGACTCGCCCTACGAGGGCACCGTGCTCGGCAAGAACTTCGAGAAGCCCGACCTCCAGCTGACCGACACCGCCGGCCAGCCGTACGACCTGCGGCAGAAGACCAACGGCAGGACCACGCTGCTCTTCTTCGGCTACACGAGCTGCCCGGACGTCTGCCCGACCACCATGGGCGACATCGGCGTGGCGATGAAGAAGCTCTCCGCCGAGGAGCGGCAGAAGGTCAACGTCGTCTTCGTCTCCACCGATCCGCAGCGCGACACCCCGCAGGTGCTGCGCACCTGGCTGGACTCGATGGGCACCGACTTCATAGGCCTCACCGGGGACCTCGCCAAGGTGAAGACGGCCGCCAAGTCGCTCGGCATCATGATCGAGGACCCGGTGGTCAACGCCGACGGCACGGTCACCTCCACCCACGGCGCGCAGGTGCTGGCCTTCCTGCCCTCGGACGACAAGGCGCACGTCCTCTACCTCAGCGGCACCGAGGAGAAGACGTACGAGCACGACCTCCCGCTGCTCGCCAAGGGGGTCCCGGCGTGAAGGGCACCGGCGTGCTCGGCTTCCGGCGGACGGCGCTCGCGGGCGCGGTGCTGGCGACGGCACTGGGCGGCGGCGCCATCCTGGTCGCCTGCGGTGCGGGCGGCCAGGACGGCGCCGCCGCAGCTGCCGACGGACCGGCCAGGCTGAGCGTCGCCGACTCCTACATCCCGCTGCCCCCGGCGGGCGGGATGGCGGCCGGCTATCTGACCGTGCGCAACGACGGCGGCGGGGACCAGCTGGTGAAGGTCTCCAGCCCGGCCGCCAGCTCGGTCACCATGCACCGCTCCACCGCATCCACCATGGAGCAGGTCGAGCGTCTCGACGTCCCCGCGCACGGCGCGTTGCAGCTCGCCCGCGGCGGCAGCCACCTCATGATCATGGGATGGCAGAAGGCCCCCGTCCTCGGTGACGAACTCGAGCTCGACCTGACCTTCGCCCGGACCGGCACCATCACGGTCAAGGTGCCGGTCAAGGAGCTCACCTACCGCCCCGGCCAGCAGTAAAGGGACCCGCGAGATGCTGAAGGCCGCGTTGCCGCAGACCACCCGCCGCAGACTCGCCGGGCTGCTCGGCGCCCTCGGCGCCGTCCTCGCGCTGATGCTCGCCGGCGCCGGACCGGCCTCGGCGCACGCCACCCTGGAGTCCACCGACCCGCACCAGAACTCGGTCGTCGCCACCGCGCCGCAGACCGTCACCCTGACCTTCAGCGAGTCGGTGTCGCTCTCCGGCGACTCGGTACGGGTGCTCGACCCGGCCGGCAAGGCGGTCGACACCGGCAACCCGGCGCACGCCGACGGCAAGGGCAACACCGCGCGCGTCGGGCTGAACAGCGGGCTGGCCAACGGCACCTACACGGTGGCCTGGCGGGCCGTCTCCGAGGACTCGCACCCGATCGGCGGCGCGTTCACCTTCTCCGTCGGCGCGCCCTCGGACACCTCCGTGTCCGCCACCGCGCTAAGCGGCGCCGAGGCCGACGGCGTGGTCGCCGCCCTCTACGGCGCCGGCCGGACCGTCGCGTACGGGGCGTTCGCGCTGCTGGCCGGCGTGGCCGCGTTCGTGCTGATCTGCTGGCCCGCCGGGGCGGCGCAGCGCGCGGTCCAGCGGCTGCTGATGTCCGGCTGGGTGGCGCTACTGGTCTCCACCGTCGCGGTGCTGATGCTGCGCGGCCCGTACGAGCGGGGCTCCGGGGTCGGACAGGCCCTCGACCTGTCGCTGGTGCGCGCCACGCTGGACGAGCGGATCGGCACCGCGCTGGCCGCCCGGCTGCTGCTGCTCGCGGCGAGCGGGGTGTTCCTGTCGCTGCTGGTCGGCCAGCTCGGGCAGCCGCAGCGGACCACCGGTCCCTCGGCCGCGAGCCCGGGTACCGACACCGGCACCGGCACCGGCACCGGCACCGGCACGGAGGACGCCGAGGAGAGGGAGCTGCGCGAACTGGAGCAGCGCGCCGCCGAGCGGCCGCTGCGCGAGGCCCGGCTGGGCCTCGGAGTGGCCGGGCTGGTGCTGGCGGTCGCCCTCTCGGCGACCTGGGTCGGCGCCGACCACGCCGCGGTGGGCATCCAGGTCTGGCTGGCCCTGCCGCTCGGCGTGCTGCACCTGATCGCGATGGCGCTCTGGCTGGGCGGCCTGGCCGCTCTGCTGGTCGGGCTGCGCCACGGGATCGGCGCGGACGTCGCCGACCGCTTCTCCAGGCTCGCCTTCGCCGCGGTCGCCGTGCTCACCGCCACCGGGATCTACCAGTCCTGGCGCGGCCTGGGCAGCTGGGGCGCGCTGACCGGCACCGAGTACGGGCGGCTGCTGCTGGTGAAGACCGGCTGCGTGGTCGCGATGCTCGGCGTCGCCTGGACCTCCCGTTCGTGGCTGGCCCGGCTGCGGGCCACCCCCGAGGAGGCGGTGGCGGTCGCGCCGGCCGAGGCGCCGGAGCCGGTCGCCGTGGCCGCGCACTCCGACGACCCGGTCCGGCAGGCCCAGCTGGCCCGCCAGCAGGCCGCCCGGGAGAGCGCCGGGCGCGACCGCGGGCTCACCCCGACCCGGGCCGGGCTGCGCCGCTCCGTCCTGGTCGAGGCGCTGGTCGCGGTGGCCGTGCTGGTGGTCACCACGATGCTCACCAACTCGCCGCCCGGCCGGGTGGCGGGCGAGGTCGCGGCCGGTGCCCCCGCCACCGCACCCGCCGCGGGCGCCACGCCCGCCCCGCAGACCGTGCCCGGCCAGACCCTGGAGCTGAAGCTCCCCTACGACACCAAGGGCCGCACGCCGAACGCCAAGGGCACCGCCACCGTCACCCTCAACCCGGCCCGGACCGGAGCCAACGAGGTGCACCTCAGGCTGGACGGCGCGGACGGACAGCCGGTCGACGTCCCCGAGGTGCAGCTCGCCTTCACCCTGCCGGACCGCGACCTCGGCCCGCTGCCGGTCACCCTGACCGCCGAGGGCACCGGCCGCTGGAGCGGCACCGCGCAGCTGCCACTGGCCGGCAACTGGGTGGTGTCGGTGCAGGTCCGCTCCTCGGACATCGACCAGACCACCGAGATCAAACCGCTGAAGATCGGGTGAGCGCGATGGACGGCACGACGGGTACGGAGAGCACGGAGAGCGCCGCGAGCGCGGGAGAGGCCGGCCGCAGGCCGCGCGGCGGCGTCACCCGGCGGGCCCTGCTGGGTACCGCCGGGGCCGGGCTGGTGGCCGGGGCGGCGGGCGCGGCCGCCCTGGACCGGCCCCCGACGGCCGCGCCCGCCGCGGCCGGCCCCACCCTCGGCGCGGGGCGGCTGCCGTTCCACGGGGAACATCAGGCCGGCATCGTCGAGCCGCAGCAGGCCCGGGTCCAGCTGGCCGCCTTCGACCTCGCCGGCGGGGCCGGCCGGAACGCCCTGCGGGCGCTGCTCCAGCGCTGGTCCCGGACGGCCGCCCGGCTGGCCGTCGGCGAGCCTGCCGACGAGTTCGAGAACCAGGTCGCGCTGGACGCCGGCCCCTGTTCGCTCACCCTCACCTTCGGCTTCGGCGCCACCCTGTTCGACAAGGCCGGGCTGGCCGACCGCCGCCCGGCCGCGCTGGAGCCGCTGCCCGCCTTCCCCGCGGACGCCCTCGACCCGGCCCGCGGCGACGGCGACCTCCTCGTCCAGATCTGCGCCGACGACGCGCTGGTCGCCGTCCACGCGCTGCGGGTGCTCCAACGTCAGGCGGCCGGTACGGCGGCGCTGCGCTGGCAGGCGGCCGGTTTCGCCCGCGCCCCCGGCGCCGCCACGCACGGGATCACCGGGCGCAACCTGATGGGCCAGATCGACGGCACCAACAACCCCAAGCCGAGCCAGGGCGACTTCGCCGCCAAGGTGTTCTGCACCGCCGGGGGCGACCAGCCGGCCTGGCTGGCGGGCGGCTCCTACCTGGTGTTCCGGCGGATCCGGATGCTGCTGGACAACTGGGAGGCGCTGCCGCTGGACCGCCAGGAGCGGGTGATCGGGCGGCGCAAGTCGGACGGCGCCCCGCTCTCGGCGGCCCCCGGCAGCAGCGAGTTCACCCCCGCCGACCTGGCCGCGCAGGCCTCCGACGGCTCGCTGGCGATCCCGTCCGACGCGCACATCCGGGTCGCGGCGCCGGCCGCCAACGGCGGCGCGGCGATGCTGCGGCGCGGCTTCTCGTACCACGACGGCCTGCTGGCCGACGGTTCGCCGGACGCCGGGCTGCTCTTCCTCGCCTTCCAGGCCGACCCGCGCAAGGGCTTCACCCCGGTGCAGCGCAAGCTCTCCCGGGGCGACGGCCTCTCCCGCTTCCTGCGGCACGAGGCGAGCGGCCTGTACGCCGTCCCGCCGGGCGCGCCGGAGAACGGGTACGTGGGGCAGACGCTGCTGGAGTAGCGCCCGCCCACGGCCGGGACGAGCCACCGGGGGCGTGCCCGCGGAACCCCCGCCCGCCGACTCCGCCGTCCGCCTCCACCGTCCGGCTCCCGGCCGCCCGCCGAGCGGCCGGGAGGCGGCGTGCACGCCCCGTGCACCCCGCCCCGCCCGCCACTTCCCACGGACCGGAACACCCCCGTGGGGAGCCTGCGAAATGGTTAAGGTGGCGTGCTCGGTAACCCTTTCGCATGGAGGCGCGGCATGTCGGCGACCCGCTACACCTACCTCGGCCCCGCGGGCACCTTCACCGAGGCCGCGCTGCGCACCCTGCCCGAGGCGGCGACCCGGGAGCTGGTCCCGCTGGCCTCGGTGCCGCTGGTGCTGGACGCGGTGCGCGGGGGCGAGGCCTCCGGCGGGTTCGTGCCGATCGAGAACTCCGTCGAGGGCGCCGTCACCGCGACCAACGACGAACTGGCCTCCGGCGCCCCGCTGATGATCTACCGCGAGGTGCTGCTGCCGATCTCCTTCGCCCTGCTGGTCCGGCCCGGGACGGAGCTGGCCGGGATCAAGACCGTCACCAGCCACCCGGTGGCCCAGCCGCAGGTGCGCCGCTGGCTGGCCGCCAACCTGCCCGACGCGCAGTGGGAGTCCTCCGCCTCCAACGCCGACGGCGCCCGGCAGGTCGCCGAGGGGCGGTTCGACGGCGCGTTCGCGGGCGAGTTCGCGGCGCCGATCTACGGCCTGGACCCGCTGGTCAAGGACATCGCCGACGCGGCCAACGCGACCACCCGGTTCATCCTGGTCGGCCGGCCCGGCCGGGTCTCCTCGCCGACCGGCGCCGACAAGACCTCGATGGTCGTCTGGCTGCCGGACGACCACCCGGGTGCGCTGCTGGAGCTGCTCCAGGAGTTCGCGGTGCGCGGGGTCAACCTGATGCGGATCGAGTCCCGGCCGACCGGGGAGGGGCTCGGCAACTACTGCTTCCTCATCGACTGCGAGGGGCACCTCGCCGACCGGCGGGTGAGCGAGGCGCTGATGGGCCTCAAGCGGACCTGCCCGCAGGTGCGTTTCCTCGGCTCCTATCCGCGGGCCGACCAGCAGGTCTCCGAGCACCAGCGGCCGGGGACCTCGGACACCGCTTTCACCGAGGCGGCCGACTGGCTCTCCCGCTGCCTCGACGGTCGCGGCGACATTTGAGGCCCCGGCGACATCTGACCGTCGGCTTTTGTCTTCCTGACCTTTTCAGACCGTTTTCGACCCCGCCCGGACGGCGGGAGGGGTGACCGCACCCGCCGTCCGCCCGTCGTCCACAGGGGCCCTCACCGCCGGAACCGGCTGTCCACAGGGCCGCCCGCTGTCCACAGCCCGAAGTTATCCACAGCCCTGGGGATGAGTCGACAAACCGGTATAGCCACTGCCCGTTTCGGTCGGATCAGCGGTTAGCGTCGCAGAGATGACTTATCGGACCAGAGTCACCCGTGTGCCAGCAAATCACCCGTCCGAGTGCTTCAATTCCCTCACCCGGGAAGGTCAAATGAGGTTTGAAACCTCAATTCCTTGGTTGCGTGCGCCGTCCACCCCCGAGGCCCGACCATCCACAGCCCGCCGGGCCCGCCTGTGGATAACCCCCGGGGGCGGAGTTCCCCACAGAAGTTATCCACAGGCTCCGGTGAGTTATCCCCAGGGGAAAACCCGTACCGGTGGAAGGGCCCCCGCCCGGTAGGCTTGGGCCCGTGATTGACCTTCGCCTGCTCCGTGAGGACCCTGACCGAGTGCGCGCCTCGCAGCGCGTCCGTGGCGAGGACGTCGACCTGGTCGACGCCCTCCTCTCCGCCGACGAACGGCGCCGGTCCTCGGGCAGTCGCTTCGACGAACTGCGCAACGAGCAGAGGACGCTCGGCAAGCAGGTGGCCAAGGCCCAGGGCGAGGAGAAGACCGCCCTGCTCCAGCGCACCAAGGAGCTGGCCGCCGAGGTCAAGGCCGCCGACGCCGAACAGGGCGCGGCCAAGGAGGAGGCCGAGCGCCTGCTCCGCTCGCTGGCGAACCTCATCGACCCGGCCGCCCCGGTCGGCGGCGAGGAGGACTTCGTCACGCTGGAGGAGATCGGCACCCCGCGCGACTTCGCCGCCGAGGGCTTCGAGCCCCGTGACCACGTCGAGCTGGGGCAGATCCTCGGCGCGATCGACACCGAGCGCGGTGCCAAGGTCGCCGGCGCGCGGTCCTACTACCTGACCGGTGTCGGCGCGCTGCTGGAGCTCGCCCTGGTCAACATGGCGATCGCCCAGGCCACCGCGGCCGGCTTCACCCCGATGATCACCCCGGCCCTGGTCCGCCCGGCCGCCATGGACGGCACCGGCTTCCTCGGCCAGGCCGCCGAGAACGTGTACTTCCTCCCGGAGGAGGAGCGCTACCTCGTCGGCACCAGCGAGGTCCCGCTCGCGGCGTACCACATGGACGAGATCATCGACGCCGAGAAGCTGCCGCTGCGGTACGCCGGCTACTCGTCCTGCTTCCGCCGCGAGGCCGGCACCTACGGCAAGGACACCCGCGGCATCATCCGCGTCCACCAGTTCGAGAAGGTGGAGATGTTCGTCTTCACCTCGCCCGAGGACGCCGAGAACGAGCACCGCCGCCTGCTCCAGTGGGAGAAGGACTTCCTCAACGCCCTGGAGCTGCCCTACCGGGTGATCGACGTCGCCTCCGGCGACCTCGGCTCCTCGGCCGCGCGCAAGTTCGACATCGAGGCGTGGATCCCGACCCAGGGCAAGTACCGCGAGGTCACCTCGACCTCCAACACCACCGAGTACCAGTCCCGCCGGCTCTCCATCCGGATGCGCGAGGAGGGCAAGGTCCGCCCGCTGGCCACGCTGAACGGCACCCTGGTCGCCGTCCCGCGCACCATCGTGGCGATCCTGGAGAACCACCAGCAGGCCGACGGCTCGGTCGTCGTGCCGGAGGCGCTGCGGCCCTTCCTCGGCGGTCGCTCCGTCCTGCCGCCGGTCAAGTAGCCCCCGGCAGGACCGGTACCGCCGCAGCACCCGCACCACCTGCACCACCTGCACCACCGCCCGAAAGCAACTCCCGGGAGACGCACGGCCCATGAGCAGCATCAGCCCCAGCCCCGTCTCCCTCGTCGACGGTGGCGGCCTGCCCTTCCGGCTGGTCGCCACCGACCTCGACGGCACCCTGCTGACCAGCGACGAGACCGTCTCCGCGCGGACCCGCGCCGCGCTGGCCACCGCCACCGGCGCCGGGGCGCTGCACATCATCGTCACCGGCCGCTCGGCCGCCTGGGCCCGGCCGGTCTTCGACGAGATCGGCTACCGCGGTATAGCGGTCTGCGGCCAGGGCGCCCAGGTCTACGACGCGGGCGCGCACAAACTGCTCACCTCGCTCACCCTGGACCGCCGGCTGGCCGCGGTGGCGATCGCCAGGATCGAGGCGGAGACCGGGCCGCTGGCCGTCGCCGCCAACCAGGACGGCCTGGACGGCGAGGTGCTGGCCGGCCCCGGCTACGAGCTGCTGATCGGCTCCGACCTGCCGGTGGTCCGGGTCGACAAGGACGAGCTGTTCACCGCCCCGCTCAGCAAGCTGTACGTGCAGCACCGCGGACTGACCGACGACGCCCTCGCCGAGGTCGCCCGCCGGGTGGCCGGCGACCTGGTCGGCGTCGTCATGGCGGGCGCCGGCATCGTCGAGCTGCTGCCGCTCGGACTCTCCAAGGCCACCGGGCTGGCCGTCGCCGCCCGCCGCCTCGGCGTGAAGGCCGCCGACACCATCGCCTTCGGGGACATGCCCAACGACGTGCCGATGTTCGGCTGGGCCGCGCACGGCGTCGCCATGGCCAACGCGCACGAGGAACTGCTGGCGGTCGCCGACGAGGTCACCGTCAGCAACGACGAGGACGGCGTCGCGGCCGTCCTGGAGCGGCTCTACCCGGCGGGGTGAGCCGCGGGGGTCCGGCGGGGGCCGGGGCGGGGGCGGATCCGGTCACGAATTGTTCCGACGGCACCCGGATGCTGACCGTCACAGAAAGAGTTTGTATGCTCCGCTGAAGCTCCGCGTCTCCCGGTGCGGTGCTCCTGTGCGGTGCTCCCGGCGGACCCGGGCCGTGCCCCCGGACACGTACAGGATTGCTGCTTCCGCCGCTGAGAGGTACGCGCATGTCAGGCCAGTGGGACGAGAGCACGTCGGGGGCGGACGGGCGGCGGCGCGCCGAGAACGGCTCGCGCGGCGGCGGTTCCCCGCGCGGCGCCGGACCGCGCGGCGGCTCCCAGGGCGCCGGCACATCGCGTGGCGGCGTGCGCACCGAGCGGCCGGCCGAGACGGGCGGGCGCGTCCCCGCACCCCGGCCCGGCGGCCGGGCCGAGGCCCGGCGGGCGGCCCAGGGCAAGGGCGGCGGCCGCGGCAGGCCCGACGGCGGCCAGGGCGGCGGGCGTTCCAACGGCGGCCAGGGTGACGGCGGGCGGGCGGACGGCGCCCCGGCGGGCGGCCGCGCGGCCGCCCGCAACAGCCGAAAGCCGAAGCGGAACGTCAAGAAGATCGTGACCTGGTCGGTGGCCGGCGCCCTGGTGGTGCTGGCGGGCACCGGCGGCGCGATCTACTACAAGCTGAACGGCAACATCAAGTCCTTCGACGCGGACGCCATCGCCACCGACCGCCCGCCGGAGGCGGTCGCCGACGCCAACGGCAACAAGCCGGTCAACGTCCTGCTGATCGGCTCCGACTCGCGCGCCGGGAACAACAGCGACCTCGGCGGCGGCAACGAGGACGGCGCCCGCTCGGACACCACGATCCTGTTGCACGTCTACGCCGACCACAAGCACGCGGTGGGCATCTCGATCCCCCGCGACGCCCTGGTCACCATCCCCCCGTGCAAGCTGCCGAACGGGAAGTGGACCAAGGAGCAGCCCGGGCAGATGTTCAACTCCGCCTTCTCGGTGGGCAACACCGAGACCGGCAACCCGGCCTGCACCCAGAACACCATCGAGAAGCTCACCGGCATCCGGGTCGACCACACCATCGAAGTGAACTTCGAGGGCTTCGCGGCGATGACCCAGGCCGTGGACGGTGTCGACGTCTGCCTGCCCAACGACATCTACGAGGGGAACATCAACCCCAATCTGGGCAAGAAGGGCAAGCTCGTCCTGCCCAAGGGCAAGCAGAAGGTCTCCGGCCAGAAGGCGCTGGACTACGTCCGGCTCCGGCACGGCATCGGTGACGACTCGGACGTCGGCCGGATGAAACGCCAGCAGGCCTTCCTCGCCTCGATGATGGCCAAGGTCAAGGGCGAGGGTCTCAGCCCCACCACGCTGCTGCCGCTGGCCGACGCGGCCACCAAGTCGATGACGGTCGACCCCGGCCTGGACTCGGCCAAGAAGCTCATGGACTTCGCGCTGTCGATGAAGAACATCGACCTGCACGACGTCAAGTTCCTCACCACGCCCTGGCGCTACAACGGCCCCCGGATCGACCTGGTCCACCCGGCCGTCGACAACCTCTGGAAGACCCTGCTGGCCGACCGGACCATCGACGGCCAGGACGCCACCGGCAAGCAGGAGGACGCCCCGCAGACCCCGGCCGCCGCGCCCGAGACCACCCCGGCCGCGCCGCCCGCGCCCGCCGCCGTGGAGACCCCGGTCAAGGTCGCGGTCTACAACGGCACCACCGCGAACGGGCTGGCCGCCAAGGCCGCCGACACGCTCAAGGCCGCCAAGGTCACCGTCACCGGCGTCACCACCGCCAAGAACACCAACAAGGCGACCACCACGGTCGAGTACGGCAGCGGGCAGAAGGCCAACGCGGAGAAGGTCGCGGCGATGTTCCCGGGCGCCGCCCTGACCCCCACCTCGGCGGCCGGGATCAGCCTCGTCCTCGGCAAGGACTACGCGGCGGCCAACGCCACCACGGCCCCCGCCGCCGGCGCCGCCCCCAGCGCCCCGGCCCCGCTGCCCAGCGAGGTGGTCAACGAGGCCCGCTCGGCCGACGACGACATCTGCAGCAACGTCTCCTACGGGTAGGACGTACCCCGCGGACCGGGTCGGCTGACCCGGTCCGGTCCGCGGGGCACACCCTCACCGCCGCCGGCCCGCTCCGACCCGGGCGGCTCAGAGCGCCGCGCGGATCCAGCCGTCGACCAGGCCGGTGAGGTCCTCGCCGGCCTGGCCGTGCTCGACCACGTGGGTGCGGATCACGTCGCCGCCGCCGTGCCCGAAGAGGCCGCCGCGCTTGTCCGCCTCCAGCACCACCTCGACCTTGTGCGGGGTGGTGACGAAGCTGACCTCCAGCGAGTTGCAGGAGTGCGCGTACTGCGGCGCCGGGGAGAACTCGATCTCCTGGTAGAACGGCAGCGTCTGCCCGGTCCCGCGGATGTGGCCGGCCTCCAGGTCGGCCGAGCGGAACCCGAAGCCGAGCTGGAGCAGGGTGTCCAGGATCCGGCGCTGCACCGGCAGCGGCTCGACCTCCAGCGGGTCGGAGTCGCCCTTGTCCAGCGCGCCCGCGATGTCCACCTCGGTCCGAACGTCGAGCTGCATGCCGTGCAGGCGCTGCCCGGCGACGGTGGTCACCGGCGTCTCCCACGGCACCTGGACGGCGAACGGGATCGACCGGTTCTCCCCGGGCGCCAGCACCAGCGGGGCCGTCACCGAGAACTTCGCGAACGGGTAGAGCCCGGTGCTCTCCCCCTCCTCGTGCTCGATCTCCACCCGCGCGACCAGCGTCAGCGTGATCCCCCGGATGTCCGCCTCGACCGTCCCGCCGGTCAGCTCGACCGTCCCGTGCAGCGTGCCGCCGGGCTGCACCACCGGCGTGGTCAGAACGGTGTCGACGCCGGGACCGCCGACGCCCAGGGCACCGAGCAGCTTCTTGAACACCATGCGGGCGCTCTCCTCGTATAGGGGTGGACCGAAGTCGTCGGGAGCAACGCCGGGACGGCCCGGACGGTTCCCGGGCAGGTCGCGGGGCAGTTGTAGGATGACCGGGCAATCGGTTGTAGGATGACCGACGACCAGGACCTGAAGGGAGCTCCGCCATGACCGCATCCGGCCACAGCCAGGACACGTTGCAGGCCGCCGGGCGGCGCTCCCTGGTGGACACCACCATCGACCAGCTGCGCGAGCAGCTCGCGGCGGGGGCCTGGCCGGTCGGCTCGCGGATTCCGACCGAGCACGAACTGGCCGAGCGGCTGCGGGTCGGGCGGAACACGGTGCGGGAGGCGATCCGGGTGCTGGTGCACGCCGGCATGCTGGTCTCCCGGCAGGGCGAGGGCACCTTCGTGCGCAGCACCAGCGACCCGGCCTCCGTCCTGCGGGGCGTGCAGCGCTCCGGCGTACGGGACGTGCTGGAGGTCCGGGCGGCCCTGGAGGCCGAGGCGGCCCGGCTGGCCGCGCTGCGGCACACCCCCGAGGACATCGTCCGGATGCGGGCCGCGCTGGCCCGCGAGGCCGAGGTGATCGCGTCGCACCCCGAGCGGGCCGGCCGCGAGGCGACCGTCGAGCACGACCTGGAGTTCCACACCGCCGTCGTCGAGGCCGCGCACAACCCGGCGCTGGCCGAGGTGTACCGCTACTTCGGCGCCTCCGTGCGCGAGTCGATGCGCACGGCCTTCGGCGACCACGAGATGCCCGAGGTGGTCGTGGCCACCCACGAGGCGCTGGTGGACGCGATCGAGAGCGGCGACCCGGACCGCGCCGAGAGCGCGTGTCGCGCGCTGCTCGCCGAGCCGACCGCGGCCGTCGAGCAGCTCCTCGCGGCCATCGCGGCCCGGAAGTAAGCGGCGCCCGCCCCTTCCGCCGTCCGCCTCCCCGGTTCCACGTCTCACGTTTCACGAAAGAGCAGCACGCCCCATGGCAGTCACCCGTGCCCCGCAGCCGGTTGTCACCACCTCCCCGCTCCCCGTCCGCAGCCGGCTGGCCCACCCCGCGCTGCTGCTGACCGGCATCCTGCTGGTCGCCCTCAACATGCGCGCCTGCCTCGCGGCGATCTCGCCGATGGTCGCCGAGATCCAGCGGACCTTCGGCCTCTCCGCCACCGCGAGCGGTCTGATCACCACCGTGCCGGTGCTCTTCCAGGGCGTCGGCGCCCCGCTCACCCCCCGGCTGACCAGGCGGTTCGGCACCGAGCGGGTGGTACTCGGCGCGGTGCTGGTGCTCGGTGCGGGCGTGCTGGTGCGGGTGCTGCCCTCGGTGGCGGCGCTGTACGCGGGGTGCGTGGTGATCGGCGTGGCGATCGCGGTACTGAACGTCTCGATGCCGGGCCTGGTGAAGCGCGAGTTCCCGGGCCGGGCGGCGGCCATGACCGGCGTCTACTCGACCACCATGCTGGTCGGCGCGACGCTGGCGGCCGGGACGTCGGTGCCGCTGGAGCACGCCCTCGGCGGCGGCTGGCAGGCCTCGCTGGGCGCCTGGTCGCTGCTGGCGCTGGTCGCCGCGGTGGCCTGGCTGCCACAGGTGCTGCGCACCGCGAACGGGCGCAGGGGCACGGCGCCGGCCCCGGCATCGGCGTCCGCGACGGCGAACGCGAAGGCCTCGGAGCAGGAGCGCCCGGCGGCGGGCCGGGCGGACGCAGCCAGCATCTGGCGCACCCCGATGGCCTGGCAGATCAGCCTCTTCATGGGCATCTCGTCGCTGCTCGTCTACACCCTGGTGGCGTGGATGCCGACCATCCTGGCCGACCACGGGATGGACCGCGGGGAGGCCGGCCTGGTCTTCGCCTTCTCCAACCTGGTCCAGGTGGCCGGTGCCTTCCTGGTGCCGCTGCTGGCCGGCCGGATGACCCGGCAGCGGGGGCTGGCGGTGGCGATGGCCGCGCTGAACGCGCTCGGCATCGCCGTCCTGCTGATCGCACCGGTGCCCGGCGCCTGGGTGTCGGCCACCATCCTGGGCGTCGCCCAGGGCGGTTCGCTGGGCCTCGGCCTCGCCTTCATCGTGCTGCGCACCGACAGCGCCGCCGGCGCCGCCCGGCTGGGCGGCATGTCGCAGGCGGTCGGCTACCTGGTGGCGGCGGCCGGGCCGGTCGGCGCCGGGGCACTGCACCAGCTGACCGGCGACTGGACCACCCCGCTGGCACTGATGCTGGTGCTGGCCGCCGTCGTCGGCGTGGCCGGCTGGGGCGCCGGGCGCAACCGGACGCTCTGAGGCCCCGGCCGCGCCCCGCCGCCGCGGGTCACTCCTCGGCGGCCAGGGTCAGCCCGGCCAGCTTCACCGAGGCCAGCACCGTCGCCGCCACCGTGAGCACCAGCAGCATCGGCACCGCCACGCCGAGCCCGACCGGTGCGGTGACGGCGCCGTCCGCGGCCACCGCCTTGGCCAGCGACAGCCCCCACTGCTGGACGCTCAGCGTCCGGGCGCCCTCGACGAAGTTGCCGATCAGGGACTCCCAGATCAGCGCGTAGGCCAGCCCGGCCACCACCGCGTGCCGGGTGACCACGCCGAGCAGCAGGAACAGCGCGCTGTACGCGGCCCCGGCCACCAGCGTGGCGACGGTGTAGCCGAGCGCCAGCCCGTCCTCGGTGCCGTACATCAGCAGGCCGGCGAGCAGCGTCGGGATCGCCGCGAACGCCCAGGTGGTGCCGACCGCGACCACCAGCTTGGTGGTGATGATCTTCCAGCGGGGCAGCGGCTTGGCGAGCAGGTAGACGATCGAGCCGTCGTCGATCTCGGTGGCGATGGCGCCGGTGCCGACGACCAGGCCGAGGATCGGCAGCAGCGTGCCGAGGCCCAGCCGGCCGAGGATCGTGACGGTCAGGTCGTGCTTGTCCCCGCTGGATCCGCTGGCGATCGCCGAGACGAGTAGCAGCAGGGCGGGGACCACCAGCAGCAGGACGCCGCGGCGGCGGCCCAGCAGGCCGCGCAGCGTCAGCCTGGCGACGGTCGGGTTCATGGTGTGGTCGGCCTTCCTGGGGTCCGGTTCCGGGTGGGTGCTACGCGCCCGCGCCCTCGGGCGCCGGGTTCGTCCGTCGGACGGCCCCTAGGCGGAGACGAGGTACGAGAAGACGCTCTCCAGCGACTCGTCCGCCGGTGCGACGGTGTACAGCCGGATGCCGGCCTGCTGGGCGACCTTCGGCAGCAGGGTGGTGAAGCCCTGGAAGTTGACCGCCTGGACGCGCAGTGCCTTCTCCTGCCGGTCCAGCTCGATCCCGGCCGTCGACGGGTCGGCGATCAGGGCGGCCGCGAGCCGCCGGTCGTCGCTGGAGCGGACCAGGTAGCGGTGCGGGCGGTCGGTCATCAGCCGGCGGATCTTCCGGAAGTCCCCGGAGGCGGCGTGCCGGCCGGCCACCACGACCTCGATGTGCCGGGCCAGCTGCTCGACCTCCTCCAGGATGTGCGAGGAGAAGAGCACCGTCCGGCCGTCGGCGCCGAAGCGGCGCAGCAGCTCCATCAGCTGGAGCCGCTGGCGCGGGTCCATGCCGTTGAACGGCTCGTCGAGCAGCAGTACGGACGGGTCGTGGACCAGCGCGGACGCCATCTTGACGCGCTGCTTCATGCCCTTGGAGTAGGTGCCGGTCCGCCGCTCCTGGGCGTACTCCATCTCGACCAGGGCCAGCGCGCGCCCGGCGGCGGCGCCCGGGTCGGCGAGGCCGTGCAGTTCGGCGTTGGCGAGGACGAACTCCCAGCCGGTCAGGTAGTCGTACATGGACTCGCGTTCGGGGACCAGCCCGATCTGCCGGTACACCTGCTGGTTGCGCCAGATCGGCGCGCCGTCCAGGGTGACCGCCCCGGCGGAGGGGGCGAGGAAGCCGCTCATCATGTGGATGAGGGTGGACTTCCCCGCGCCGTTCGGCCCGAGCAGACCGGTGATGCCGGGACCGATGGCCATGCTGACGTCGTTGACGGCGACCACGTTGCCGAACCAGCGCGAGACCTTGTCGATGGTGATGGTGGCCATGACGCCCTCCCAGATCCTGCGGTTGTCAGATGCGGTGGTAGCGGCGCAGCAGCAGCGCGTACGAGCCGGCCACCATCGCGACGGCGGCGGCGGCGAAGACGACCACGCCCAGGGTGCCGGGGGCGTGCATCCGGCCCGGGTCCTTCCCGAGGTCGAAGAGCTGGTTGACCAGGCTCTCCACGAGGCCGCCGGGCGAGAGCAGCGCCACCCACTGCGCGGAGTCCGGCACGATGAGGGAGGGGCCGCTGCTGATGCCCACGACGATCCCGACCACCGCGGTGGAGACCGCCAGGTACCCCATGATCGCGGCCACCCCGAAACCGCGGCGCGGCGTGGCGGCGGCGATCACCAGCGCCACCGAGGTGGGCACCACCGCGTAGAGCACCGCCGCGACCAGGCCGTACAGGAAGTGCGCGCTCTGGTGACCGAAGCTCATCCCCGCGAGCAGCGCGCCGACGTAGAGGACCAGCAGCGGGGCGGCCGTCAGCAGCAGCTGTGCCGTGGCCATCGCGGCGAACTTGGCCCGGACGTAGTCGGCCCGGGTGATCGGGCGGGAGAAGTAGAGCGGGACGGTCTGGTGGCGGAGGTCCCGGGAGAGCAGGACGGGCGCCTGCGAGGCGAGGAAGATCGAGACGACCAGGCCGAACATCCCCAGGTACTCGGGGTAGTCGACCGGCAGGTCGCTCCGGTTCTGCATCAGCGCGAAGGCCACCATGAACACGGCGGGCACGGTGATCGCGCCGAGCACGACCATCGGCAGCACCTTGGACTTGCCGGAGCGCCCGAGCCCGTACGCGGCGCGCAGGCTCTGGGTGAACAGCGAGCGGGTGGCGTACGCCCGGCCCAGCCGGGGGCCGGTGTAGCCGCGGTAGCCGATGTCGTGGATGACGCCGGTGTCGGCGGGCCTGGTCTCAGGAGGCAGCGACATCTGCGGTACCTCCCTCTGCTGCGGCGGTGTCGGTGTCGGTGTCGGTGAACAGCTCGGCGACCCGGTGGCGGCGCTGCTCCAGCCGGACCAGCCCCAGGCCGAGGTCGGCGACGGCGTCGCGGATGGCGTCGTACGTCTCGTCACCCGTGAGCCGGACCAGCAGGATCCGGGGGCCGTCCGTCTCCGCCGCGTGCCCGGCGGCGGCCAGCCGCTCCCGGACCGCCGCGCTCGCGTCGAGGGTGTGGTCGGACGGGAGGTCCGTCACCTCGACGGCGAGGGTCGCCGTGGCGCCGGTGAAGGAGGCGGTGGACGAGGACCGCAGCAGCTTGCCGCCGTCGATCACCACCAGGTGGTCGCAGGTCCGTTCCAGCTCGCCGAGCAGGTGGGTGGTGACCAGCACCGAGATGCCGAAGTCGGTGTACACCCGGCGGATCAGCGCCAGCATGTCGTCCCGGCCGACCGGGTCGAGACCGTTGGTGGGCTCGTCCAGCAGCACCAGCTTCGGGTCGTGCACCAGCGCCTGCGCCAGCTTCACCCGCTGCTTCATGCCGGTCGAGTACCCGCCCATCGGCCGGTACCGCTCCTCGTAGAGCCCGACGTGCCGCAGCGTGTCGGCCGTGCGTTCCCGCGCGGACGCCGCCGGCAGCCCGGCCATCCGCGCCATGTGCACCACGAACTCGGTGGCCGAGACGTCCGGTGGCAGGCAGTCGTGCTCCGGCATGTAGCCGACGCGCTCGCGGATCTCCGACCCCTGCGTGGCGATGTCCAGTCCGAGGACCTGCCCCGTACCCGACGTTGCGGGGGCCAGCCCGAGCAGGATCTTGATGAGTGTGGACTTGCCCGCGCCGTTCGCCCCGACCAGGCCGACCACCCCGGGCTCCACCTCAACGGTGAGCCGATCGAGGGCGGTGACCCGGGGGAACCTCTTGGTGAGGCCGTCCGTCTTGATGACAGTGGACACGTTCCACACCGTAGTGTGCTCACCGCGTGCAGGTCATGAGCTGGAATGACGACGCTCCCTGCTGCTGCGGTATGACCTTTCCCCACCTGTCCCCTAGGGGTCGGCAGTGACGATCTCCGCTTGTACTCTTGTCGGAATCTTTACGGGGGCGTTCGGGCCAAACTGCCCGACCGGGACGGAAGTGGACTGATGACGGATCGCGCGACCGAGTTCGACCGGATGATGAATCCCTGGGCGTACGACGCCAACGGCAATCTGACGGCAAAGGCCCAGCACCAGGAGACCGCCCGCACGCGGCTCAACTCGAGCAACGCCCCGGGTGACGGCGGCGGCACGGTCGGCGTCGACCCGGCCGCGCTGGACGCCGCCGCCGGCTCGTCCGACGAGATCCACGGACGGGTGAACGGCGACGGCCGGGCCGCCGACGACGAGACCTCCAAGGTGTCCACCTCGCTGGCCAACTGGAGCACCGGCAAGGCCGCCGCGCAGACCGCGTCCACCTGGGACCAGCAGATCGCCGCGCTCAACTCCACCATCGGCGAGATCACCCAGGCACTGCGGCAGAGCGCCACGAACTACCGGAACAACGACACGGCCGTCAAGCACGACATGGGCGCCTGAGGGGTACGGACAGATGGTCGACTTCCACGAACTGAGCACCGCAAAGCTGGACTCCCTCGGCGAGGCCGCCACCGCCTGGGAGGACGTGGTCAAGAAACTGCAGGCCATGGACCGTGACTGGGACAGCGCGGTGGTCGGCAAGGTCAACTCCGCCAACTGGAGCGGCCCCTCGGCCGACCAGGCCCGGCCCAAGATCCAGCGCGTCAACGAGCAGATCACCGCCGCCGTCACCCAGGCCACCGCCATCGCCACGGTCTTCAAGGACGCCGGCAACGACTTCCGGGCCGCCAAGGCCAAGCTGGACAAGGCCGTCGCCGACGCCAAGGGCGCCGGACTGACCGTCACCGCCGACGGCACCGTCAGCTGGCCGCCGGCCGACAACGCCACCCGGCACGACCCGGAGGCCAGCCGGGCCTACAACGACGAGTACCACACCAAGGCCGAGGTGTCGCGCAAGGCCATCGACTCGGCCGTCCAGGAGGCCACCGAGGCCGACGAGCGGGCCGCCTGGGCACTGCGCTCCGACAGCACCACCGACGAGCTGAAGTCCTTCAACGCCAAGGCCGTCGGCGCCGGCCCGGACGCGGACGGGATCCGCGCCGCCCAGCTCGCGGCCAAGGGCGGCAAGATCTCGGACGCCGAACTCACCGAGCTCAACTCGCTGTTGGCGGCCAACCAGAACGATCCGATCTTCTCCACCCGGTTCTACCAGGACCTCGGCCCCAAGGGGACGCTCCAGGCCTGGAACAACATGGTCGGCGACGAGTCACAGTTCAACGGCGCCAGCGACGCCCGCTGGAAGCAGTACCAGGAGCTGCAGAAGAACCTCGGGCTCAACCTGGCCACCGCCACCCGCACCACCAACGTGCCCCACCTGCCCGACCAGTGGGCCGCCGACCTGCGCAAGGCCGGTGCGGAGCCGCTCTGGGACAAGCCCTACCGGCAGAGCGGCCTGGACTACGCCCCCTACGGCTACCAGGTGCTGTCCGGCATCCTGCGCACCGGTGACTACGACCCGCACTTCCTCAACCCCATCGCCGAGCACGTCACCCAGCTCGACACCGACGAGAAGTACTGGCCGGCACCGGTCTACGGCCCGCGCAGCGACCGGCGCGGCTACAACCTGCTGGGCCAGGACGGCGGTTCGGGCTTCGAGCCGACCACGGCGATCCTGGAGGCCCTGGGCCACAGCCCGGAGGCGGCCACCAAGTTCTTCCACGACGCGCCGACCGCCTACAACACCGACGGCACCGTCAACCCGAACGGCAAGGTCAAGCCGGCGGACTACCTCAACTACTTCACGCACGACAAGGAGTACACGCCGGACACCGTCTCGCAGAAGAACGACCTGCGCCAGGCCGGCATGAAGAGCGGCCCGGACGCGCTCGGCCACGCGCTGGAGGCGGCCACCACCGGCCGGCCCTACGACGACCACTCCGGCACGCCGGTCAAGCACACCGCCGACCAGGCCGACGTCATGAACAAGGTCGTCCAGACCTTCGGCACCCACGGCAACGGCGGCGTCCTCGACGAGGTCAAGGGCGAGGACGGCAAGTTCGCCCCGCTGCGGGACAGCCTCGGGCACATGTCCGCCGACTACATCGGCGACGTCCAGCGGGCGCTCTCCCCGCACAAGGACGACCTGCCGGTGAACGGCGCCGCGGCCAACCTCAAGGAGGCCCCGGTCCGCGGCCTGCTGGACGCGCTCGGCCGCGACCCGGACGCCTACGGCGCGGTGGCCAACGCCAACCAGGCCTACTCCACGGCACTGGTCCGCGGCCACATCGAGAACGGGGCCGACTTCGCCCGGCTCGAGTCCGACATCGACTCCACCTCACGGGCCGGCGGCGTCATCAGCGGCATCCTCAACGAGGCCCGGATCAACGAGGTCCACCAGGAGCACGCCACCTCCGACAAGGAGTACAACGAGGCCCTGGAGAAGAACGCCGGCTACGCCCAGACGGCTTTCACCACCACCATCGGCGCCGTCACCGAGAAGGTGCCGATCGCGGGCGAGGCCGCCAACTTCCTGGTCGAGCAGATCACCGACAGCGTGGTCGAGGCCAACCAGCGGGACACCACCGAGGACGGCAACCAGGAGGGGCGCGACTTCGTCGCCGAAGGCCGGGAGGGCACGGCACTCGGCGCCAAGCAGGCCGTCATCGATGCCGCCAACGGCACCAAGCTCAGCCCCGAGGACGTCCGCCGGCTGGCCGACAGCGCCGGCGACCGGGCCCTCGACGGATACACCGACGGCTCCGGCGGCAGCCAGAGCTCCAACGCGAAGGTCTCCGGATGATGAGGGCAGCACGCCGGACGGCGGGAGCCGCGATCGCGCTGTCCGCCGTCCTCGGCCTGGCCGGGTGCGGCGGCGACGGCTCCGGAAAGGCCTCCGCCGAGAGCACGGCGTGCGACGGCGTGGTCCGCACCGACCGCGCCGGCGCGCTGCTCGACGAGGGCGCCGCCCCGGCGTTCAAGCTCGACAAGCAGCTCGACGCCGCCCAGCAGCCCGGGCTGCAGCTCCTGGACTGCACGGCCGAGGCCAAGCAGGGCATCGGACTCAGCGTCCGGCTGACCGGCAGCGAGACGCCCGGTGGCGGCCTCAAGCCGCCCGCCCCGCCGGCCGGCGAGCCGGTGTACTCGCTCGGCTTCGGCGACCACAGCACGGTCACCCGCTGGGGCGCCCGGCTGACGTTCCGGTGCGACGGCACCTACGCGAAGTCGGGCAAGTCGCTCTACTTCACCGTCCAGGCCGCCCCGTACCAGGCCTCGGGCCCGGCACCACAGTCGCCCGCGGCACGGTGGACCGCCGAGGCCTGGGCCAGGCTCGCCACCGACAGCGCGCAGCGGGCGGCCGGCGGTCTGCTCGGCTGCTCGGCGCCGGTCGCCTGGCCGAGCGGGGAGCCGGTGCTCTCGCCGGCCACCACCGCGCCGGACCCGTCCGGGACCTCCGGGTGACCGGAAGACCCCCCGGCGCCGCCGCCGCCGACCCGCGGCTGCGGCGCCGTCTGCTGCTCGGCGCCCTCGGCGTGGCCGTCGTGGGCGCCGGGGCGGTCGGCTACCTGGACTGGAGCCGGCACCGGCCGGCCGAACCGGCCGGGCGGGCCGCGACGCTGTGCGACCTGCCCACCGGGGCCGGGACACCGCTCGGGCGGCTGCTGCCGGACGGCGGCCAGGAGACCGAGGAACGCGCGTTCCGCTGGGTGCTCTCCACCGAGCCGAAGGGCTGCTCGGTCCGGGTGGACGGCCGGGTGGCGCTGACCGTCCGTGCCGCCGTGCACGACGGCACCGTGGAGCAGCTTCCGGTCGCGAGCGCCCGGCCGGACGAGGTGAAGAGCTTCGACGCCGGCTCCCGCTCCGCCTCCTGGCCCTCCGGCGCGGCCGTGGCCGACTACTGCCCCGGGAAGCAACTGCCGATCCGGCACGTGGTGGTGGAGGTCGCCCCGGGCGAGGCGGCGCGGACCGGGCAGCCGGACAGCGACCGGGCGGACTTCGAGGCCGTCGCCCGGGACCTGCTCGGCGCCTACCAGAAGGCGGTGTGCGCGTGAGGACGACCCGTACCGGCGCACGGCAGGCCGGAGCCGCCGCCGGCGTCCTGGTCCTGCTCGGAAGCGGCCTGGCCGGCTGGCACGCGTACCTCGACGCCGCGACGGACCACCCGCCCACGGTGTCGCTGACCCATGGCGAGTGCCGGGGAGCCCTCGCGGACGAGCGGGTCGGCCGGCTGCTCGGCCCGGCCCGCACGGTGCGGGTGGAGAGCGATTACTGGCCGGCGCAGGACGGCCGGCCGCCGCGGCTCCGCTGCTTCGCCGCCGGGCGGGGCGAGCACGCGCTCTCCTTCGAGGTCGAGGCGGCGCGGTCGGCCGACGACCGCGCCGACGCCGCCGCGAGGGCGCTCCCGAACGGGGCCCGCAGGTTCGACGACGGCGGGGCCGACCACCGCACGGGCGTGCTCCGGTTCGACTGCGTGGTCAAGACGCCGGGGACCGGGGAGGAGCGCACCGCCTACTACCTGGCCACGGTGAAGGCCGGCCCGCGGAACAAGCCGCCGGCCATCGGGCCCGGTGCGGAGACGATGGCCGAACTGGCCGTCGTGCTCAGCCGGCAGGCGGCGGAGCAGGTCCTGGGCTGCACCGGCCCGGTCGACTGGCCGGCCACTCCGGTGCAGTTCGCGTAGCGGACCGGCGCTTCCGGGTGGGCGGCTCGATCGGGTGAGCAACACCTTGGGGTGAGCGGCGCTTTCGGGTGACGCTCCCGGGTGGGCGGCGCGTACTGCGCCCCGCCCACCCGGGAGCGGTCGGACCGGGAGGTCGGACTGGGAGGTCGGACCGGACGTCAGGCCAGGAGGTCGGACTGGAGGGTGACGACCTGACGGAAGGCGGCGGTGGCGACGCCCTTGGGGTTGGTCATGGTGACGACGCCGACGAGGTCACCGGCCGACAGGTAGGCCACCCGGCCGGTGGGGCCGGCACCGGCACCGGTGGCCGGGGTCTCGCGGGTGGCGAGGTCGACGCCGGAGACCGAGTCCCAGCCCTGGGTGGGGCCGGTCCTGAGGCCGGGGATGTCCTTCGGGTCGCCGTTGGCACGGAGATCGGCGAAGACGTCCCAGGCCTCGGCGGACGCGCCGAAGGCGAGGAGGCGGACCTGGGTGCGGGTGCCGTCGGTGGCGGTCCACTCCCGGACGGTGGCGGCGCGGCAGGCGTTCTGCAGCAACAGGGCGCGCAGCTTGGCCGGTTCCTTCTGCTCGCCGGCGAGGGCGTCGCAGGGCACCCAGTCGGCGGTCGGAGCGGCGGACGCGGAGCCGGCGGACGCGGAGCCGGCGGAGGCGGACCCGGTGGGCGTCGCGGACGAGGTGGCGCCCGGGCTCGCGGCGGTGGAGCCGGACGCGCCCGGCGACGCCGTCGCACTCGCCGTCGCGGTCGGGGGCATGGTCGGGGTCGGGAAGACCACCGGCCCGGTCGAACCGCCGGCCTCCTTGGGTGCGGGCAGGAGCAGGTACCGCAGGTCGGCGGCGTGGCGGCTCTTGCTCTCCCTGGGCACGGCCTTGCCGGAGGGCAGCGGCGGCAGCGCCAGGGCAGGGAAGGTGTAGCGGCCGTCGTTCTCGGTGGCCAGCCCGGGGATGTCCGTGCGGTCGGGCGTCGTCACGGCCACCGCGGCCTCGGTACCGGCCAGCACGCAGACCAGGGCGGCGACGCCCCAGCGCACGGCCGCCCGGCGCCGGCGGGTGCGGCGGGCCGCGAGTTCCTCGGGACTCAACGGCACCGCGAACACCTGCGGGACGGGGAACGCCTGCGGGTCGGGGGCGCCCCACGGGTCGGCGGGGGCGGTCCCGCCGGCCGCGGTGGCGGCCTCGGGCGCGGGTGGCGCGGGTGGTGCGAACGCGGCCGGGGGTGCGGCCGGCGGCGCGACGGGCGGTGTGACGGGCGGCATGACGGGCGGTGTGACGGGCGGGCCCGCCGGCTCGTCGGCTGGAGTGGCCGCGCTGTCGTGCGGGGTGGCGTGGTCGGTCATGCGGACGCTCCCGGGGTGGCGAGGCGGTCGAGCTGCTGGGTGAAGAGGGCGACGATCCTGTCCTTGGGCAGCGGCGCCACACCCTCCGCCTCCATGACCACCAGGAGGTCGCCCTCGGCGGCCGAGCACTCCAGGTAGTCGATCGGCGCGGACGGCGGGGCGGGCATCAGGTAGCAGTGCGCCTCGGGGTGGTTCGGGATCGCGGGGCCGATGCGGAAGATCCCGGTGTCGCCCGTGAAGACGGCGGTGTACTCGTTCAGCTTCTGCACCTCCTGCTGGTTGAACTGGCGCAGCTTCATGCCGATGACCAGGTCGTCCGCCTTGGTCTTGTAGGTGCGCACCCCGGTGGCCTTGACGTGCAGACCGTCCCAGTACTGACGGAGCTTCTCCTGCTTGTCCTTGGGGATCTGCTGGAGGCCGCTGTCCAGCTCGGCGGAGAGCTGGTCCGCGCTCAGCTCGACGTCGTTGCCGTAGCCGCCCTCGTCCGGGCCGAGCGCGTAGTCGGCCGGGACGGGCAGCAGCAGGTCGCGCAGGGAACCGAAGTGGTTGCCGTTGGACTTGGCGCCGAAGGGCGTGGGGGTGGCGGACGGGGCGGGCGCGGCCGTCGGCCCGGCGACGGTGACGGGCGCCGGGTCGTCGTACTGGGTCTTGATGATGCCGACGCCGATGACCACGCCGACCAGGGCGGCCGCCACGGTCGCGCCGGTGGCGCGGAGGAGGCGGGAGGACGGGGCGGGGGCCGCTGGCGGCACGGGCGCCTCGACGGCGGGCGTCGCCACCGGGGGCGCGTCGGCGGGCGTCGCCACCGGGGCCGCGTCGGCGGGCATCTGCTCGGGGGTCCCGGCGGCGGACGTCAGTACGGGCGCCTCGACGGCGGGCGTCTGCTCGGGGGGCGTGGCCCCGGTCACGGTGCTGTCGCTCATACCAGCCGCTCCCACTGCTGCTTGGCAATGCCCTTCACGACCTCGGGGTTCACCGACTGGGTGCCGAAGACCTTGATCTCCATCACCACCGTGCCGCGCTGCGCGAGGGCGGTGCCGAGGTAGTACTGCTCGGTGGTGTCGGCCCAGTACGAGGCCTGGCTGTCGACCTGGTAGCCGCCGTTGGCGTCGTCGGCGAACGGCTTGAGCCGGTAGCCGGACGCCCGGGACTTGGCCTCGGCTGCACGGTCGACCGAGTACTGGATGAGCGAGACCCGGACCTTCAGGCCGTCCTTCTGCCAGTCGACCTCGGCGGCGCGGCGGAACTCCTTGGAGTTCAGGCTCTTGAAGACCTCCGCCGACCGGCCGCTGTGCTCGGCGAGTTCGCCGACGGAGATCCAGCTCGGCGAGTCCGGGTAGTCACCCCAGGCGGTGCTGCCGGTCGGGGCGGTCATCAGCAGCTTCCGCAGGTCGCCGTCGATGGCGAGCGGCTTCGGCGCGGCCGCGGCGGCTGCCGCCGCGTCCACCGGTGCGGCCGGGTAGGACGGCAGCGCGACCTGGATCGGCGGCAGCGGCGTCGGCGGGCGGCTCGCCTGGATCGCGTATCCGACGGCGCCGCCGACCACGGTGCCGAGCACCAGCCCGGACACCGCCAGCAGCACCGGCCGCGGACGGCGGGGGCGGCGCACGGGCGCGGGGGCCTCGGCGGGCGGGAAGGCGGAGGCCTCGGCCGGGACGACGGTGGGGCCCTCGGCAGCGGACGGCACAGCGGACGGTACGGCGGACGGTTCGGCGGCGGGCGCGGGTGGCGGGACGGCCGGCCCGGCGGGCGTGGCCGGCGGAGGCGCGTCGGCGGGCGACGGCTCCACGGATTCGGTGGTCACGGAGTGGCTCCAGAAAGGGAAAGGTGACGTCGGGCGTGAGCGGCGGCGGGACTCAGCCGCCGGAGGACAGCCACTCGCGCTGGCGCTTCATCAGCTCGCTCAGCAGTGCCTTGTCCGGAGTGCCCTTCACATCGACGTCGATCGTGTACTGCACGTCGCCCTGGCTGGAGATTCCGGTCATCGAGCCGGTGTAGGCCTGCTGCTTGGGCTTGTGCACGTAGCCGTGGGCGTTGGGGTCCCCGTCGATGGCGATCGGGTCCAGCTTCATCGTGTAGTTGCGGGCGAAGTCGCCCGCCTGCCCGGTCGATCCGAAGTGCAGCAGGGTGACCGTGACCTCGGCCTTGCCGTCGGCCGTGCGGTACGTCCGGCTGGCGGCGTCCTTGTACCCGTAGGAGCCGAGGATGCGCATGATGCCGTCCTGGTTGCCGAAGTTCGCGGCCACCTCGTCGTCGGTCATCGTCATGCCGTCGGCCGGCCCGTAGGACTCGCCGCCGTCGGGGATCGGGAGCAGGAAGTAGCGCAGGTCGCCGGCGTGCTTGCCGCCGCTGACGCTGCCCTTGACGGTGCTGGCCGGCTTGGGCGCGGGCGGGGCGGTGGTCGGCGCGGCGGTGGGCGTGGCCGAGGCGGCGGCGGTGGCGGAGGGCGACGCGCTCGGGCTCGCACTGGGGCTGACACCGGGCGAGGCGCCGGCCGCTCCGGCGACGACGGCGGGCCGGGCGTCCGGCTTGCCGACGGCCACGGTGACGGCGGCACTGGTCGCCGTCACGGCGAGCAGGCCCGCGGTGGCCAGGGCGACGCCGACCGCGCGCGGCAGCTTCCGCGCGGGCGCGGGCGCCGGCACGGCTTCGGGTCCGACGGACGCGGGCGCCGGGGCGTACGGACCGCCCTCGGCCACCGTTGCGGAAACCGCACCGGAATCGGGTGCGACATCAGTTTTCTCGAATGACGGCCCCTTTGCCGGATCAGCGGCAGGCGGCACGTTTTCGGGCGCGGACAAGGAACTCCCCCCGGGACATGTGGAATGTCGCGTGCGGGCCCCTTGCAGGCCACCCCCCGTGGCTCCCAGGCCGACCGTCACGCGTCTCAGCAGGAATTATGAGAGCCGGTCCACACCCGTGCCAACAAAGTTAATCACCGCACTCCCCCGCATGATCGACTAATCGGACACGCCGTGATCGAACCGCAATGGGCGGGCCGGCCGCCGTCGCCGACCCGCCTGCGAACTCCCCGATCCCCCGGTCAGGAGTGGGCGCGCTCGGTGGCCTCGACGACCTTGCCGGAGGAGTCGATCGCGATCTTGTAGTCCCCGCCCGAGCAGGGGTAGAAGCCCTTGGTCGCGGTCGGGTCCGCGAGGCACTCGCCGATGTGCTTCACCAGGTCGGCGACGTTGACGTCCTTCGGCGGCGCCAGGACCGAGTTCAGGTGCCCCTTGGCGGTGGGCGCGAACGGCGCGCTCTTGTCGGCCCCGGTCGGCTCGAAGACGACGTCGTTGACGCCGCACGCCGTCTTGGTGTCCTTGTAGACCAGCGTGGTCGTCGTCGTCCCCTTCGCCGGGTAGACCCACTTCTGGCCCGCCGGCAGCGGCGTGGCGTCACAGAACCCCTCCGGCCCGTCGCTCGCCCCGCCCGAGGGCTTGGCCGTCCCGCTGGGCTTGCCGGTCGTGCCGCCGGGCTTGTCGGTCGCGCCGCCGGTCGGCGCCGCGGTACCGGTGGCGGCCGGCGCGGTCGTCGCCGCGGCCGTGGCGGCGGGCGCGCTGCCACCCGCCTGGTCGGAGGAGTTGTCCGGCCCGCAGGCGGTGAGCCCGAGCGCGGCCGTGGCGACCAGTCCGGCACCGAGGAGCCGCTGGGCGGTGGTCATTCCCTGGAAAGCAGGCATGCTGAAGAAACCCCCGTTTAACGCATGATCAGATCGCGTGGTGCGGCGGAAAGACTAGCGCCTCCCCCCGTCACCGCTCCGCCCCCTTCGCTCGACGGTCGGCTACCGTGAGCCTTGGCGGGGCGGGGGGTCCCGCCCGTGGACAACGTTCCGGGGGGAACGCACGCCCAGCCCCTGGCCTGGCCTCAGAGCAAGGGCAACGGACGGGCGATCGTGTCGCTTCGTCTCTCCCTGCGTCTGGCCGGACGGAACCAGGCCGCCCGGTTAGGGCCCAGGTCTGGGCCTCCGGGGGCTGCACCGCTCCAGGATCAGTGCCCGCGGTCCGACGCCCGGTGCTCGTAGGCGGCCCGAGCCGCGTTCACGTCGTTGATGTACCGCTCTGCCCAGTCCCGGACCGCGCCGAGTGGGGCCTCCAACGTCAGCCCCAGTTCGGTGAGACGGTACTCGACCTTGGGCGGCACGGTCGGATGGACGGTGCGGCTGACGAGTCCGTCGCGTTCCAGACTCCGCAGGGTCTGCGTGAGCATCTTCTCGCTGATGCCGTCGACGGTCTCGCGCAGCTCGCTGAAGCGCAGCGTTCCGTTCGCCAGGGCGCCGACGATCAGCGCGGTCCACTTGTCGGCGATCCGGTCCAGGGCCGCGCGGGACGGACAGGGCGCACTGTAGGCGTCGGCCGGCTTGCCGTCCGGCAGCCAGGCCAAGACCCGGCCGGGGGTTCCCGGCCGGGGACGGGCGGTACGGGGGGCGGGCATGCTCGTACGCTAGTCCACCGCCGGTGCCGCGAGGGGTGCCGGCCCGTCGCCGCTACCCCGCTGCGACGGCGGCGGGACCGCCGGCCCAGGTCCGCCGCAGCGCAGGAGGGACGACCCGCCCGAAAACATGACCGGCGAAGTGACCTCCAGCCAGGAGTGTGTCCCCGTCCTCGAGTTCCTTGAGGAGCCGGGCGCGGGTGCGCAGGCCCTGCTCGGGATCGTCGTCGAACACGCACGTCCACTGATCCTGGGTGATCTGCACCTGGCAGTGCATGACGTCGCCGAGGATGATCAGGCGCCGGTTGTCGGCACCGGACGGATCCGTGACGATCAGACTGCTGTGACCCGGCGTGTGCCCGGGCGTCGAGAGGATCCGTACGCCGGGCGCGATCTCCTCGCCGTCCACGACGAACGCGACCACGCCCTCGAGCGGGGCCTGCACCGACTTCGCATCCGGTCCGGGAAACGCCCCCCGCCCTTCCCAGTGCCGCCACTCCGCCTCGCTCACCAGGTGCCGGGCCTCGTGGAACGTCAGTCCGCCGGCCTCCCGGCCGTCAGGGAAGTGCGGCGCCGGAGCGACGTCGCTGGTCCACCCGACGTGGTCGTGGTGCAGGTGGGTGTAGACGACGGCGTCCACATCGGCGGGTGAGAGGCCCTCCGCGGCCAGACTCCTCACCAGCGCACCCGCCTTGAAGGAGGCCACGTCGGGAATCGCGTAGTCGACGGCGCCAAGGCCCAGGTCGACAAGGACGGACCGCCCGCCGGCGCGGATCAGGAACGAACCGATGCTGACCGGGAACCGGCCGTGCTCGTCCAGGAACTCCGAATGCGTCGCCCAACCGTCCGGCATGCTGCAGGGAAAGAAGGCGGCCGGATCGAGCCATCCCTCTCCGTCGGGCAGGTAGGTCACCGTCGTCTCGCCGATGGCGATCTGGGCGCGAAGCGCGGGCTGAACCACAGTTCTCTCCTCAACAGGCTGGCACGCTCGGCGCGGCCGGAAAGGCGCACCGTTCGCTACTGACTATTGGAGAGCGGCAACACATGGGGAAGTACGCACTTGCAAGTGCGTCCCCACCGCGTCCGCAAGGTCCCGCGGCAGTTCGAAGGCCGTTGAGCGTGGCGGCGGCGCGTCCGCGCTCCGTGCAGGCGGCGGCCGGATTCTCCGGCTGCCCCGCGACCACGGCCGGGGCCTGCTCGACCGGCACGTCCGCCGCGCGGTCGCGTCGCATGTCGTCGGCCAGGGTTCGGAGTTCGCGTTGGCCTTCGAGGCGGACGTCGGCGATCAAGACATCGAGCGCCAGGTGTTCCTCAAGACCCTTTCGCTCGACGTCTGCGAGGCGGTCGGGCCGGCGCATGATCGCCCCTGGGCGCGCGAGCCTCTTCGATGTCCGGGGCCCGCTCCGCCCGCCGGCGCGGGCGGAGCGGGGCTGCCGTTCAGGAGCCGAGGCGGTTCAGTGCTGCGGCAACGATGCCTTCGACACGGGTCGGGGCGTCGGTGGGCCGGCCGGTGAGCTCGACGATGGCGACCCTGGTGCCGCTGCGAAGGACCGCGACCCCGCCGCTGACGGTGTTGTCGCCGTTGTAGGCCGGGTACCAGCGGGCGGCGCCGCCGGCGACGGTCAGGGTGTGGGCCGCGCCGTAGTGCCAGTGGCCCGCGGGCTCGTCCTGGCAGTCCTGGACGAGCGCGACGAGCTGCTTCTCCCAGGTGTCGGCCGCAGTCCCGGTGGGGGCGCTCGCAGCCGACTCGGTCAGTCGGCCGTCGGTGTCGAAGATCCAGGTCACGGACGCGTACGCGGTGGCCTTGTCCTTGGTCAGGTCGCGCATCGTCTCCTCGCCGGAGCACGCGGACAGCCCCTGGCGTCCGGTCAGCGCAACGGTCGCGCCGACCGGGTTCAGGCCCTGCTGGAAGTCCTCGCTCTGGACGAGGTCGGAGGAGCCGAGTCCGGGCGCGGCGACCGCAGCCGGGTGGGCGGCGGTGACCGGGTGGGCGGCGACCGCGGTGCGGTGCGCGGCGTTGTGATCGGCCCCGTCGGCGGTGGCCGACTGGGTGCCGACGACGCTGGCCGTGATCAGTGCGGCGGCGAAACAGGCCGCGGCGGCGACCCGGTTGCGGCGAACGGACTTCTGCTGGACGGCCTGGTTCTCGGTCATCTGGTCCCCCTGCTGGTCGGGACGCCTGCTGCGTCCTCGTACAACCGGGGAGATGCCGCCGGAGAAGGGAAAGTTGGAGCCCTGACCGGCTGTTTCACAGCTGTGACAGAGCGGTCCTGACGACGCGGTCCATCGCGGCCGCCCCCAGGCAGGCATCGACCTCCAGCACCCCGTAGTGGGTGCCGCTGCGCAGCACGGCGATGCCGCCGCAGGGTTCCTTGCCCTCGGGCGCCGTACCGGTGGTGTTGAGGGATCCCTGGTAGGCGCCCATCCAGCTCGCGGTGACGTCCGGGGCGAGCTGCACCGTCGTGGTCCTTCCGTAGACCCAGTGCCCTGGCACCGCCTCCTGGCAGGGCACCTCCTCCAGCAGCAGGCGCTCGGCGAAGTTCTGCGCCAGGGAGGGGCTCCGGGTCTCGGCGGCGACCTCGCGGGCGACCTGGTCGACGTGGGCGGCGGCCAGCGTGGGGTCGGCCGGGGAGGTGCGGGTGCCGGTCATCAGTCCGCGGAAGTGGGCACCGGGCCCGCCCAGGGTCTGGGTGAGGGTCTTCTCGCCGGAGCAGGCCGCGTTGGCGTAAGCCCCGTCGCCGTACCGGTCGGTGACGTGGATCTGCCCGATGCCGGCGTCCGGGCTGAAGGCCGCGGGGCCCAGAAGGTTCGCGGCCGTCACCAGCCCGGTCGCACCGGTCGGCGAGGCGGAGCCGGAGGCCGAGGACGCGGGCGTCGGGACGGACACGCCGGGCGTCGCATGAGCGGGCGCGTCCTGGGATGCCCCGCCGACCACGGCACCCGACCGCGCTGCCGGGTGCGCGGTGGCGCCGGGGGGCGGTGGCAGGACGAATCGGCCGGTCGCCAGCCCGAGCGCGGCGGCTGCCACCAGGGCGGCGACGGCGGATCGGGGCCGGACCACGGCGTGGCCGCCGCCCGCCGCGGGACCGCCGTTCACAGACCGGTGCCCAGGCGCTCGCGCATGAAGCGGCGGGCCTGGTGGATACGGTCCTTGACCGTGCCCAGCGGGGCGTCCAGCTCCTCGGCCACCTGGACGTAGGTCAGGTCGCCCAGGTCGCGCAGTACGAAGGACTCCACCAGGGTGGGGTGCTGCTGCTCCAGCGCGGCCAGCGCCTCCATCAGGTCGAGCCGGGTCCCGGCGATGACGCTGGTGGTGCGCGGGTCGACGGACTCGGGGAGGTCGGCGTGGCTGTCCTCGGCGCGCCGGCGCATCGAGCGGTAGGTGGACCGGGCGGCGTTCGAGGCGATCACCGTCACCCAGCCCAGGAAGGAGCCGTGGCCGCCGTACTCGCCCAGGTGCGCGCTGATGGACAGCAGCGCGTCCTGCGCGGCCTCCTCCGCGTCGGCGTGGTGGGGCAGGAAGCGCGAGCAGCGGCGCAGCACCACCGGCCGCAGCGTGGCCAGCAGGTACTCCATCGACCCCGGGTCCCCCGCCTGAGCAGCCGCCACGAGCCGTTCCAGCTCGCCTTCCTCGAACACCCGGATCCCCCGTTTCGTCCCGCCTGGCATCCCACCCGTCGAATGGGAGTTCCGCACTCCCCCCGATTCCGGCAGAATGCTGCCACATGCGCAACCTCGGCCGTTACCTCCTCCTGGAGCGGCTCGGAGCCGGTTCCTTCGCGACGGTCTGGAAGGCCTACGATCCGGAGCTCGACACCGAGGTCGCGGTGAAGGTGCTGGCCGAGAACTGGGCCGCCAACGCCGATGTGCGCGAGCGGTTCCTGGCGGAGGCGAGGCTGCTGCGCCGGATCGCCAGCCCACGGGTGGTCCGCGTGCACGACGTCGGGGTGCAGGAGGACCGGCCCTACTTCGTCATGGACTACGTACGCGGCGGCACCCTGGCGGACCGGGTCGGGCAGTGCGGCCCGCAGGAGGCGCTGCGGCTGGCCGCGGAGGCGGGCTACGCGGTCCAGGTCCTGCATGATGCGGGCGTGGTGCACCGCGACGTCAAGCCGTCCAACCTGCTGCTCGCCACCGGCCCTGCGCCCGCCGCGGTGCTGGTGGCGGATCTGGGCAGCGCCAAGCAACTGGCCGACGCATCCGGGCTGACGGTGACCACGGGCACGCCCGCGTACATGGCACCGGAACAGGCCTTCCAGACCAGCGGGTTCGACGGGAGGGCCGACGTGTACGCGCTGGCCGTCGTGGCCTACGAGCTGCTGACCGGGCAGAAGCCGTTCGGCCCGGGCGGACGCGCCGCAGCCCTGATGACCGCCCAGCCGACCGCCTCGACGCTGCCGGCGCTCCCAGCCGGAGCGGAGCTCCCACCGCACGTCGCCGTGCTGCTACGGGCCGCGATGTCCGTCGAGCCGGCGGACCGACCGCCGACCGCCCAGGCCTTCGCAGACGCGCTGCTGGCTCCGGTCCCGCAGTCCCAGCCTTTGGAAGGCTCCGGGTGGCTGACCCCGCGCGCGGTCTGTCTGGCGTCGGGCACGGTGTTCACGGCGACGACCCTGCTGAGCTGGCTGCAGCGTTGAATCCGACAGGGAGCCGGTCCCGACCCTGACGGCGGCCGCGACGGCGACCGGGCGGATCCGCCTCGGCACCCTCGTCACCTCGGTCAATCCTCTTTCACCCATCGCATGCTGACCTGCGGGAACACCAACCGAGAGGGTTCGAGTCCCGCTCGGGCTCAGATTGCGATGAGCCGTACGCGGGCGCCGCAGAGCTTGGCCATGTCGTCGACGTCCGAGGAGAGCATGGCCACCGGCCCCGGCTGCCGCAGCGCCATCTCTGCCACGGTCGCGTCGATCGCGTACTTGTGCCCGTGCAGTCCGGCCTGCTTCAGCAGCCTGGCCGAGGCCCTTGCGGCCTGATCGGTGACCGCCTCCACCTTGACTCGGGAGAGTGTCCAGTTCAGCCGGGCTTCGTTCACACGGGCGTGCGTGACTTCCACGATCGTGTTCGCGCCGACCACGAAGTCGGCTCCCATGGCGTGGAAGACCTGAAGCATCGCCAACACGCCGCGGTCCTGTGTGATCCACGAGGACAGTCCCTCGGAGTCCAACACGACCGTCTCGAAGCGTTCGGTCACGCGGCGCTCGCCGAACCCGCCGACCCGGCGGAGCCGATGATCCTGGCATGCGCCTCTAGCAGCTCCTCATCGGTGAACGCGCCCTGCTCATCCTGGTAGCGGCGAAGATCGTCCGCGAGCAGCTGGTGCCGAATCTGGCGGGCTACTGCCTCCGCGACATACCCGGAGACGTTGTCGGTGAGCTTTCTGAGCTCGTCCACCTGTTCCGTCGGGAGAGTGACGGTGATGCGCGTGGTCGCTGCCATGAAAAGAGCATACTCCGGTATGCACCTTAGTGGCAGGCTGTTCGGGACATAGGGTCGGGTTCATGCGACTGAGCACGGTGATCCTCCCCATCCACCGGTGGAGCGAGGGGCAGAAGACCTGGCGGCGGGCCGAGGACCTCGGCTTCCACGCCGCCTACACCTACGACCACCTCTCCTGGCGGTCGTTCCGGGACGAGCCCTGGTTCGGGTCGGTCCCGACCCTGACGGCGGCCGCGACGGCGACCGAGCGGATCCGCCTCGGCACCCTCGTCACCTCGCCGAACTTCCGCCACCCGGTGACCTTGGCGAAGGAGCTGGTCACGCTGGACGACGTCTCGGGCGGGCGGGTGACGCTGGGGATCGGGGCCGGCGGGACGGGGTTCGACGCGACGGCGATGGGGCAGGAGGCGTGGTCGCCCAAGGAGCGGGCGGACCGGTTCGGGGAGTTCCTGCCGCTGCTGGACGAGCTGCTGCGCAAGGACGCCACGACGCGCGAGGGGACGTACTACTCGGCGGTCGAGGCGCGGAACATCCCGGGCTGCGTCCAGCAGCCGCGGGTGCCGTTCTACGTCGCCGCGACCGGGCCGCGCGGGCTGCGGCTGGCGGCGGAGTACGGGCAGGGCTGGGTCACCTACGGCGACCCGCGCGGGCCGGCGGACGTCCCGGTCGAGCAGGCGCCCGCGGTGATCGCGGCGCAGCTGGCGAAGCTGGCGACGGCCTGCGAGGCCACCGGCCGGGACGTCGGCGAGCTGGAGAAGGTGCTGCTCCAGGGGTCGACGGCGGAGAAGCCGCTGCAGTCGCTGGACGCCTTCGTGGACTGGGCGGGCACCTACCAGGAGCTCGGCATCACCGAGCTGGTGATCCATTGGCCCGTGCCGGACTCGATCTTCGAGAACGACCTCGCCGTCTTCGAGAGGATCGCCACCGAGGGCCTGGCCCAGCTGTCCTGACCGACCACGCGGAAGGAGCGCTCACCCGTCGGGTGGGCGCTCCTTCCGCGTGTCCGCCCGCAGGCCGCCCACAGGCCGGCGGCGCGGCCGCCGATCCGGCCGCCGGCCTGTGCGGAGATGGGGCGGGTGCGATGGATAGGGCGTGGATAGGCGGGTGGTAGCGGCGCCGGTTCGGGCGGATAGCAGGGGCCGGGAGAGTGGTGCTCACCAAGGCGACCTCCGCCGAATCGTGAGGACACTCAAGATGATCGATTACCAGACCCGCCCGGCGTCGAGGGGGGCGACGTCCCCTGATGCCGCTGTGCTCAGCACCGTCGTCAAGCGCTTCACCAGCGCCAAGGGCGAGGAGTTCACCGCCGTGAACGGGCTGGATCTGCGGATCCGGCGCGGCGAGGTGGTGGCGTTCCTCGGGCCCAACGGTGCCGGCAAGTCGACCACCATCGACATGCTGCTGGGGCTGACCCGGCCGGACTCGGGACAGGTGGAGCTGTTCGGGCAGGCGCCGCAGCAGGCGGTGCGGGCCGGGAAGGTGGCGGCCGTCCTGCAGTCGGGCGGGCTGCTGCCGGACCTGACGATCGAGGCCACGGTGCACATGCTGGCCTCGCTCCACCCGGGTGCCGACCCGGAGCGGTGCATGGCCCGGGCCGGCGTCAGCGAGCTGCGCAACCGCCGGGTGTCGGCGTGTTCGGGCGGTGAGCAGCAGCGGCTGCGGTTCGCGGTCGCGCTGCTGTCGAGCCCCGAGTTCCTGGTACTGGACGAGCCGACGGCCGGGATGGACGTGGGGGCCCGCCGGGACTTCTGGGCCGCCGTCCGCGAGGACGCCGGGCGCGGGATGACCGTCATGTTCGCCACGCACTACATGGAGGAGGCGGACCAGTTCGCCGACCGGGTGGTGATGATCAACAAGGGCTCGGTGGTGGCCGACGGTTCGGCCTCGTCGATCCGGGCCGCGATCAGCGGGCGCACGGTGTCCGCCGTGATCAGCCCGTACGAGGCGGAGCTGGTGGCGCGGTCGGCCGGGGTCCGGGCCACCACCAGCCGCGGTGACCGGTCCTACTTCAACTGCACCGACTCGGACGCGCTGTTGCGGGTCTTGGTCAACGAGACGTCGGCGACCGAGATCGAAGTGGCTCCGCGCAGTCTCGAAGAGGCCTTCATGGCCATCACCGACAACGGCCGCACCGTCCAGAAGGGGATCTGATGGCCGCCCTCCCGGCGCCGAGCGCCGCCCGCCCGAGCACCTCGCCGTTCGCCGGCGTGAACCCGACCTTCGTCCGCTACGAGCTGCGGCGGCGGTTCAACCGCCAGACCACGATCTTCACGGTGCTGCTGCCGGCCGTCCTCTACCTCGCCCTGTTCCGGACGAGCCCGAACAACGCGACGCTGCCGCACGGCAACTTCGCCGCCTGGATGATGATCGGCCTGGCCGTGTACGGCGCCGCGACGGCGGCCGTCAGCTCGGCGGCCACCATCTCGGTGGAGAAGTCGGTGGGCTGGATGCGCACGATCGCGCTGAGCCCGCTCACCCCGCCGGGGTACCTGCTGGTCAAGGTGGTCTGCTCGGTGCTGATGGCGGGAGTGCCGGTGGCCATCGTCGGGGTGCTGGGGGTCGCCACGGGGGCGCAGGCCGATGCCGGCGTCTGGGTGACGTCGCTGCTGGTCGCCTGGTTCGGTGCGGCGGTGTTCGCCGCGCTGGGCATCGGGATGGGCCTGGCCCTCAAGCCCGACGTGGTGATGCACATGCCGGGCCTGACCATGACCGCGCTCGCCTTCCTCGGCAACCTGTTCATCCCGCTCAGCGGGACCATGCTGGAGATCTCGCGGTTCACCCCGATGTACGGGGTCGCGACCCTGGCCCGCTACCCGCTCACCGAGGGGTACGCGTTCAGCGGGGAGCACTCCAGCGTGGCGGGTGCCGTCTTCAACCTCGTCGCCTGGTTCGCCGGGTTCTCGTTCATGGCGATCCGCCGCTTCACGAAGAGCACCGGCCGGCCGTAGCCGCGACCGCCTCCGCACCAGCGGCACCGCACCGCACCGCACCGCACCGCACCGCACCACCGCTTCCGCACCATCCGACACCGCACCGGGCGCAGCGCGCCGTGCGAAGGGCACCAAACACGAAAGGGGGATAGAACACATGTTCGCATTCATAGCGCCGGGCCAGGGCTCCCAGACCCCTGGGATGCTGGCCGGCTGGCTGCGGGACCCGGTCCACGCCGAGCGCGTACGGGCCTGGTCCGAGGCCGCCGACTGCGACCTGGTCCACCTGGGCACCAAGGCCTCGGCCGCGGAGATCGCCCGGACCGAGAACACCCAGCCCTTGCTGGTCGCCCAGGGCCTCCTGGCGCACGGGGCCCTGGACCGGACGACGCCCGAGGGCAGTGCGGTGGCGGCCGGCCACTCGGTGGGCGAGCTCACCGCCGCCGTGTACGCCGGGGTGCTGAGCGCCGCCGACGCCGTACGGCTGGCCGCGATCCGCGGCCGCGCCATGGCGGCGGCCTGCGCCGACGCGCCCACCTCGATGGCGGCGGTGGTCGGCGGGGAGCAGGCCGAGGTGCTGGCCCGGATCGCCGAACTCGGCCTCACCGCGGCCACGTTCAACGGCCCCGGCCAGATCGTGGCCGCGGGGCTGACCGAGCACCTGGAGCAGCTGGCCGCCGCACCGCCGCCCTCGGCGACGGTCAAGGCGCTGCCGGTCGCCGGGGCCTTCCACACCCCGTACATGGAGTCGGCGCGGCAGACCGTCGCGGCCGCGGCCGGGGCGATGCACTTCGCGCGGCCGGCCCAGCTCCTGCTCTCGAACGCCGACGGCGCGGTGGTCACCTCGCCCGAGGAGATCCGCCGGCGGCTCGTCGACCAGGTGGTCCGGCCGGTCCGCTGGGACCTCTGCCTGAAAACCCTCGCCGAGCTGGCGCCCGAGCTGACGGTCTCGCTGCCGCCGGCCCGCACGCTCGCCAACATCCTCAAGCGCCAGCACCCGGACCTCGACGTCCTGTCCGTCAACTCGCCCCGGGAGCTCACCCGGGCCTACGAGCGGCTCGCCGCCGCTGTCGGAAAGGGGGAGCCCGCTCATGCTGGTGTCTGATCTCCTCGACCGTCCGCGCGCCGAGCGCGGCGACCACCCCGCGGTGATCGACACCGAGGGCACGCTCAGCTACCGCGAGCTCGGCACCGCCGTGGACCGCGCGGCCGGCTGGCTGCGGGGCCAGGGCGTCGCCCCCGGCGAGCGGGTCGTCTACGCCGGCGGCAACGACCGCGCCTTCCTCGCCCTCTTCTACGCCACGCTGCGGATCGGCGCGGTCTTCGTGCCGGTGCACCCCGAGCTCACGGACGTCCAGGTCGGCCACATCGTCGACGACTGCTCCGCCGCGCTGGCGATCTGCGCGCCCGCCGCGGGCCGGCTCGCCGGGCGCACCGTGGAGGTGGAACGGGCCTGGGAGGAGATCATGCGCGGCCCGGCGGACGGCTTCGCCGCCGAGATCCCGGACGACAGCGTCGCGATGCTGATCTACACCTCGGGCACCACCGGCCGGCCGAAGGGCGTGGTCTGCCCGCACCGGCAGATGATCGCGGCGGTCGAGGCGGTCAACGCCTGCCTGCGGTACGACGCCGACGACGTCGTCCTCTGCCGGCTGCCGCTCTCCTTCGACTACGGGCTCTACCAGGCGCTGCTCTGCGCGCTGACCGGCGGCACCCTCGTCCTGACCCGGCGCAGCCACGACGTCGGCCTGCTGCGGACCATCGAGCGGCACGGCGTGACGGTCGTCCCGCTGGTCCCCTCGCTGGCGCAGATGCTGACCCTGCTGCAGGGCAAGCTCCGCCGGCCGACCAGGGTGCGGCTGTTCACCAACACCGGCGCCCGCCCGGGCCGGGCGGTGATGGCCGAACTGCTGGACGTGTTCCCCGGATCGTCCTTCGCCTCGATGTACGGCATGACCGAGTGCAAGCGGATCTCGATCCTGGACCCGGCCGAGTACGCGGCCCACCCCGACTCGGTCGGGCGGCCGATCCCCGGCGACCACGTACGGATCGTGGACGGCGACGGGCGGACAGCCGGCCCGCGGACGACCGGCGAGATCGTCGTCTGGGGCCCGACGGTGATGGCCGGTTACTGGCGGATCCCGCTCGCCGGGCAGAACCGGTTCGTCCCCCGCGCCGACGGCTCCCTGGAGCTGCACACCGGCGACCGCGGCTACCTCGACGAGGACGGCCGGCTCTACTTCGTCGGCCGCGACGACGACGTCATCAAGCGCCGCGGCATCCGGCTGGCCCTGACCGAGATCGAGGACGCCGCCGAGCGGATCCCCGGGGTGACCGCCGCCGTCGCGCTGCGCCCCGAGTCGGAGGACGCGCCGCTGCACCTCGCCGTGCAGAGCGCCCTGTCGCCGGAGGAGATCCGCGCGCACCTCACCGACCGCCTCGACCACGCCCGGATGCCCGACCTCATCGTCCCGATCCCCGCGGTGCCGCTGACCGCGAACGGCAAGCCGGACCGCGCCGCCGCCAAGCGCCTGACCGAGGCGCCGGACCGCGCGCCCGGAGCACCCGAGCCCACGGCACCCGCGCACGACGCCACGCAGCCTCCCTTCGCACAGACGAGGACCATCCATGAACCAGTCGCAGTTTGACCAGCTCGTCGAGCGGATCTGCTCGGTCAAGGTCACCGACCCGCAGACCCCGCTCGTGGACCTGGGCGTGGACTCGCTCCACACCATCGCCCTGGTGATGGCCGTCGAGGAGGAGTTCGGGATCGAGGTCGACCCCGACGCCCTCGCGGACCCCGCCCTCGCCTCCCCCGCCGGCCTGCTGCGCTACGTGCAGACGCGGGTCGACGCCCCGGCCCCGGCCGGGATCTAGGAACCGGAAACCGATACCCATGTGGACCGACACCAGACCCGCGGCCGAGATGCCCCGGCTCTTCGAGCGGGGCGGGGATCTGATCTCCTTCGCGGGCGGCCTGCCCGACCTGGACGTCCTCCCGCTGGAGGCGATCTCCGGTCAGCTCTCCCGACTCGTCCGGCTCGGCGGGAAGCTCGCCCTCCAGTACACCACCCCGCACGTCGCCAAGGCCCTCGTGCCGGCGATCGACGACCTGATGGCCCGTGAGGGCGCCCCCGTACGGGCCGCGAACCTCGTCCCCACCAGCGGCTCCCAGATGGGGCTGATGGCGGTGGCCCTCGGGCTCGCCGCGCCGGGCGAGAGCATCCTGGTCCAGACGCCCGCCTACCCGGGCGCCACCGCGGCCTTCCGCACCGCCGGCCTCACCCTGCACTCGGTGGCCGACGACCAGGACGGGACGGACCCCGCCGAGCTGCGCCGGACGGTCCTGGGCCTCCGTGCGGACGGGCGGACCGTGCGGCTGCTCTACTGCAACCCGACCAACCAGAACCCGACCGGCCGGACCCTCTCCGTCGAGCGCCGCAAGGAGCTGCTGGCGGTCTGCCAGGAGCTCGACCTCCTGCTGATCGAGGACAACCCGTACGGCCTGCTTTCCTTCGACGGCGGGACCACCACCGCGTTCCGGGCGCTCGACCCGGACCGGGTGGTGTACCTGGGAACCTTCTCCAAGATCTTCGCCCCCGGCCTGCGGGCCGGCTGGATCGCCGCCCCCGACCACGTCCTGCCGGCCCTCAGCCGCACCGCCGAGGTGATCGCCCTCTCCCCCTCCGCCCTGGCCCAGTCCGCCCTGGCCGCGTTCTACACCCGGTCCGGCTGGTCGGAGCTGATCGACGGTTACCGCGCGAGCTACCGGGAGCGCTGCGCCCTGATGGCCGACGCCCTGGAGCAGGAGCTCGGCACCTCGGGCCCCTGGACGTGGGAGCGCCCGAACGGCGGCTTCTACATCTGGCTGCGCCACCGCGAGGGCGTGGACACCGCCCGGTACGCCGCGGCGGCGGCCGAGCACGGGGTCTCCTTCGTGCCCGGCACCCACTTCAGCGTCGACGGTGAGCACGCCGACGGCCTGCGGCTCTGCTTCAGCCACGTGCCGAAGAAGAAGATCGCCGAGGGCGTCGCCCGGCTGGCCGCCGCACTCGCCGGGCCCGCGCAGGCGCCGGAAGGCGGGGAGGACCGATGACCGGCACCCTCGAAGCGACCGGCACCCCCGTGGCGGCCGCCACCCGTGAAGCAGCGACCGGCACCCGCGAACCCAAGACCGGCGCCGGCGAGACGGCCGCTGCCGTCGACTGGTCCGCGTTCGCCCCGTCCTACCGGCTGGGCAGCACCGACTGGCGGGTCTGGGGGGTCGGCCTGCTCCGCAACGCGGGCTTCCCGGTCTCCGGCGTGAACCTGCTCGGCGGCGAGCACGCCCCCCGTGCGGCGGCGCAGCTGGAGAGCGGCGCGGCCGGCCACGAGGCCTTCCTGGCCGCGTACCAGGCCGACTGCGACGCCGAGACGGCGCAGCTGGCCCGCCTCGCCACCGACGAGAAGGTCCGCCTGGCCATCGCCTGGCAGAACCGCACCGTCCACCAGATCCTCGACTCCCTCGCCTCCGGCAAGGGCAAGGAGACCAAGCGCCGGCAGCGCGAGCGCACCCTGGCCATGTACTGGCTGCGGTACTGCGCCAAGGCCGAGACGATCGGCTTCTTCGGCCCGGGGGCGTGGATCTCCGTCGGGCGGGGCCGGCAGGCCGTCGAGTTCGAGCACGGCCCCTCTCTCACCTCGGCGAGCCGCACGTCCTTCGAACACTGGACGGTGGCCGCGCTGGGCGACTGGATGGCCGGGCAGCCCGGGGCCCGCTGGTGGTTCCCGCCGGTGCTGCGGCCCGACGTCCACCTCGACGGCGACCGGCTGGTCATGTCGAACCGCAAGGTGGTGCGGCTGCGCGAGGACGACGCCGTGGTGCTGCGCCTGGCCGACGGCGACCGCAACGGCGAGGCCATCGCCGACGCGCTGGTCGCCGGCGGGCAGTGGGACGCGGCGACGGCGCGGGAGCGGGTGGACAAGGTCCTGAACCGGCTGCTCCGGCAGCGGGTGCTGGCCTGGGACGCCAACATCCCGGTCGACGTGCGGGCCGAGGAGATCCTGCGCAGGCGGGTGGCGGCCGTCGGCGACCCGGAGCTGTTCGTCCGGTTCGACGGGGTGCTCACCGAGCTCGGCCGGCTGCGCGACGGCATCGACCGCGCCGCCACCGCCGAGGAGCTGGTCGGGGCGCTCGACGAGCTCGACGCTTTCTTCGTGGCCACCACCGGGCAGGCCGCCTCCCGCGAGGAGGGCAAGGCGTACGCCGGCCGCACGCTCTGCTACCAGGACGCCCTCCGGGACTGCCGGATGGACCTGGGGCGGGACTTCCTGGACGGCATCGCCCGCCCGCTGACCCTGGTCGCCGACGCGGCGGACTGGTTCGGCAACCGGCTGGCCGAGCTGGTGGAGGCGGAGGTCGCGGCGCTGGTCCGGGCCGCCACACGGCGCCACGGCACGGTGACCCTGGCCGACGTCTGGCCGCAGGTGCTGGCCCTGTTCTGGGGCGAGCACAACGTGCCCGTCCAGGCCGCGACCCGCGAGCTGGCGCAGAAGTGGCGCGAGGTCATCGCGCTGGATCCGCAGGCCCCGCCGTCCGAGCACGTCCGGCTCTCCGTCACCGGGATCGAGGACCGCGCCCGCGCCGTCTTCGCCACCGGCCCGGTCCGCTCGCCGCACCTGGCCGTGCACAGCCCGGACCTCCAGGTGGTCGCCCCGTCCGTGGAGGCGGTGAACGCCGGCGACTACACGGTGGTCCTCGGCGAGCTGCACGCCTGCCTGGCCACCCTCGACCTGCCGTTCCTGGACTGGACCACCGACCGGGGGTCGCTGCGGGACAAGGTCAACGAGGCGATCGGCGCGCCGCGGCTGGTACCGCTGCTGCCGGTCGGCTGGAAGCGCAACAGCGGCCGGATGGTGCCCGCGCCGATCGGTGCCGGGGACCGGCTGATCGGCTTCACCCGGGCACCGTTCGACGAGCGCGACCGGATCGAGCCGGCGGCGTCCGTCACCCTGGCCGAGTCGGACGGCACCGTCACCGCCACCACGGCGGACGGGCGCACCTGGACCGTCCCGGAGCTGCTCGCGGTGCTGATCTCGATCATCGCCTGCGACGCCTTCAAGATCGGCCTCGACCGCAGCCACGCCCCCCGGGTCACCCTCGACGACCTCGTGCTCTTCCGCGAGACCTGGCGGCTGCCGGCCGAGGGCGTCGCCCTGGCCCCGAAGGCCGACCGCCACCGCGACTACCTGGCGGTGCGCCGCTGGGTGACCCGGCAGGCCCTGCCCGACCGCGCCTTCGTCAAGTTCCCCGAGGAGACCAAGCCCTCCCTGGTCGACTTCACCAGCCCGACGCTGGTGCTCTCCTTCGCCAACCTCGTCCGCCGGGCACGGCAGCTCGACCCCGACGCCGTCGTGACCGTCAGCGAGCCGCTGCCGGCCCCGGAGGAGTCCTGGCTGCCGGACGCCGCCGGCGAGCGCTACGTCAGTGAGCTGCGGCTCCAGATCAGCAGGAAGGTGCCGGAATGACCGTCCTCGTCCCCGACAGCGCGGCACTGCGGGTCCGCCCGCACCGTTCGTCGGAGCCCGACATCGTCGCCACGATCGGCGGGACCCCGCTGGTCGCCCTCGACCGGCTGTTCCCGCCCTCGCACTTCCAGGTGTACGCCAAGTGCGAGCGGTTCAACCCCGGCGGCAGCATCAAGGACCGCGCCGCCAAGTCGATGATCGAGCAGGCCATCAGGACCGGCCGGCTCGTCCCCGGGGTCTCCACCGTGGTGGAGTCCTCCTCGGGCAACCTCGGCATCGCCCTCGCCCAGCTCTGCAACTTCTACCGGCTCGACCTGATCTGCGTGGTCGATCCCCGGACCACCACGCAGAACCTCGCGATCATGCGGGCGTACGGTGCGCGGGTCGAGGTCGTCGAGCACCGCGACCCGGCCACCGGCGAGTACCTGCCGGCCCGGATCGGCCGGGTCCGGGAGCTGCTGGAGAGCGTCCCCGACGCCTGGTGGCCCAACCAGTACGCCAACGAGGACAACGCCCGGGCGCACCACACCACGATGCGCGAGATCTGCGAGGCGCTGCCGGGCGGCCCCGACTACCTCTTCCTCGCGGCCGGCACCTGCGGCACCCTGCGCGGCTGCGCCGAGTACATCCGCGACAACGGCCTGGAGACGAAGGTCGTCGCGGTGGACGCCGTCGGCAGTGTCATCTTCGGCCCGCCGGAGCCGTGGGAGAGCTCGCACAGGCGCACCATCCCCGGGCACGGTGCGGCGGTCGTCCCGCCGCTGCTGCTGCCGGGGCTCGCGGACCGGGTGGTCAAGGTGACCGACTCCGAGTGCATCCGCGGCTGCCACCAGTTGCTCGCCCAGGAGTCGATCCTGGCCGGCGGCTCCTCGGGCGCCGTGATCGCCGCCCTCCGGCAGGCCCCGGACTGGATCGAGCCGGGCGCCACCTGCGTCGCGGTGCTGCCCGACGGCGGCGACCGCTATCTCGACACCATCTACTCCGACCAGTGGGTGGAGTCCTACCTCCGGCAGTACCTGCCGGAGCACGACCAAGAAAGGAGTGAGTCATGAGGATCCTCGGCCGCGACGACGTCCGCGCAGCGCTGCAGGGCCTGGACTCCACCGTCCTCGACTCGGTGCGGACCGCCTACGTGCTGCACAGCCAGGGCCAGTCAGACCTCCCGTTCTCCACCTTCCTCCGCCCGCTCGGGCGGCCGGACTCCCGGATCATCGCCCTGCCCGCCTACCTGGGCGGACCGGCGCCGGTGATGGGCCTCAAGTGGATCTCGTCCTTCCCGGAGAACGTGAACCGGGGACTGCAGCGGGCCTCCTCGCTCTGCATCCTCAACGACCTGGAGTCCGGCTACCCGGTGGCCCTGATGGAGGGCAGCCAGATCTCCTCGGTGCGGACGGCGGCGAGCGCCGCGCTCGCCAGCGGTCTGCTGAACGCGGGCCGCCGGGTGCGCACCGTCGGGCTGATCGGCTGCGGCACCATCAACCACCGCGTCATCTCCTACCTGACGCAGGTCCACCCGGACATCGAGACGGTGCTCCTCCAGGACGCCTTCCCCGAGCGGGCCGAGGTCTTCGCCGGCGAGCTGGCCGCGGAGTACCCGGGCATCACCTTCGAGGCCGTCGACGTGGCCCGGGCCCTGAGCGCCGAGACCGTCTCCATCGCCACCACCGACTCCACCTACTGGCTCGACCTGGCCGACCACCCGGACCGGCCGCACGGCCAGGTGATCCTGCACCTGTCGCTGCGCGACCTGAGCACCTCCTCGGTGCTGGCCGCGTACAACGTGGTCGACGACGCCCAGCACGCCGTCCGCGAGCAGACCTCCCTGCACCGCGCCGAACAGCAGGCCGGGCACCGGGAGTTCGTCCACGCCGAGATCGGCGCCGTGCTGGACGGACGGACCGGCCCGGGCGACCTCGCCCGTACGGTCGTCTTCTCGCCCTTCGGCCTGGGCGTCCTGGACCTCGCGGTCGCCGAGGCCGTCCTGACCGCCGCCACCAAGGCCGGCCTGGGCACCGAGGTCGAGGGCTTCGACCCGGGCAGCCACAAGGTCACCTCGACGCTCGCCGGGGGTGCGGCATGAGCGCCCCGGGACGGCTCTTCGCCGAGGGCACCAAGGCCCTGGTCACCGGCGCCTCGCGCGGCATCGGCGCGGCGATCGCGGTCGCCCTGGCCGAGCACGGCTGCGACGTCGCCCTCAACTACCGCTCCAGCGCGGGGAAGGCGGAGGAGGTCGCCGAGCGGATCCGGGCGCTGGGCCGCAGCGCCCTGCCGGTCAAGGCGGACGTCTCCGACGAGGCCCAGGTGGCCGCGATGTACAAGGAGATCCGCGGCGCCTGGGGCAACCTCGACGTCGCCGTCCTCAACTCCGGGGTGACCGCCGACGGCCACATGGCGGCGATGAGCTCCGCGAAGTGGCAGGAGGTCATCGGCACCAATCTGACCGGCGCCTTCCTCACCGCCCGCGAGGCCACCAAGCAGATGTACGCGAGCGGCGGGTCGATCGTCCTGATCGCCTCCACCAGCGGCATCGCCGGCCGGGTCGGCCAGGCCAACTACGCCGCCAGCAAGGGCGGGGTGATCGCGATGGCCAAGACCCTGGCGTACGAGACGGCCGGCCGCGGCATCCGCGTCAACGTGGTGGCGCCCGGGTTCATCGACACCGACATGGTGAAGAAGGTGCCCCCGGCACAGCTCAAGGAGGCCGCCCAGGCGATCCCGCTCGGACGCATGGGGACGCCGGAGGAGGTGGCCCAGGCGGCCGTCTTCCTGGCCAGCCCGGCCGCGTCCTACATCACCGCCAAGGTCCTCACGGTCGACGGCGGAATGCTCTACAGCTGACCGACCTGCCCGCACGGCAGACGAACCGCCCCTCCATCAACTCCCCAGAAAGGGAACCCCCATGTCCGTCGCCACCTTCGAGGACGTCCGCGCCCAGGCCGAGCAGCGCCTGGAGAAGAACATGAAGATCAAGTCGATGATCATCGACCGCCTGGGCCTGGACGCCGAGCCGGGGGTCGTCTCCGACAACCAGCCGCTGTTCGGCCGCGGCCTGGAGATGGACTCGCTGGACACCCTGGAGATCGTCGTCATGATCAACAACGAGTACGACGTGCTGATCAGCGACGACGACTTCGAGGCCTTCGGCTCGATCAACGCCCTGGTCGACTTCATCGAAGCCCGCGAGGTCTGATCATGACGATCGCGCCGGAGACCGCGCCCGCGCCCGCGCGCCGGGCCGTGGCGGTCAAGGAGCCCAAGGCGGCCAAGGAGACCTTCGGTTACTCCTCGGACGACATCAAGCGGATGCTGCCGCACCGTTGGCCGATGCTGATGATCGACCGCGCGTACGACGTCGTGCCCGGCGTCTCCGGGCGCGGCATCAAGAGCGTCTCGGTGAACGAGCCGTTCTTCGCCGGCCACTACCCGGACCACTCGATCATGCCCGGCGTGATGATCGTCGAGGCGATGGCCCAGCTGGTCGCGGTGGTCTACGTGGCCGAGCTGCTGGAGTCGGAGAACGCCGGCACCGGCGACCCCTCGGCCAGCGTCGGCTACCTGGGCTCCATCAGCTCGATGAAGTTCTCCCGGCTGGTCGTCCCCGGCGACCAGCTCCGGCTGGAGGCCAAGCTCGGCCAGAAGCTGGGCGGGCTCCGCTCGGTCTCGGTCCGGGCCAGCGTCGGCACCGAGCTGGCCGCGGCCGGCTCGCTGATCGTCACCACCGAGCGCAAGGGCTGACCCCCGCCCCCACCCAGCGGAACCAGAAGACAAGGAGGTGTGGAATGTCCATCACGATCCGCCCGTACCAGGAGGGCGACGCGCATGACATCGCAGAGCTCTACAGCCGTCACCGCGACAACCCCAACCCGGTGGCCGGCGGGATCAGCGGCGACGAACTGGAGCGCGAGCTCGCCGAGCGCGACACGGCGACGTTCCTGGTAGCCGTCGACGACGGGCGTGTGGTGGGCACTTTCGGGCTGTTCCACAGCACCGGCCGGCGGTCCGCCCGGGCCGGCGAGCTCATCGCCGACATGTTCTTCGTCGCCCCGGCCTACCGCAACGGTGTGATCACCGGGCGGTTGTTCACCGAGGCGGTCGAGTGGATGATGCGGTGCGGCTGCCTCGTCCTGCGACTGACCGTCAACCCGGCCAACACCGTGGCGTTCAGGCTGTACCGCCGCGTCGGCTGCGTCTCCGTCGGCGAGACCGTGCCCGGCGAGGACGGCAACGTCGAGCTGCACAACTACATCCCGCTGATCCTGCGGAGCGTCTTCGCCGACCTCGACCCCGAGGCCGTCGCGGCCCTGGGCGGGCTGAGCAGCTTCGCCAACGTCGCCGGCGGCCGGGACGACGAACTCCGGTCCGACGTAAGGCTGGTGGACGGAATCCGCACCATCGCCTACGCTCTGGCCCTCGGCGAGTACCGGATCGACGCGAGCATCGACGTGGACCGCGGCCTGATGCTCGGCGCCGAACTCACCGCGCCGGACGGCACCACCCGGCCGCTGAGAATCGCCGAGCCGCCGTACCGGGTGAAGACCGCCCGGCAGACGCAGCCGCACCGGTTCGGGTCCGACGGCCTGGTCTGCGAGATCGACGGCGGCGACGGGACGGTGACCGTCCGCTCGGCCGGCCACCACGGACCGCTGCTCGTCTCCACCTGGCCCAGCTGCGAGGCGGACCGGTCGGCGGGCTGGCGCGAGGGCCAGCCGCGCGACCTCGACGTCGTCCCGGTCGAGAACGGGCTCCGGGTCGCCGAGCGGTCCGGGGAGGACGAGGTCGTCGGCACCATCACCCTGACCGACGGGGTGCTGAGCCAGGACTTCACCTTCACCACCCGGCCCGGCCGGATCTTCCAGACCATCGGGCTGCGGCAGGGCGTCTTCACCCTGTCCGACCCGGCGGACGGCACCACCGGGCGGCACCTGCTGGGCACCGGCATCGGCGTCCGCGACGCCTCCGAGGTGGTGGCGGCCGCCCAGGTCGCCCCGGCCGGCAGCGAACTCGCCTGGAGCGACACCACGACCCGGATCGAGGTGCCGGCCACCCGGCCGATCCGGCTGATCCACAGCGGCCTGATCGAGCGTCACCTGGAGCAGGAAGCGGACGGCGTGGCCCGGCTGCGCACGGTGTTCCGCACCGGCACCGACGCCGACGCCGGCACCGACGCCGAGGGCGCAGCACGCACCACCGCGGTGCCGCAGCCAGCCGCCGAGACCCGCAGGCTCCGGGTCCAGGCCTCCGCCGCGGGGGTCACCTCGTGGACGGAGGGCGCCGTCAAGGTCCTGCGCAGCCCGCACCCCCGCACCCGCGCCTTCGGCTGCAACCCGCGCTGGACGGCGGGGATGTGGGTCACCCGGGAGCACAGCCGGTTCAGCCGCGCCTCCGGCCTCGGCTGGGGCGTCCCGGCCGGCACGGAGTGGGAGGAGAAGCACCCGTTCGGCCTGGCCGCCCCGCAGGAGCGGATCGGCTGGGAGGTCTCCGCGCCGGAGTCCACCGCCGAGCCGGTCCGGGTCGACGTCCAGGCCCCCGGCGCCGAGGAGGAGATCGTCCTCTGGATCACCCCGAACACCCCCGCCCGCACCACCGTGGTGCTCGACTCGGCCGGCACCCGGTGGGAGCTGGACTCCCCGGACTTCCGGCAGGTCTGGGCCACCGCCGCCGCCGTCCGGCTCGCCGACGGCAGCTGGCTCGACGTCCGGCCGGCCCGGGAGGGCGCCGGCGAGGCGGAGATCGTCCTGCGCACCACCGCCTCGGGCCTGCTCATCGGCTGCGTGTCCGCGGCCACCGGGCCCGAAGGCGTCGACACGGCCTGGCAGTTGGCCGTGCACCGCGAACCCGTCATCTGATCCGCCGCTCCACCCCGCACTTCATCCCCTGGTCCATCCCCGTGAGAGGAACCCGCACATCATGACCACGACCGTTGCCGTGCCCCGCACCGCACAGGACGACTACACCACCGTTCGCACCGCCATCGGCGTCTACCGGATCAGCGCCCCGCTGGTGCGGGTCTCGGGCGGCGACCGCTACACCCTGCTCGACCGGTTCCTGGCCAAGTCGAGCGAGTACGTCGAGCCGGACTCCGTCCGCGAGGCCCTCGCGCTGAACGCCGACGGCACCCCGTTCGCGATCGTGCTGCACTTCGAGATCGGCGACGACTCCTGGCTGCTGCCGCGCACCCCGGTCACCACCGAGGCGCTGCGCAGCTACCTGGACGAGCTGGAGGCCCCCGAGGACGTCACCGTCGAGATCGAGCCCGAGGGCTGGGGCGCCACCGCGTTCGAGGGCCCGCGGGCCTGGGCGGCGGCCTCGGCGTTCGTCGAGTTCGACATCTCCGGCCTGACCCTGCACGGCGTCACCGAGTCCGCCGTCCCGTCCGACCCGACCGCCCTGGCCCACCTGGCCCGCGTCGGCACCACCGGCGAGTACGGCTACCTGCTCATCTCCAACGCGCCGCAGGCCGCCCACGAGGCCGCGGTCGCCGCCGTCCTGGCCGAGGGCGGCGCGGAGGTCGGCCCGGAGGGCCTGGCCCGCGTCCAGGCCGAGGCCGGCATGGCCGTCTACGCGGCCGGCTTCGCCGGTCTGCCCGTCCACGAGGCCGACCTCGCCTGGATGATCGACTGGAACCGGATCGGCGAGTTCACCGGCTCGGACGACCTGGTCAAGCCCACCACCGAGCTGGCCCGGATGACCGCCCTGGCCGCCCCGGCCGGCACCGGCTTCGCCGTCGGCACCGAGGTGACCGCCGGTGGCCGGAGCGTCGGCACCGTCCTCTGGCAGGCCCCGGCGGCCAACCCCGACGAGGAGCTGGTCCTCGCCCTCCTGAACGCCCCGTTCTGGGTCCCCGGCCTGGAGCTGGCGGCGCAGAACGAGGACGGCACCGAGAGCCCGCTGCGCACCGTCACCCTGCCCCGCGTCATCGCCCGCTCGCTCACCACGAGGATCTCCTGATGACCACCGAGCGCATCGCCCTCACCGGCCTGGGGCTGATCACGGGGGCCGGGGACGACGTCGAGAAGAGCTGGTCGTCCATCTCCGAGGGGGTCTCGGGCATCAAGACCAACACCCTCTTCGACACCGCCGAGCTGCTGACCGACTGGGCCGGCATGGTCACCGCCGAGCAGCCGGCCGACCTCGACCGCTGCTACAGCCTGGCCGCCACCGCGATCCGGGAGGCGCTGCGCGACAGCGGCCTCGACCTGGACACGGTCGACCGGGACCGGGTCGCCGTGGTGGTCGGTTCCAGCCTCGGCGCGATGCCGACGCTGGAGAGCGTCCACCGGGGCCTGGTGCTGGGCGGCGAGCTGGACGCCCCGCAGGCCGCCTCCTCCCAACTGCCCTGCGTGGGCGACTACATTGCGGCCGAGTTCGACCTGCGCGGCCCGCGGGTGGTGCTCTCCAACGCCTGCGCCGCCAGCGCGGTGGCCCTGGGCTACGCGGCGGAGCTGCTCTGGAAGGGCGACGTCGACTACGTGATCTGCGGCGGCGTCGACCCGCTGGCCGAGCTCTCGGCCTACGGGTTCAGCGCCCTGGGCGCCCTCGACCCGGAGCCCTGCTCCCCGATGTCGGCCTCCACCGGCCTGACCCTCGGCGAAGGGGCCGGCTTCATGGTCCTGGAGGCCGCGGACCGGGCGGCCGCACGCGGGGCCCGCGCCCTGGCCGAGCTCGGCGGGTACGGCCTCTCCTGCGACGGCTACCACCAGACCGCGCCGGACCCGAGCGGCAAGGGGGCCGCCGCCGCCATGGCGCAGGCCCTGGAGACGGCCGGCCTCGGCCCCGAGGACGTCGACTACGTCAACCTGCACGGCACCGGGACGCCGGCCAACGACGTCTCCGAGCCCAAGGCGGTCAAGCTGCTGTTCGGCTCCGAGGTGCCGCCGGCCAGCTCCACCAAGTCGATGCTCGGCCACACCCTCGGCGCCGCCGGGGCGGTCGAGGCGATCGTCAGCACGATGGCGATCGACCGCGGCACCCTGCCACCGACCGTCAACTCCCGTGGCGTGCCCTCCCCGTTCGGGCTGGACATCGTCCCCGACACCGGCCGCCCGGCCGACCTCGGGGTCGTGGTCTCCAACTCCTTCGCGTTCGGCGGCAACAACGCCACCGTGGTCCTCAACCGGCCGGGCCGGCCGAGCCGGGGCCCGCGGCGCACCGCCCCGGTGCAGGGCGTCGTGGTGACCGGCGTGGCCGGTCTGGCCGGCTCGGCCGGCTCCACCGCCGAGCTGACCGCCGCCCTGGCCGAGGGCCGGGCCGGCTTCACCGGCCTGGAGCACGTCGAGGGCATCGGCGAACGGCCGATCGGCCGGGTCGACGTCAAGGCCGCCTCCCGCAAGCTCAACCCGAGCCGGGCCCGCCGGATGGACCCGCTGGGCCTGCTCGCCGCCGCGGCCGTGGGCGACCTGTACGAGCGCCACGGCAAACCCTCGCGGGCCGAGGCCGAGGGCACCGGCATCGTCTTCGCCACCGGCTACGGCCCGGTGACCTCGGTGCTCCAGTTCCACCAGGGCGTCATCAGGCAGGGCATCACCGGGGCCAACCCCGCGATGTTCGCCAACACCGTGGTGAACGCCGCGGCCGGCCACGTGGCGATGCTGCACCGCTACCGCGGCTACACCGCCACCATCGCCAACGGCGGCACCAGCTCGGTCCTGGCGCTCCAGCTCGCCGCCCGGGTGATCGCCCGCGGCGCCGCGGACCGGATCATGGTCGTGGTCGCCGACGAGTTCCCCGAGCAGGCCCTGGCCACCCAGGCCCGGCTGCCCGGGTACGCGCGGACCGCCGAGATCGTCCCCGGCGGCCGTACCGGGACGGTGCTCAGCGAGGGCGCCGCCGCGATCCTGCTGGAGAGCGAGGCGTCGGCCGCCGGCCGGGGCGCGTCCGTCCTGGCCTCGGTGAAGGGCTTCGGTGCCTCCGGCGAGTCGGTGGGCATCGGCCGGATCGGCCGGGACGGCGAGGCCTGGGCCCGCGCCCTGCGCGCCGCGATGGCCGAGGCCGAGTCCTCCCCCGGGGAGATCGACACCGTGGTGTCGGCCGCGTCCGGCTACAGCCTGGTCGACCTCGCGCAGTCCCGGGCCCTGGGCCTGGCCGGGCTGGCCGACCGCCCGACCGTGGCGCCGAAGGCGCTGCTCGGGGAGACGTACGGCAGCGCCGGTGCGCTGGGCCTGGTGGCCGCGCTCGGCAGCGGGACGCAGCCGGGACGGCTGTTGCTGTCCAGCTTCGCCTACGGCGGCAGCTACGCCGCGGCAGTGTTCGACGCGAGGCCCTGATGGGCACGGCGTTGACGGACGCAGCGCCGGGGGAGGGCCGGGCCGGCGGGGCGGGGATCGACTGCCTCGTCACCCGCCACCCCCACCAGCCGAGGGACCGGATGGGCAACCGCCTGAGCGACGCCGGCCGCTGGCTGATCACCGGGGCGGTCGGCCGCCTGTACGGGCTGACCGTCACCGGGCGCGACCTCGCCCGGGACGAACACCGGCGCTGGAGCCTGCCGGCGTACGGCCTGACCGCCTCGGTGGCGCACTGCGACGGGTTCAGCACCGTCGCCCTCTCCACCGGCCCGCAGGTGGGGGTGGACCTCCAGGACCACCGGGACCGCCCGTACGCCATGCAGTGGCTCGGCGCCCTGCTCGGCAAGCCTGGCGAGGAGCCCGCGACGATGCGGGACTTCGCCGAGTGCGAGGCGCTGATCAAGGCCTCGCACATCCGCAAGGAGACCTTCGCCGGCGTCCGGCTGCCGGCCTGGCAGCCGGGCTGGCGCCCGACCAACGTGGGGTACCTGGTGCGGTCGGCCGTCCTCGGCCGGGGCCTGCACCTGGCCCTCGCCGCCGATGCGGCCGCCCCGGTCCGGTGGTGGTGGCAGGCCGGCCCCACCGAGCACGCCACCCGCACCGACGTCCTGACAGGGGAGCCAGCAGCATGACCGCCACCGCGACGGAGACCAGCACGGCGCAGAACAGCACGGCGCGGACCACCACGGCGCGGACCACCACCGCGACGGCCGCCCGCCCGTACACCCGCCGGATCTCGCAGATCGAGCGCGGCTACCTGAACGCCGCCGCCACCGGGACGCCCCAGCTGATCCAGATGGTGATCGAGGGCGAGGGCCGGATCGACCCGGACCGCCTCCGGGAGGCCGTCCGGGTCGCCACGCTCGCCGGCCCGGGGCTCGCCGTCCGGCGGCGGGGGGCGTCCTGGCGCGCCGACGGAACCGTCCCGCCCGTCGTCGAGCTGCCGGCCACCGCCGGGTTCGACCACCCGTTCTTCCACCGCGACCTGGACGTCGTGGCCGGCCCGGTCTGCGAGGTCGGCCTCGCCGACGGGCCGGTGACCACCCGGCTGGTCATCCGGGCCAGCCACATCGTCACCGACGGCCGGGGGCTGCGGCACTGGATCGAGGACGTGTTCCGGGTGCTGCGCGGCGAGGAGCCGGCCGGCGCCGCCGCCACCGTCGACGACACCCACTTCCGCACCGCCGCCGGCACCGTGCGCCCCGCGCCGGCCCCCGCCCGGGTCGAGGGCTTCCCCGCGATCCTCGGCAGCGGACCGGCCGACGGCACCCCTCTCTGGCTCCGGCGGAGCGTCCCGGCCTGCCCGTCCGCGGTCACCGCCCGGGTGGCCGCCGCCGTCTCCCGCCGGCTGGCGACCGCGAGCGGCCGGCTGATCGTCCCGGTGGACCTGCGCCGGCACGACCGCTCCGTGCGCTCCACCGCCAACCTGACCTCCCAGCTGGTCCTCGACCTCAAGCGGGACGACAGCTGGAACCGGCTGCACGGCCAGCTCCTCGCCGCGATGCTGCGCAAGCGCGAAGTGGCCGTGCTGGACCGGGACTTCCTGCGCAGCAACCCCTTCGCCAACTCCCTGCGCGAGGCCCAGGAGCTGGACGGCGACACGTTCCCCTGCACGGCGATCCTGACCGACCACGGCCGGATCGACACCGAGCTCTACCGCACCGACCGGTTCCGTCCCACCGAGTACTTCACGCTGCCGATGCTCGTGCCCTACGCCGAGATGTTCCTCAGCACCTGCCGGATCGGCGACCGGACCGAAGTGACCCTCTCCTGCCGCGACCGCCCCGGCGCGCGCGAGGCGAGCGAGGCGATCCTCGACGAGGTCGAGCGCGGCCTCGTCGACGCGGACTGACGTGGCTCAACCACCCTGCTGACGATGAAGGAAGCCCGAAGATGCCGACAACCAAGCTGAGCACCAAGGAAGCGCCGAGCCCGCCCGAGCCGCTGGACCTCGCTGCAGAGCTCCCGGCCGAGCCCGCCCCGGTGGAGGAGCCGGCCGCCCAGGCCGAGGCCGTCTCCGATCCCGCGGCCGAGGCCGGACCTGCCGCTTCGTCAGACCACGTGGCGGAGGAGGCGGAGAAGGCGCCGGAAGCCGAGGCCGAGCCCGACGCCACTCCCGAGGCCAGTCCCGGCGCCACTCCCGAGGCCGCCGGGACCCCCGGGCCCCCCGAGCCCTCCGAGGCCTCCGGACCGTCCGCCTCCGCCCTGCTGACCATGGCCGCCGCCATCACCGGCGGCTTCCTCGCCCTGCTCGACACCACCATCGTGAACGTGTCGATCGAGGACACCACCGCCCGTTTCGGCGGCATCAACCAGGTGCAGTGGGTGGTCACCGCCTACCTGATCGCCCTCGCCGCCGTCATGCCGGCCACCGGCTGGCTGGCCACCCGATTCGGCGCCAAGCGCGTGTTCGCCACCGCGACCGCCCTGTTCGCCCTGGGCTCGGTCGGCTGCGCGGCCAGCCAGACGCTCACCGAGCTGATCGCCGCCCGCGGCCTGTCCGGCGCCGCCGCCGGTGTGCTCACGCCCGTGTCGACCATCCTGCTCACCCGCGGCGTCCCGCGCGAACACCTGGGCCGGGTCCAGGCGTTGAACGGCAGCGTGATGCTGATCAGCCCGCTGCTCGGGCCGACCATCGGTGGTCTCCTGGTCGCGGCCGGCGGCTGGTCCGCCGTCTACCTGATCAACATCCCGCTCTGCCTCGCCCTGTTCGCGGTCACCCTGCGCTGGGTGAGGAAGGACGCCCCGGACGGCCGGAGCGCCCGGCCGCTGGACGTGGTGGGGCTGCTCTCCTCGGCGACCTGCACGGTCTGCACGGTGCTGGCCATCCACGAGTTCGCCGAGAAGGGCGCGACCGCCTCCGCCGTCCTGCTGGTGCCGCTGGCGCTCGCCGTGGTGAGCGGCGCGGTGTTCGTCGTCCGCGAGCTGCGCACCCGGTTCCCGCTGCTCGATCTACGCCTGTTCAAGAACCGCGTCTACGCGACCGCGGTGATCAACGTGTTCTGCCTGGGCTTCGTGCTGTACTCGCCGATGATGCTCATCCCGCTGTACTTCGAGAGCGCGCGCGGCGAGACCTCCGTGACGACCGGTCTGCTGATGTCCACCGGCGGCCTCGGCGTGGTGACGGCCGCCTGGCTGTCCCGCGTCCTGCTCAGGAAGCTGGGCGGCGGCGCCACCGTCGTCATCGGCATCACGCTGACGATGCTCGCGACCGCCCCGCTGACCGCGCTCTCCCCGGACACGTCCTACCTGCTGATCTGCGCCAGCCTGGTGGTCCGCGGCCTGGGCACCGGGCTGACCATCGTGCCGACCATGACCCGGGCGTTCCAGTCGATCCGTCAGGAGTCCATCCCGGACGCCTCGTCGCAGCTCAACCTGACCCAGCGGATCGGCGGCGCGCTGGCCATCGCGGTGGTCACGGTGGTCCTCACCCGGGCCGCCGAGGAGCGCCACGGGCTGGTGCCGGCCGCCTTCGCCCACTCCTTCGGCTGGCTGCTGGGGGTCTACGCGCTCACGCTGATCCCCGCCCTGGCGCTGCTCGCGGCGGACCGCCGGGAGGCGCGCCAGGGCGGCTCGGACGCTTGACGCCTGCTGCCCGTAGGCGTCCGGACGTCCGGAGTCAGCGAGTGGCGGGGAGCCAGCCGTCCTGGACGGCGTGCACCCCGGCCTCGAACCGGCTCCGGGCGTCCAGGCGTTCCATCAGGTTGGCGGCGAACCGCCGGGCGGTCCGCGGTGAGACCCCCATCCGCTTGGCGATCGCCTCGTCGGTGTAGCCCTGGGCGAGCATCTTGAGCACGGCGTGCTCCTGCGGCGGCATCCCGTTCGCGTCGCACTTCGGGGTGTCGCCCACCGGGATGGCGGTGCTCCACACGCCCTCGAACAGCGCGCACAGGGCCGCGACCGTCCCGGCCCCGCGCAGCACCACGGCGCCGGCCCGGGTGTTGTCGGTGTCGATCGGCAGCACCGCCTGGCGCTGATCGAAGATGATCATCCGGATCGGCAGGTCCGGGACGGTACGGACCTGCCCGCCATGGGAGTTGAGCCAGGTCACGTGGTCCAGAGTCGGCCGGTGGTTGCGGACGCTGTCCAGGTAGACCGTCCGCATCTGCACCCCGCGTTCGAGCAGCGCGGAGTTGGGCTCCCGGCTGGCCCGGAGGTCCTCCTCCGAATGGGCGCCGCCCGGTGCGAAGGTGGCGACCTCCTGCCGGGCCGATGCGGCCAGCTCCGCCAGCCGTTCGCGGATCGCCTCCGGTCCGATCAGCTGCTCCGAGGCCTCGTCGGTGGCGGCCGGACGCAGCGCGGAACACTCGGCGATCAACTGGGCCGCGGCGGCGCGGGAGGCCTCCACCCGCATCTGCTGGGCCGCCAACTCCGCCTGCTGGCGGGCCAGCAGGACCTCCATCGCGGTCTCCGGGCCGACCGCCCGGAACCCTATCCCCTCCCGGGCCGAGGGCTGGATCAGCGCGAGTTCACTGAGCCTGTCCAGGCCGGTGCGGACTCGCTCCTCGGTCAGGCCCAGTCCGGCCGCGAGTGCCGCGACACCACCCCGCGGATTGCTGAGCATTCCCCGGTAAATGGCCTCGGCCTCGGCGTCGAGCCCCAAAACGTCCAGCATTGATGGGATCTCCCTCGATCAGCGCCAGCGGTTCATCAGGAAGGAGAGCTTACTGACCTTGAGTAGCCGTGTGCTGACTCCGGCGTTCCCAAAAGATGTCGGGTTCACGGGCCGTCCGGACGGCGGGGGTCGATCGGCGGGAGGCGGCAAGCCGGGTCCGGACGGCCGGCATCGGAGGGGCGGTATCAGAGGGCCGGATCGGAGGGCGGGATCGGGGAGCCGGGCGGAAAAGCCCCCCCTGCTACACCGCGTCGAGCAGAGCCGCCTGCCCCACCGGACCGACGTGCGACGGGAATTCGGCGACCGCCCCCTCGACGAGCAACTCGCGGGTGCAGTCCCGCACCAGACGGTGGAACGAGAAGAGGGCCGGCGTCTCCTGCCGGATGAGGTTGTTCTCGAAGAGCACGTCGACGTAGCACTCGACCTCGTCGGCGGTCAGCCCGGTGATGGCCGCCGCCCGGGCGAGGTCGAAGGAGGCGGCCGGGTGCAGGCTGATCAGCCGGCTGAACCGCTGCTGGGCGCCGTCGAGATGCTGGTAGGAGGCCCGTAGCAGGGACATCACGTCGCGGTCGGCGGTCTGCAGGCACCGCGCCCGGCGGGCCGTGCTCGCCAGCCGGTCCACCAGGTCGGCGACGTCCCAGGCCGGACGGTCGCGCAGGCGGGTCGCGGCGATCCGGACGGCCAGCGGCAGGTGGCCGCAGAGCTCGACCGCCTCCGCCACCCGGGCCGGCTCGCGGGCCACCCGGTGCTCGCCGGCGATCCGGCCGAACAGCGTCACCGCGTCCCCGGGCGGCAGCACGTCGAGGGGGAGGGTCAGCGCGCCGTCGAGCGCGGTGAGCTTGCGCCGACTGGTCACCAGCACCAGGGAACTGCCGGTGCCCGGCAGCAGCGGCCTGACCTGGGCGGTGTCCGCTGCGTCGTCGAGGACGACCACGCAGCGCCGCCCGGCCAGCCGGGAGCGCCAGAGGCCACTGCGCTCCTCCAGGCCGTTCGGGATCTCGTCCGGGGCGAGGCCGTCGGCCCGCAGCAGCGCGGCGAGCGCCTGCTCGGGCGGCAGCGGCCGCCGCGTCGCGCTGAAGCCGTCCAGGCCGATGAAGTACTGCCCGTCCGGGTAGTCCGGGGTGGCCCGGTGGGCGACCCGCACCGCCAGGGTCGTCTTGCCGACCCCGCCCATGCCGTCGATCGCGAGCATCAGGGGCGTGCCGGCGGGCCCCCGGCCGACCGCGCCCAGCAGGGTGTGCAACTCGGCGGCGCGGCCGGTGAAGTCGGTGAGGTCGTGCGGGAGGCAGTTGCGGTGGTTGCGGGGCTCCGGCGGCGTGGCCGCGACGGGCACCGCTCGGCCGTCGGGTCTTGGCGGGTGCTGCGCCGCGGCGCGGTCCATCGTGGTGCCGGGGCCCGCGGGGCCGTGGACGCCGGGGGCGTCGGCGAGGATCTCCGCCTGGAGCGCCCGGAGTTGGGGGCTCGGTTCGAGGCCGAGCTCGTCCGCGAGGAACCGCCGGCCCTCGTCGTAGACGGCGAGCGCGTCGGCCTGCCGGCCGCTGCGGCACAACGCGATCATCAGGCTGCCGCGCAGCGAGTCCCGCAGCGGGTACTCCGCGAGCAGCGCGTGCAACTCGCCGACTAGGGAGCTGGATTCGCCGACCTTCAGGCGCAGCGCCATGAGGTCCTCGATGGCGGTCAGGCGCTGCTCGTTGAGCTTGACCGCGGCGCCGGTGACCGCGGGGCAGTGGATGCCGGCGAAGGCGTCACCGCGCCAGAGGTCCACGGCCGACTGCAGCAGCCGGATCGTCTCGGCCGGCCGGCCCTCGCGCTCGGCCGCCCTGGCCTCGCGGACCCGGCTGGTGAAGCGGTGGGCGTCGACGGCGTCCTCGGGGACGACGAGCCGGTAGCCGACGTCCACGGTGACCAGCCGGCACTCGCTGGAAGCGGACAGGACGCGGCGCAGATCGCGGATCGCGTTGTGCACCTGCGGCCGGGCCGACAGCGGCGGGTCCTCCCACAGCTCGTCCACCAGCACGTCCATCGGGACGACCCGGTTGGCGTTGAGGAGCAGCAGCGCCAGGAGCCTCTGCTGCCGCATGCCCCGGACGTCCACCAGTTCGCCCGACTGGCGCGTCTCCAGCGCGCCCAGAACCAGGAATTCCATCATCTTCGCCCCCGTTGTGCTTCGCCCGAATGCAGCGCCCATTTCCGGGAGCTGCCGGTCATCTCCGTGACATCCGGCCGGTCTGCATGACTGCCGGGACTCGTCAGCCCCAGGTGACGTCGTCGAGGCGGTCGTTGTTCGCGGCGATCTGGACGGCGGCGACTTCGTGCGAGGTGTTCTCGGAGAAATCCGCGACGGCCGTCATGGTGATCCCGCCGAAAGCGATGAGCGCGAGAGCGACGAACTTGGAGACACGGGTGGCCAGCATGGGTTTCTCCTCCAATGATTTCCGCATTCTTCCCGGAGAGATCTCCCGGGGTCCTCGCCGGCGTTCGCTCCTGCCGACATCTCTACTGTGCTGGACGGCCGGGCCGGAGGGAACAGGAGTCGGCTGGACGGAACATGCACTGTCCTAAGCCGTCCACCCCGGGCCTTCGACGGCCGGCCCCCGCCCCTCGGGCGCAGCGCCTCGACACCCGTACTGACCTGCGATGACGTGTCCGGACGGAGCCGTGGTGACGGCGGCCCGAAGCGGTCATTCGAGGCCCCACCACGAGCCCGGCACCAGGGCCGCGCCGACGGACAGGACGGCGAAACCGGCCAGGTCGGGGTGGTCGGCCACGGCGCGGGCCGACACGCGCGCCGCGCCCGCCTCGGCCTCGGCCAGGTCGGGCGCCAGGCTGAAGAACCCGAGCGTCACGCCCCCCGGCCCGTCGGGATGGACCGCGACGTGCTCCAGGCTGTCGCGCTCCTCCGCGCAGGAGCTGATGATTCCCGCCAGGCCGGGCGGAACGGCCGTGCCACCGGGGGCCCGGAGGCGCACATGGATGAGGTACATACGCTCCATCTTCGGCTCCGGAATTCCGTACTCGGGCCGGTCGGCGTAGACGGTTTATGCCATGGCATAAACCGTCTACCCCGGAATCAGTACGACAAATTGCCCTCGGACTGGCCCCATCGATTCGAACACGGGCGATGTCCGCGCAGGTCAGGCCGGATGGACGGAAGAGGACAACCCGAGATCATCGAGGCGCCCGGGAGGTGAATCCCCGGCCGCCCGGGGCCGGGACCGTCCACGCCGGCGCGCCGGCGTGGACGGTCCCGGCCGGCGCGCCGGCGCACGACGGAACGCACCGGACGGCCTACGGCAACGGGCGGCCGCCCGTGGACGCGCGCACCACAGCGGCCGCCGGCGGCAGCCCGCCGGACGGCCGCCGTCAGGGGTGGGGGCGGGTGCGCTGGGTGGGGAAGGGCGGCGGCGTGGTGGCGCGGCGGCGGGCGATCTCGGCGAGGGTGTCGACGATGATGTCGCCGATCAGGACGGGATCGCGCCGGGTGTCCGGCGTCCACGGCCGGTCCGGGGCGGTGGTCGGTGGGCGCTCGTCTTCGAGGTGGCGAGGTGGCATGGCTCTTCCTGCCGACGGGGTGGCCGTAAGCGGTCATGCCCATCCGCGCCGGTAGGGACACCCCGGGCGGGGCCGAATCGGCCGGAAACCTCGGCCCGGGGGCCGAAACGTACGCGATCCCCATACGGGTTGGGGGTATTGTCGGCCGGGTGACGGCTGGCGGGCGGCGGGTTGTGCGGCAGAACGGCGGGCGGGCGACCGCCCGGCTGCTGCTGCTCTGCGCACTGCTGGCCGGACTGTTCCTGATGCACGGCTCGCCGACCTCGGCCGGCGGCTGCCACGAGCCGGAGCCCTCCGCGGCGGTCGCGGCGCCCGTCCTGGTGCAGCACCACGGCGGGCCGGACACCGGCCCCAGCCTGGCCGGGCCGCGGGCGCACGGCGGCGACCGGCCGGCCGTCTCCTGCGTGTCGGCCCGGGACCGGGACGGCGCCCAGCTGCCCGCGCCCGGCCCGCATGCCCTCGCGCCGGCCGCCCTCCCGCTCGCCGCCCTCGCCGGACCGCGCCGCCGGCCGGCCGACGGCCCGCGGGCACCGCCCGCCGCCGGGCGGCACCTGCTGCTCCGGGTGTGCGTCGCACGGACGTGACCGGGCCCGCGCCGGAGCTCCCCGCGAAGGGAGTCCGGGCGCGCCGCGTCCTGCCCGTACACACCGGAAGCGAACCCACCAGATGTCCCTCCCCACCCGTACCCGCCACCGCGCCCTGGCGCTCGCCGCCCTCTCCCTCACCCTGGCCGCCTGCGGCTCCGACGCGATGAGCGGGATGGACCACGGCGCGAGCCCGGCGGCGGCCACGTCGCCCGCCGGCACGGCCGCCGGCGGCCACCAGGGCCACCGGATGCCCGGTGCCGACGCCGCCGGCACCCCTGCCTCCGACGCCCCTGCCGCCGGCACCGCCCCCGGGCTCGCCGCCGAGCGGAACGGCTACCGCCTCACCGGCGCCACCGAGACGCTCACCGCCGGCGCCCCCGCCGAGTACCGGTTCGCCGTCACCGGCCCGGACGGCAAGCCGGTCACCGCGTTCCTGACCGACCAGACCAAGCGGATGCACTTCTACGCGATCCGCTCCGACCTGACCGGCTTCCAGCACCTGCACCCCGAGATGGCCGCCGACGGCACCTGGACCGCCCCGCTGGCCGCACTCACCGCCGGCACCTGGCGCCTCTACGCCTCGTTCGTCCCGGACAGCGGCGCCGGCCGGGGCACCGGCCTGGTGCTCAGCCGGACGGTGACCGTCCCCGGCGAGGGAGCGGCGGCCGCCGCCGAGCTGCCCGCCCCGACCGGCACCGCGACCGTGGACGGGTACACCGTGGCGGTCGCGGGCACCCCGGTCGCCGGGAAGGCGGGCGAGCTGGAGGTCACCGTCAGCAAGGACGGCAAGCCGGTCACCGACCTCCAGCCCTACCTGGAGACCTTCGCCCACCTCACCGCCTTCCACGCCGGCGACCAGGCGTTCGCCCACCTCCACCCGGAGGCGAAGGCCGAGGCGGGCGGCGCCGGCGGACCGACCCTGGCGTTCCACGCCGAGCTGCCGGCGGCCGGGGACTGGCGGCTGTTCCTGCAGTTCCAGACCGGCGGGCAGCTGCACACCGTCGGCCTGACCCTCAGGGCCGGCTGAACCCGTCCGCGCCGGGAGGCCGCCGCAGCAGCGGTGACCTCCCGGCGGCGGTAGGCGAAGATGGACCGGTGACCACACCCCGCACCGCCCCCCGCCTGATCGCCACCGACCTGGACGGCACCCTGCTCTGCTCCGGCGGCACCGTCAGCGAGCGGACCGCCGCCGCCCTCGCCGCGGCCGAGGCGGCCGGCGTGCAGGTGGTGTTCGTCACCGGCCGGCCGCCGCGCTGGATGCAGCAGGTCAGCTCGCACATCGGCGGCCACGGGGTGGCGATCTGCTCGAACGGCGGCGCGGTGGTGGACGTGCGGCGCGGCGAGCTGCTGGAGTCGTTCCCGCTCGACGCCGGGACGGCGCTCGACGTGGTGGCGGCGCTGCGGGCCAAGCTGCCCGGCACCGCGTTCGCCTTCGAGTACTCGGCCGGGTTCGCCCGCGAGCCCCGGTACGAGGTGCCGATGTGGGGCCAGAACGAGGACCACCCGATCGGCCCGGCGGAGGAGCTGCTGGGGGCCGGCGGCCCGGTGCACGGCCTGTTCAAGCTGCTGGCCAAGCACCCGGACCTCGACCCGGACAAGCTGCTCTCCGAGGCCCGCGAGGCGGCCGGCCACCTCGCCGAGATCACCCGCTCCGCGCCGATACCGCTGCTGGAGATCAGCGCGCCCGGCGTCACCAAGGCCAGCACGCTGGCCCGCTGGTGCGCCGGGCGCGGGATCGACCGGAGCGAGGTGGTGGCCTTCGGCGACATGCCGAACGACCTGGAGATGCTGGCCTGGGCCGGCACCGCCTACGCCGTCGCCAACGCGCACCCGCAGGTGCTGGCGGCGGTGCCGCTGCACACCGTGAGCAACGAGCAGGACGGCGTCGCGGCGGTACTGGAGCAGCTGATCGGCCGGTGATCCGGTTACCCGAAACGGCCGTTGACGTAGTCGGAGGTCCGCTGGTCGCGCGGGCTGCCGAACAGCTGCCCGGTCGGGCCGGCCTCGACGATCCGGCCCGGGGTGTCGTGGGTGGCCAGGAAGAACGCGCAGGACTGCGAAACCCGCTGCGCCTGCTGCATGTTGTGGGTGACGATCACGATGGTGAGCCGCCCGCGCAGCTCGGCGATGGTCTCCTCGACTTGCCCCTGCTGCGGTGTGACCGCGGCCCGACGCGTCCACTGCTCCCCCAGTCCGGTACCTCTCCGAGACGGGAGTAAAGCTATGTGTGCACACGAGCGCGCCGGAAGGCGGGAAATGCACAACTTGCTCCGTTGGCCGGGAAGTTCTCCCTCGTTAAACTTTCACCGACTGCACACCAACTGCTCGTCTGCCCCCCCCTCTCCCTTACAGGCGGTTCGAAGACGAGTCGTCGATGACCCGCCCTAGAGGCGGGCCGTCCAACGCACCATCGTCCCCTTCCCGTACGGCCCCGGCTCGTGCCAGGCGTCCCCGCCGAGCACCTCGGCCCGCCGGGTGAGGTTGCGCAGGCCGCTGCGCCGGCCGCCGGGCGGGATGCCGACGCCGTCGTCGGTGACGGTGAGCAGCACTCCGGGGCGCCCGGCGCGGTCCAGCGACTCCGGGTCGCCGCTCACCGGGTGGCCCTCGTCGTCCAGGTGCACGGTCGCGTCGACCTCCACGCCGACCCGCGAGGCCCGGGCGTGGCGGGCCGTGTTGGAGAGCATCTCCCTCAGTGCGGCCAGCAGTTGACGGCTGGTCTTCTCACCGACCAGGCTCTCCACCGGGCCCGTGAACGTCACCGAGGGCTTGAAGCCCAGCGCCGCCGCGGCCTGGCTGCCCTCGCGCAGCACCCTGGTCCGCAGGGTGTCCGGCGCGTCGCCGTGGTTGTCGTGCTGGAGCGCGTAGATGGTGGTGCGGACCTCCTGGATGGTGGCGTCCAGCTCGTCCACCGCATTGCCGATGCCGACCTTCACCTCGGGCACGACGGACCGCCGGGCGGCGCTCTCCAGCATCATCCCGGTGGCGAACAGCCGCTGGATCACCAGGTCGTGGAGGTCACGGGCGATCCGGTCGCGGTCCTGGAAGACGGCGAGCCGCTGCTGGTCCCGCTGGCCCTCGGCGAGCCGCAGGGCGAGCGCGGCCTGCGAGGCGAAGGTCTCGGCGAGCTGCTTCTCCGCGTCGGTGAACGGCAGCGCGCCGCGCGGGCGCCAGACGCAGAGGCCGCCCAGCACCCGGCCGGCGGCGACCATCGGCACCGCCATCGACGGGCCGAAGCTGCGCGCCAGCCGGATCGTCACGGTCGGGTCGCTGGACATGTCGTCCAGGTAGACGCTCTCGCCCCGCAGGAGCCGGGCGGCGAAGCTGTCCTGCGGCAGCAGCTCGCCGCGGACGAACTCGGCCGCCTCGCCGGAGGCGTGGGCGACCCGCATCTGCCCGTCCTCGCCCCCGTCCGCGGTCGGCAGCAGGATCATGCCGAGGGCGGCGTCGGCCAGCTCCCGGACCTGCTCGGCCGCGACGGTCAGCGCGACCTCCGCCTCGTCGGCGGAGAGCAGGGCCGTGGTCACGGCGGACGCACCGGCGATCCAGCGCTCGCGGCGCCGGCCCTCCTCGTAGAGCCGGGAGTTCTCGATCGCGACGCCGGCCGCCGCGGCGAGCGCGTGCACCACCTGCTCGTCCTCGGGGGTGAAGGCGCCGCCGCCCTTCTTCTCGGTGAGGTAGAGGTTGCCGAACACCTCGTCGCGGATCCGGATCGGCTCGCCGAGGAAGGTCCGCATCTCGGGGTGGTGCGCCGGGAACCCGGAGGAGCGGGGGTCGGCGCCGAGTTCGGGGAGGCGCAGCGGCTCGGGCCGGTCGATCAGTGCGCCGAGGATGCCGCGGCCGGCCGGGAGTTCACCGATGGCGGCGGCGGTCGCGTCGTCGATCCCGACGTGGATGAAGTCCGCCAGGCCGTGCCCGCCGGGCGCGATCACCCCGAGCGCCGCGTAGCGGGCGTCGACCAGTTCGGCGGCGCCGGTGGCGATCCGGTGCAGCGTGGCGTGCAGGTCGAGCCCGGCGCCGACCGAGACCACGGCCTCCAGCAGCCGCTGCATCCGGTCGGTGACGGCGGCCGCCGACTGGAGGCGCTCCGCCACCTCGGTGACCAGCGTGTCCAGCCCGAGCGAGGAGATCTCGGGCACCCGGTGGGGCGTCGGGTCCGGTGCCGGGTGGGGTGCGGCGGCGTCGGGCAGGTCGGGCATGGGGTCCATGGGGACGAGCGTAGTTTGTACGGTTTTCTGCCGAAGGACGGCGCGACCGTCAGCGCCCGGCCAGGCTCTCCTCCAGCAGCCCGTCCGCCTCCCGCTCGCGCTCCCGCATCGCCCGCAGCCGGCTGCCGGGCTCGGCCAGCAGCGCCGACCAGGTGCCGCGCTCGGCCACCCGGCCGCCGTCCAGCACCAGCACCTCGTCGACGGTGGTGGCGTCCAGGCCGGCCAGCCGGTGGGTGATCAGCACGGTGGTCCGGCCGGCCGTGGCGGCCAGCAGGTCGGCGGTGAGCGCGTCGGCGGTGGGCAGGTCGAGGTGCTCGGCGGGCTCGTCCAGGACGAGCACGGGGAAGTCGGCCAGCAGTGCGCGGGCGAGCGCGAGCCGCTGGCGCTGGCCGCCGGAGAGCCGGGCGCCGTGCTCGCCGACCATGGTGTCCAGCCCGGCCGGCAGGGTGTCGGTCCAGTCGAGCAGCCGGGCGGCGGCGAGCGCCGCGCGCAACTCGTCCTCGGTGGCGGCGGGCCGGGCGAGGCGCAGGTTCTCCCGGAGCGAGCTGTCGAAGACGTGGGCGTCCTGGGCGCAGAGCCCGATCACCCGGCGGACGTCGTCCCCGGCCAGCTCCCGGCTGTCCACAGCCTGTGGACGGCCGGCGGCGAGGGTGACGCTGCCCGCCGTCTGGTCCAGGAACCGCAGTAGTGCCTGGGCCAGCGTGGTCTTGCCGGAGCCGGACGCGCCGACCACGGCGATCCGGCGGCCGGGGGTGAGGTCGAGGTCGACGCCGGCCAGCGCGTCCACCGCCTGCCCGGGGTGCCGGACGGTCAGGCCGCGCACCGCGATCGGCAGCGGCTGCCCGGGCAGCGCCGCCGGGGCGGCGGGTTCGGCGACGACGGCGGGCGCGTCCAGCACCTCGGCCAGCCGCGCCGCGGCGGCCCTGCTGCGCCGCCGGGCCTGCACCGCGAGCGGCATCCCGGTGACCGCTTCGAAGGCGGCCAGCGGGGTCAGCACGACCACCGCCAGGCAGACCGGAGCCAGCGCTCCGGCCTGCACGCCCTGGATGCCGACGGCCGCCGCGCCGGCCACGGTCAGCCCGGTGAGCAGCGCGATCAGCCCGGTGCCGAGCGCGATGGTGGCGGCCGAGCGGGCGGCCAGCCCGGTCAGCGCGGCGTCGGCGGAGCGGACGGCGGCCAGCCGGCCGGGCAGCGCACCGGCGACGGTCAGCTCGGCCGTCCCGGTGAAGGCGTCGACCACGGCGGTGGCCAGCCGGCCGCGGGCCGGGGCCTGCCGCTGCTCGGCGCCGGCCGACCAGCGGGCGGCGAGTGCGGGCACCAGCGCCCCGGCCAGCAGCAGCCCGAGGCCGAGCACCAGGCCGGCGGCGGGCAGGAAGGCGGCCATCGCGGCGACGGCGGCCAGCGACACCACGGCGGCGACGGCGGCCGGCAGCCGCCAGCGAAGGTAGTGGTCCTGGATGGCGTCGACGTCGGAGACCAGCCGGGAGAGCAGGTCGCCGCGGCGAAAGGCGGGCAGCCCGGCCGGGGCTAGCACGGTCAGTTGGCGGTGGACGGCGGCCCGGAGCGTGCCGAGCGTGCGCAGCACGGCGTCGTGCGAGACCAGCCGCTCGGCGTAGCGGAAGACGCTGCGGCCGATGCCGAAGGCGCGGACCGAGGTGACGGCCATCATCAGGTAGAGGACGGGCGGCATCTGGGAGGCGCGGGAGATGAGGTAGCCGGAGGTGGCCATCAGCGCGACGGCGCAGCCGAGGGCGAGCGCGCCGAGCAGCACGGAGAGCGCCAGCCGGGGCTTCACCGGCTCGGTGCCGGGCCCGTCGGCGCCGGTCTCATCGCCGGCCTCCGCGCCGTCCTCCGCGGCCGGCACCGGCCGGCCGCTGTGCGCGAGCACGGGCCGGCGTGCAGCCGCCGGCAGCCTGGGCCCGGCCAGCCGGACCCGCCGGTCGGCGGCCGCCAGCAGCGCCGGCCGGTGGGCGACCAGCAGCACGGTGCGCGCCGGGTCGGCGGCCAGTGCCCGGACGGCCTCCACGACGGCCGCCTCCGACTCGCCGTCCAGGTGGGCGGTCGGCTCGTCCAGCAGCACCAGCGGACGGTCGTCGGCGAGCAGCACCCGGGCGAGCGCCAGCCGCTGCCGTTGGCCGGCCGACAGCCCGGCGCCGTCCTCGCCGAGCACGGTGGCGAGCCCCTGCGGCAGCCGCCGCACGAAGTCGAGCGCGTGCGCGGCCCGCAGCGCCGTCCGCAGCTCGTCCTCGGCGGCGTCCGGCCGGTAGAGCCGCAGGTTGTCGGCGACGGTGCCGGCGAACAGGCGCGGGTGCTGCGGCACCCAGGCGATCTGCCGCCGCCAGCTCGCCGGCTCCAGCTCGGCCAGGTCGTACGCGCGCCCGTCGGCGGCGGTGACGGTGACGCTGCCGGCGTCCGGCACGGTGAGGCCGAGCAGGACGGCGAGCAGGGTGGACTTGCCGGCCCCGCTGGGGCCGGTGAGCGCGGTGGTCTCCCCCGGGCGCAGCGTCAGCGCGGCGCCGTCCAGCGCGGGCGCGGTCCGGCCGGGGAGCAGCACGGTGAGGCCGGCGGCCTCGACGACGGCGCCGCCGAGGGCGGGCGCGGTGACGGTGCCGGCCTCCGGCAGCGGGGTCTCCAGCACCTGGAAGAGCTCGTCGGCCGCGGTCAGCCCCTCGACGCTGGAGTGGTAGAGCGCGCCGACCTGGCGGATCGGGAAGTACACCTCGGGCGCCAGGATCAGGATCAGCAGCCCGGTCTCCAGGTCGAGCGTGCCGTCCACCAGCCGGAAGCCGATGGAGACCGCGACCAGCGCCACCGAGAGGGTGGAGAGGAGCTCCAGCGCGAAGGAGGAGATGAAGGCGATCCGCAGGGTGCGCAGGGTGGCCCGGCGGTAGTCGGCGGTGATCCGGGCGATGCCGGCGGCCTGGGCGCGGGCCCGGTTGAACACCTTGAGGGTGGGCAGCCCGGCGACCACGTCCAGGAAGTGGTGCGAGAGCCGGGAGAGGGTGGCCCACTGCCGGTCCATCCGGGCCTGGGTGGCCAGGCCGATCAGCACCATGAAGAGCGGGATCAGCGGCAGCGTCCCGGCGATGATCGCGGCCGAGGTGAGGTCGGCGCCGACGATCCGCAGCAGCACGATCACCGGGACGACCACGGCGAGCGCCAGCTGCGGCAGGTAGCGGGCGAAGTAGTCGTCGAGCGCGTCGATGCCGCGGGTCGCGAGGGTGGTGAGTTCGCCGGTGCGCCGGCCCGCCAGGTAGGCCGGGCCGAGCGCGGTGGCGTGGTCGAGCAGCCGGCGCCGCAGGGTGGACTTCACCCGGGCGACGGACCGGTGCGCGGTGAGTTCGGTGAGCCAGCCGACCAGCCCCCGCCCGGCCGCGGTGAGCGCCAGCAGCAGCAGCGGGGTGGTCAGCTCGCCGAGCGTGGCCCCCTGCTGGAAGGCGCGGACCACGATCTCGGCGATCAGGCTCGCCTGGGCGACCACCAGGGCCGCGCCCGCCCCGCCGAGGATCACCGATCCGGCGAGGAAGGCACGGGTGGTGCGGGCGTGGCCGAGGAGGCGGGGGTCGACCGGCTTCACGGCGTCAGGCCTGGTCGAGCGTGGCGGCCGGGTCGTGCCCGGGGATGTGCTGGACACCGATCCGCTTGCGGAACACCCAGTACGTCCAGCCCTGGTAGAGCAGCACGAGCGGGGTGAAGACCGCGGCCACGATGGTCATCAGCTTCAGCGTGTAGGCCGAGGAGGCCGCGTTGCCGACGGTCAGGCTCCACTCGGCGTTCAGGGTGGAGGGCATCACGTCCGGGAAGAGCGACAGGAAGAGCATCGCCACCGCGGCCACGACGGTCGCCCCGGAGAGGAGGAACGCCCAGCCCTCGCGGCCCAGCCGGTTGGCGGCCAGCGCGCCGGCCAGCGCGACGACCGCGGTCACCAGCGCCGCCAGGCTCCAGCCGTTGCCGTTGTCGGTCTGGGTCCAGAGCAGGAAGGCCAGCGCCAGCACCGCCGTCACCAGGCCGAGCCGCAGCGCCGCCGCCCGCGCCCGCTCCCGGATCCCGCCGACCGTCTTGAGCGCGGCGAACAGCGCGCCGTGGAAGGTGAACAGGCTCAGCGTCACCAGACCGCCGAGGAGCGCGTACGGATTGAGCAGGTCCCAGAAGGTGCCGACGTAGTTCTTCTGCGCGTCGATGTCGACGCCGCGGACGATGTTGGCGAAGGCCACGCCCCAGAGGAAGGCCGGGAGCAGCGAGGTCCAGAAGATGGCCTCCTCCCAGTTCCGCTGCCAGCGCGCCTCCGAGCGCTTGGCCCGGTACTCGAAGGCGACTCCGCGGACGATGAGGCAGACCAGGATCACCAGCAGCGGGATGTAGAAGCCGCTGAACAGCGTCGCGTACCAGTCCGGGAAGGCGGCGAAGGTGGCGCCGCCGGCGGTCAGCAGCCAGACCTCGTTGCCGTCCCAGACCGGGCCGATGGTGTTGATCAGGACGCGCCGCTCGGCGGTGTTGCGGGCCAGCGGCTTGGTCAGGATGCCGATGCCGAAGTCGAAGCCCTCAAGGAAGAAGTAGCCGATCCAGAGGACGGCGATCAGGACGAACCAGACGTCGTGGAGTTCCATGGTCAATCGGTCCTATCGATCCTCGGTGGTCCTCAGTGGTTCTCGGTGGTCCGCAGCGGTTCTCAGTACGCGAAGGCGAGCGGCTTGTCGGCGTCGTCGTCCGAGGAGGGGCCGCGCAGCGACGGGTCCTCGGCGGGCGGCTGCTCGGAGGTGACCGGGCCTGCCTTCGCGTACTTGACGAGCAGCCGGACCTCGATGACGGCGAGGACCGCGTACAGCGCGGTGAAGGTGGTCAGCGCGCCGATCTGCATGCCGATGCCGACGTTCGGCGAGACGGCGCTCGCGGTGGTCATCAGGCCGAAGACGGCCCACGGCTGGCGGCCCATCTCGGTGAAGATCCAGCCGAAGCTGTTGGCGATCAGCGGGAACCCCATGGTGAGGATGCCGATCCGCCAGCTCCACTTGGTGAGGAAGGGGCCCAGCTCCCGCTTGGGGGTGAGCATCAGCCTGGGCACCTCGGTGTCGCCGGTGCGGAACTCCGGCGCGAGGAAGCGCCGCTTCCTGGTGGTCCAGAGCCCGATCACGCCGGCCACGAAGGAGGTCATCCCGAAACCGATCATGAGGCGGAAGCCCCAGTAGGTGACGAAGATGCTCGGGATGTAGTCCTTCGGGTCGCCGCCGTACTTGGCGGCCTCCGCGTTGGCGGTGTCGTTGATGCCGGGCACGGAGGAGCTGAAGTCGCTGTTGGCGAGGAAGGACAGTATCCCGGGGATCTCCAGCTCCACCGAGTTGTGGCCCCTGCCGACGTCGCCGACCGCGAAGACGGAGAACGGCGCCGGCGCCCGGGTGTCCCAGAGGGCCTCGGCGGCGGCCATCTTCATCGGCTGCTGGCGGAACATCACCTTGGCGAGCGAGTCGCCGCTGAGCGCGGTGCCGAGGCCGAAGACGACGGCGAGGACGAGGCCGAGGCGGAGCGAGGTCCGCATCACGGCGGTCTTCCTGGGGTCGGCGGTGTCCGGCCGGCGCTTGGCCTTCCAGAGGTGGAAGGAGGCGATGCCGACCATGAAGGCCGCGCCGGTGAGGAAGGCCGCGGTCAGGGTGTGCAGCACGACGGTGACGGTGGTGTCCTGGAACAGCACGCGTGTGATGTCGGTCAGCTGCGCCTTGCCGGTGGCCGGGTCGATCGTGTAGCCGGTCGGGTGCTGCATCCAGGAGTTGGCGGCCAGGATGAAGTAGGCGGAGAGCACGGTGCCGAGCGAGACCATCCACATGCAGGCGCAGTGGAGCTTCCTCGGCAGCTTGTCCCAGCCGAAGATCCAGAGCCCGATGAAGGTCGACTCGAAGAAGAAGGCGATCAGCGCCTCCATCGCGAGCGGGGCGCCGAAGACGTCACCGACGAACCGGGAGTAGTCCGACCAGTTCATGCCGAACTGGAACTCCTGGACGATGCCGGTGACCACGCCCATCGCGATGTTGATCAGGAAGAGCTTCCCCCAGAACTTCGTGGCGTGGAAGTACTTCTCCTTGTTCGTCCGTACCCAGGCGGTCTCCAGCCCGGCCACGATGGCGGCCAGGCTGATGGTGAGCGGGACGAAGAGGAAGTGGTAGACGGTGGTGATGCCGAATTGCCATCGCGCGATGGTCTCGTGAGCGATTGCCAGTTCCACGTCGCCCTCTCTCCAACCGGCCCATAAGGGCATGTTCCGGACAAACTTCATCTATATCCGTAGACCGCTGCACACCAGCGCAAGCTTGTCCGCTTGTGAACGTGAACACGTTCACAAGGTCAGTATCCATCATGCTTACGAGTGGTTTGCAGGCGGGGTGGGATTGACCGGCGGTGCCGTGCGCACAGTCTGCGGAGCCGCCCGTGGGCGCCACAACGAGCGGCCGGGCGAGTGTCGCGGCGATCTTGGACGATCCGGCGCTTGACAGGCGCCGGACCGTCCTCTTGGTACTAGTGGCTGCCGTACGGCCGGGTGATGATCTCCAGACCGTGACCGGCCGGGTCGAGGAAGTACAGCCCCCGACCACCGTGGTGGTGGTTGATCTCGCCGGGCAGCTTCAGCTGCGGGTCGGCGTAGTAGGCGATGCCGTCCGCCTCGATCCGGGCGAAGGCCGCGTCGAACTCCTCGTCCGAGACGAGGAACGCGTAGTGCTGCAGGACGATCGACTCCGCCGGCACCGTCGCGAAATCGAGGGTGACGCCGTTGTCCGTGGCCACGGGGACGAACGGCCCCCACTCCGCCCCGACCTCAAGGCCGAGGATTCCCGCCAGGAACTCGGCGGACTCCCGGTTGTCCCGGGCGTGGACGATCGTGTGATTGAACTGGACTGCCATGCTTCGAATGCCTCCGTAAGGCACTCACGGGCTACCTCCATGCCTCACCCGGACGGTGACCGACACGCGATGCCGTACCACCGATCCTAGAACGGACCCCGGGCTCCCCCGCAAGGGCCGGTTCCGGCCCGTGCCAGACTCCTTCCCGTGCGGACGATGCAGACGATCATCGAGTCGATGGCCGGGCAACTGGCCGGAGTGCCGGGCGTGGTGGGCGTGGCGCTCGGCGGCAGCCGGGCCCGCGGGGAGCACCGGCCGGAGTCGGACTGGGACCTCGGCGTCTACTACCGCGGCGCGCCGGACCTCGACGCGCTGCGCGAGCTCGCCGGCCCCGGCGTCGAGGTGGCCGGCCCCGGCGCGTGGGGGCCGTGGGTCGACGGCGGGGCCTGGCTGGAGGTCGACGGGACGGCGGTGGACTGGATCCTGCGCGACCTCGACCGGGTCGGCCGGGTCTGGACGGACTGCCGCGCCGGCCGCTACGAGGTCGGCATCCAGGCCGGACACCCGCTCGGCTTCTGGTCGCCGTGCTACCCGGGCGAGCTCGCGGTCGGCCGCATCCTGGCCGACCCGAGCGGCGAACTGACAGCACTCCAGGCGGAGTTGGCCGAGTACCCCGAGCCGCTGCGGGCCGCGCTGACCGCGAGCACCTGGGAGGCGGAGTTCCTGCTCGCCGGAGCCGCCAAGGGCGCGGCCCGGGCGGACACGCTGTACGTCGCGCTCTGCCTCTCGCGCGCCGTCGGCATCCTGGTCCAGGCCCTGCACGCGGACGCGCGCCGCTGGTGCCTCAACGAGAAGGGGGCCTTCGACGTCGCCGCGGGCCTGCCCGCCGCCCCGGCCGGCTTCGGGCCGCGCGCCCGCCGCCTGCTCGCCGCCCCGGGCGGCACCCGGGAGGAGCTGACGGCGACCGTCGCCGACGCCCGCACGCTGGTCGCCGACACCGTCGCCGCGCTCCGGGCAGGCCCGGAGGCGTAGCCCCGGTCGGCCCTCCGGCGTCCGGCCTCCCGGCGACGCCCGGACGCGCCCTACGGCCGCCCCAGCAGCTGGGTGCCGGCGGCGGAGGGGCTGCGGGCGGTGAAGTAGTCGGTGAAGCCGCGGAGGAACTCCGCCTCGGTGATGGTGCCGTCCCCGTCCACGTCCAACTGCCGGAAGCCGTGCGAGAGGTCGGCGGGGTGGACTCGGGGGCCGCCGAACACGGCGCGGTACTCGGCGGCGTCGAGGGTGCCGTCGCCGTCGGTGTCGGCGGCGGTGAAGACGGCGCGCAGCGCGGGCAGCAGGCCGCGTTCGAGGTAGTCGGGGTCGCGGTCGCAGCCCGCCAGGGTGGCGGCGACGAACTCGCCCCGGCCGATCCGCCCGTCGCCGTCGGCGTCCATGGTCGAGCGGAGCTGCTCCCACCAGCCGTCGAAGGCGGCGCGGACGCGGCCCTCGGCCTCCTCCGTGAGCTCAAGCTGCCAGCAGACGTTGTGCGCCATGGCCTGGAGGTCGGGTGCGGTGAGGTAGCCGTCGCCGGTCTGGTCGAGGACCTGGTCGAAGAAGCGGTCCAGCCGGGGCGGCCGGGTGTCCCGCCGGGGCGGCCGCCGCCGCTGCGCCGGAACCGGCGGCCGCTGGTAGCGGTAGCGGCGCCGCTCGGGCAGCCTGGTCATCAGCGCCCGCCCGCCGTGGTGCAGCAGCCGGGAGAGCAGGGCCGCGCGGCGGGTGCGGACGAGGCCGAAGCGCTCGCGGTAGACGGCCGGGAGGTCGGCGACGGTGAGGGTGGTGACGACCCGGGCCGCGACCGCCCGCAGCAGCCGCCAGCCGACCGGTCCGAGCCAGTGCAGCCGCCGCGGGCAGGGCGCCTCGTGCAGCATCTCGTACAGCAGGTGGCGGGCCTGGTCGGTGAACTCCAACTGCTCGCGCACCATCGTGCGGAAGTAGCCGGGCAGTTCGGCCGCCGTGCGCGGCAGCGAGCCCTCCGGCAGCCGGAACGCGGCGATGGTCGCCGTGAACTCCCCGTACACCGCCTCCAGTTCGTCCGCCGCATACCGGTCGCCGCTCAGCTCCCTCATGGTGACGACCGATTCGAAGAGGGTGAGCAGCACCCAGGCCCGGGTGGCCGGGTCTTCGGCGTCGTACGGCCGGCCGCCCGGCGCGGTGCCGCGGATGCGCCGGTGGGCCCGGTCGAGGCGCCCGACCTCGCGGTGGAGCGCCTCCTCGTCCGCCTGGAACAGCCGTTGACCGCTGCCCATGGTGTGTTCGACCCGCCGCCACGGGTGGCCGCGGTAGGTGGAGTGCTCGGTCATCCCGGCCGAGACCACCGGGTGGGAGGCCTGGAGGACCAGCAGCCGCCAGGCGACGAGCGCGATCCGCCATTCGCTGAGATCCCGGCGGAAGGAAGCGCTCGGCCCGGACGACGACAGTGGCATGGAAAAGCCCCCGTGATTCTGTGAGTTTCCGCGTCGGCGGCGGCCTTCCCGCTGGTTCGACGGCGAAACTCCGACAGAATTAGACGGATTTACCTACCAGTTGGGGCTACTGACCCTGGGCCAGCCCCGCCAGCTCCACCAGATCCTCCGGCGCCAGCCGCAGCGAGGCCGCGGCCACGTTCTCCTCCAGATGGGCCGGGGAGGAGGTGCCCGGGATGGCCAGGACCGTCGGCGAGACGGAGAGCAGCCAGGCCAGCATCACCTGGGCGCGGGTGGCGCCGTGCCGGTCGGCGACGCGCTGGAGCGCCGGGTGCTCGGGCACACCCGTGCCGCCGAGCGGAAAGAAGGGCACGAAGCCGATGCCCTTGGCCTCGCACGCCGCCAGCACCGCGTCGCCGTGCTCGGTGTCCAGGACGCTGAACTTGTTCTGCACCGCGACCACCGGCGCGATCGCCTCCGCCTCGGCGAGTTGGGCCTCGTTGACGTTGCTGACGCCGAGGTGCCGGATCAGCCCCTCCTCGCGCATCTCGGCGAGCGCGGCGAAGGGCTCGGAGATCGACGACTGGCTGGGCATCCGCCGCAGGTAGACCAGGTCGAGCCGGTCCACCCCCAGCTCGCGGAGGTTGCGGTGGACGGCCTCGCGCAGCTCGGCCGGGCCGGCCGGGTTCATCCAGGTGCCGTCGGGGTGGCGGCCCGGGCCGACCTTGGTGGCGATCACCAGGTTCTCGGGGTACGGGTGCAGGGCCTCGCGGATCAGCGTGTTGGCGAAGAGGTCCTTGTAGAAGTAGAACCAGGCGGTGTCGATGTGGTCGACACCGAGTTCGACCGCCCGGCGCAGCACCGCGCGGCTCTGCTCGGGGTCGCAGGCCGGGCCCTGCCAGTCCCGCATCGGCAGCTTCATCGCGCCGAAGCCCATCCGGGCCACCGACAGGTCGCCACCGAGGAGCAGGGAGCCGGACGCGGTGAGGTGAGGTGAGATCGTCATGGCATCAAGCCTCCGGCCCGCTCGCCAACCGGCCCTCCGATCTGGCAGCTTGCTGCCATGAGTACCGATCGGATCATCACGCTGCACGGCGAGCAGGAGCTCGTCCGGCGCGCCGGCCACCTCTTCGTCGGCTCCCGCGAGGAGTTCCTGGTCGCGGCCGCGGACCTGATGACCTGGTCCACCGGCGTCAACGCCGCCTTCCGCGAGGGCAAGCGGCCGCACATCGTCCCGGGTCTCACCATGCGCAAGATGTACACCCGGCGGGCCCTGGCCGACCCGGAGTCGGAGCGGCGGCTGCTGCGGATCGCCGCCTCCGGCGTCGAGATCCGGATCTGCGACGGGCCGCTGGCCCGCGAGGCGATCATCATCGACCGGCGCACCGCGATCCTGGCCGGCGCCCCGGTGCGCGGGGTCCGGACGTTCACCGTGGTGAGCTCGCCGGAGGTCGTCGACGGCGTGCGCTCGCTGTTCCGTGCCACCTGGGAGGCCGCCACGGACCTCGCCGACTGCGCCCGCCCGCCGGACCTCACCGAGCAGGCCCGCCACATCCTCCGCGCCCTCGCCGCCGGCCACACCGACGAGACCGGCGCCCGGCTGCTCGGCCTCTCGCTGCGCACCTACCGCCGCCGCGTCGCCGAGGTCATGACCGCTCTCGGCGCCACCTCCCGCTTCCAGCTGGGCCTGCTGGCCCAGGGCCTGCCGGACGAGGGGATCGGTCCCGCCGGCCGCCCGTGATCCCCGGACCGATCGCGAAGCCCTTCGCCGGCCCCTCCGGGATCACGGTCTCCTCGCCGTACGGCGTCCGGGCGGAGCGGGCCCCGTGCCATCTGCACCAGGCCGCAGCCGTACGGTCGCACCCGGCCGGGGAACCCGGGGGATGAACAACCTCGGTTCTCCCGATCAGGTGGTTACCGCTGCCACAGGTCCGGATGGAAACGCCGCGGGGGAGGCCGGTGATCCGGCCTCCCCCGCGGGGTCGGGTTCGCGTCCGCCTCCCGATCGGGCGCGAACGGATGGTCAGGCGGGCTGGCCGGCCTTGCGGCGGGAGACGTAGACGGCCGCGGCACCCAGGCTGATGGCGAGCCCGGCACCCAGGGCGAGGTACGGGGTGGCCGGGTTGGAGCCGGTCTCGGCGAGCTCGGCACCCGTCGCGGTCGACGCGGTGGTCGAGGACGTGGTCGAGGACGTGGTCGAGGTGGTGGTCTTGGCGCCGGTCTTCGCGGCGGTCGTCGTGGTCGACGACGCGGTGCCGGCGGTCCCGGCCGTGGTGACGGCCGTGGTGTCGGCGACCTGGGTGACGGCGGCGGGCTGCTGGGCGGCGGGGGCCGGGTCGGCGACCTTGGCGGGCTGCTGCGCGGCGGCGGCCTTGGCGTCGGCGAGGGCCTTGTCGGCGGTGGCCTTGGCGGCTGCGGCGGCCTTCTTGGCCTCGCCCAGCGTGTACAGCTTCCGCAATTCGGCGACCCTGGCGTCGTCGAGCTCCTTGCGCGCTGCCTGGCTCGCGGCATCCGCGGCGGTCTTCGCGGTGGCGGCGGCCTTGGCCGCCTCGGTGGCCTTGTGCAGGCGGGTCAGGATGGCGACCCGCTCGTCGTCCGAGGCGGCCGGGTCGTCGAGCTTGGAGGTGGCGGCCGTGGCGTCGGCAAGTTCCTTGTCGGCGGCGGCCTTGACCGCTGCGGCCTCCTTGGCGGCGGCACGCGCGGCCTCCTCCTTGCCGAGGTAGGGCTGCGAGTCGTTCATGAAGGCCTCGACCCTGGCCTGCTGCGCGGCCTCGGCGGCGGCGGCCGTGTCGTACGCCTTGGCGGCGTCGGCGGCGGCCTGCTCCAGGGCGGCGATGGACACGTCCTGGGCCTGGGCCGACGCCGCGAAGGCGGGTGCCGCGGAGAACACGGCGGCGGGCGAGATCACTGCGGCGACCATGGCAGCCGAGACCAGGGTACGGCGGAGGTTCACGGGGATCCCTTTCGGATCGTGGAACAGCAAAAGCCGTTGTGAGAACGGTGGTTACCGCTCAGCGGCTTGATCATATGCAGACGGATCCCGTACGCTCCATGCCGACTTCCGGCAAGGAGAACGGCCTCCGGACTTCCCGATCCGTGACGGGACCGACGACCTGCCTGCCGGTCATGCCCGGCCCCTCCGCGCAGGACCGCTGCCCGGCCCCTCCGCGCGGCCCCTCAGCGCTGGTGCGGAAGCTCCACGCGGAAGGTCGCGCCGGTGCCGGGGGCGGTGTGGAGGGTGAGGGTGCCGCCGTGGGCGTGGGTGAGGGCGGTGGCGATGGCGAGGCCGAGGCCGGCGCCGCCGCCGTCGTGGCGGCTGCGGGAGGCGTCGACGCGGTAGAAGCGGTGGAAGACCAGGGCGGCCTGGTCGGCGGTGAGGCCGGGGCCGGAGTCGGCGACCTCCAGGAGGCAGAGCCCGCCCGCGGTGCCGACGCCGATCCGCACCGGGGTGCCTGGCGGGGTGTGCTTGACGGCGTTGCCGACCAGGTTGGTGACCACCTGCCGCAGCCGGGCCTCGTCGCCGAGCACGGGCGCCGGGCCGGGGGCGCCGGTGCCGGCCGGGCCGGTGAGGGCGACCGGGCGGGACGGGTCGAGGGCGGTGAGGTCGTGCAGGGCGTCCGCGGCGAGGGTGCGCAGGTCCATCGGGGCGAGGTCGAGCGGGCGTTCCTCGTCGAGCCGGGCGAGCACCAGCAGGTCCTCGACCAGGGTGCCCATCCGGACGGCCTCGTTCTCGATCCGGAACATGGTCCGCTTGACGTCGGCGTCGGTGGGCAGCGCGCCCATCCGGTACAGCTCGGCGAAGCCGCGGATGCCGGCGAGCGGGGTGCGCAGCTCGTGCGAGGCGTCGGCGACGAACCGCCGCATCCGGGCCTCGGACTCGGCGCGGGCGGCGAACGCGGCCTCGATCTGGGTGAGCATGCCGTTGAGCGCGATGGAGAGCCGGCCGACCTCGGTGCGCGGCGGGAGCGCGGGCATGCGGTGGGAGAGCTCGCCGGAGGCGATCAGTTCGGCGCCCTCCTCGATCCGGCGCAGCGGCCGCAGACCGGCCCTGACGGCGAAGAAGCCGAGCGCCCCGATCAGGACCAGCACCGCGCCGCCGATCGCCAGGAACGCGGCGCGCAGCCGGCCGACGGTGGCGTCGATGTCCTCGCGGGAGACGGCGACCATCAGGTACGAGGCGGTGGGGGTCGGCGCGGCGAAGGCGCTGGCGGGGGCCGGGGGCCGTTGGAGCGGCAGGACCAGCGCCCGCCAGGTGCGGTTGCCGCGCTGGTCGGGCAGGTCGAAGGGGGTGTCGGCGGTGGTGGCGGCCGGGTCGAGGCCGGTCAGCTGGGGCGCGGGGTCGTTCTCGGAGACGGGTTGGCGGACGACCTGCTGCACCTTGCCGTCGGCCGAGAGGTACTGGACGAAGTACTGGCTGGGCAGAGCCGCCAGGTAGTTGGGGGCGCCCCGCTTGCCGGTGACCGCCGGCTGCCTGTTCTCGGGCCAGGTGACCCGCCCGGGGGCGCGCTTCGACAGCGGCTCGGCGAAGCGCTGGAGCTGTTCGTCGAGCCGCTGCACCAACTGCACCCGGACGGTGCCGAGCACGACGGTGTCGCTGACGGCGAGCCCGGTGGTGACCAGGGCGAGCACCAGGACGAGCAGCCGGGCGCGCAGGGACAGCCGGGTGAGCATCGGCATCGGGGCGGGGCCGTCAGTTCTGCGGGGGTCGGCGCATCGCGTAGCCGATGCCGCGCACGGTGTGGATGAGCTTGGGGCCGGTTGCGGGGCCGGAGTCGAGCTTGCGGCGCAGGTAGGAGATGTAGGACTCGACGATGGAGAGGTCGCCGCCGAAGTCGTACGCCCAGACGTGGTCGAGGATCTGCGCCTTGGAGACCACCCGGCCGACGTTGGCCATCAGGTAGTGCAGCAGCTTGAACTCGGTGGGCGAGAGCGCGACCGGGGTGCCGCCGCGGGTGACCTCGTGGGCCACCGGGTCGAGGGTGAGGTCGGCGACGACCAGCCGGCCGTCCTCGGCGGGTCCGCCGGCCCGGCGCAGGATGGCCCGGATCCGGGCGATCAGCTCCTCCAGGCTGAACGGCTTGGTGACGTAGTCGTCGGCGCCGGCCGCCAGGCCCTGGACCTTGTCGCCGACTCCGTCCTTGGCGGTGAGGAAGAGCACCGGCAGGTGGTCGCCGGGGTGGCCGTGGGCGGGGCCGGCGATCTGGCCGCGGCTGGTCTGCTCGCGCAGCCGCTCGACCACGGTGAAGCCGTCGAGGTCGGGGAGCATGACGTCGAGGACGACCAGGTCCGGGCGCTCGACGGCGATCAGTTCGAGCGCCTCGGTGCCGCTGGCGGCGGAGGCGACCCGGAAGCCGGAGAACCGCAGCGAGGCGGAGAGCAGCTCGCGGATGTTGGGTTCGTCGTCGACGACGAGGAGGAACGCCTCGCCCGGGCCGCCGGCCACCGCGGAGGTTCCTGGTGTGGACACAGTGCCTTGCACGGGGGTTCCGCCTCCCGGTCGGACGATGACGTTCAGCTTGAGGCTAGCCCGGGGAGGCTATGCGCCATCGATGAATGTTGGATTAACACCTTATCGGGCGGATTTGGGCCAACGGGCCCGCAGGGCCGGGCTGGGTGGTGTGCGCACAGGCCGGGACGCGGAAAGCGCGCAGCCTCGACGGGCCCGGGGGCGGCCCTGCTGGCCGCCCGGAAGGCGCGCCACGAGGCGCACCCGGACCGGGAAAAACGCGCGGCCCGGCCGCCGGAGGTGTTCGGCCGGGCCGCGCGGACGTCCGGAGACTGCGGGGTCAGCCGCCGGACGATCCTCGGGTGCCACCTCCGCCGCCGAAGCCCCCACCAGCGCCGCCGCCGAAGCCGCCCGCCCCGCCGAAGCCGGTCGCGCCCTCGACGAGCTGGGTGGCGTTGTAGCCGCCGTCGGCACCCGGGGTGCCGACCACGGTGACGCTCTGGCCGGGCTGCAGGTCGGTGACCTTGCCCTCCTTGTTGAGCTGGACCTTGGTGGCGTCGCCGGTGGTCACCTTGACGGTGTTGCCGTTGGCGTCGGTCAGGTAGACGGTGGTGCCGTCGACGGCCTTGACCGTGCCGCGGGTGAACCCGCCCTGGCCCTGACCGCCCTGGCCCTGGCCCTGCCCGCCGTTGCGGCGGCCGCCGTTCTGCCCGGTGCCCGCCGTGCCCCCGGACGCCCCCGGACGCTGCTGCCCGCCCGCGGCCACCGCCTTGCCGGAGCCGCCGGACCCGTGGCCCTGCTGGTACCAGACGCCGCCGGCGAACGCCGCCGTGGCGATCACCGCGCCCGCCAGCGCGAGGGTCAGCCAGGGCAGCTTCCGGCGCGGCGGCGCGGCCAGCTCGGCGGTGACGTCCCGGGCGTCCGGCGGGGTGGCGAGCAGGACGACCTGCTCGGCGGGGGTGCCCGGGGTCACCGGGGCGATCTCGTTGCTCATGGGTGTCACGTCCTACTCGTGCTACTCGTGGCGGAGGGCGTCGATCGGGCGCAGCGAGGCGGCCCGGTTGGCGGGGTAGCTGCCGAAGAACAGCCCGATGGCGACGGCGATGCCGAACGCGCCGAGCACCGACTCGGGGATCACCACCGGCTTGATGCCGACGATGCTGAAGTGCGAGCCGGCGATCCCGGCCAGCACGCCGAGCCCGGCGCCGATCACCGAGAGCAGGGTGGACTCGGTGAGGAACTGCCCGAGGATCACCCCGCGCGGCGCGCCGAGCGCCTTGCGGATGCCGATCTCCCTGGTCCGCTCGGTGACGGTGACCAGCATGATGTTGGTGATGCCGATCCCGCCGACCAGCAGCGAGATCGCGGCCACCGCGCCGAGCAGCACGGTGAAGGTCTTGGTGGTCGACTCCCGCGCGGTGAGCAGCGAGGCCTGGTTGCCGATCCGGAAGTCCGCCTTGCTCGGGTCGGCGATCGCGTGGGTGCCGAGCAGCACCCGGGTGATCTCGGCCTGGGCGGCGGTGGTGCTGTCGGCGGAGGTGGCCTGCACCAGGATCTGGCTGACCGGGCCGAAGCCGGTGAAGGCGTTCTGCACGGTCGGCAGCGGCGCGATCACCACGTCGTCCGGGTCGGTGAAGCCGGTGCCGCCCTTGGCCTGGAGCACGCCGACCACGGTGAACGGCGTGCCGCCGACGGTGATCTGCTTGCCGACCGGGTCGGCGGCGGCGAACAGCTGCTTGGCGGTGGTGGCGCCGAGCACCGCGACCTTGCGGGAGCCGAGCACGTCGTCGGCGGTGAAGTACTCGCCGTGGCCGACCTTCTGGTTGGCGGTCTCGAAGTACGCGGGGTAGGTGCCGACGATCGAGCCGGGGCTGTACGAGATGTCCCCGTACAGCGCGGTGCCGCTGGTGGTGACCACCGGCGCGACGGACTTGATCGCGGTCGACTCCGTGTCGCTCGCCAGGGCCTTGGCGTCGGCGACCGTGAGCTTCTTCGCGGTGGACGCGGTGCGCGAGCCGCCGAAGGACGAACCGGCGCTGACCGTCAGCGAGTTGGTGCCGAGCGAGGTGATCGACTCCTTGACCGCCACCGAGGAGCCGTTGCCGACGGCGAGCAGCAGGATCACCGAGGCGACGCCGATCAGCACGCCGAGCATGGTGAGGACGGAGCGCACCTTGTTGGCGGCCAGGCCGCCGACGGCGAAGCGGAGCATCTGCCAGAGGATCACGCGAGCACCCCCTGGACTCCTGCGGCCGGCCGCAGCGCGGGCGGCGGACCGTCCACCGGGGCCTGCCGGACGTCACTGATGATCGCGCCGTCGACCAGCCGGATCACCCGCTTCGCGTGCAGCGCGACCTCGTCCTCGTGGGTGATCAGGACGACCGTGCGGCCGGTCGCGTTGAGGCCGTCGATGATGGCCAGCACCTCGTCGGTGGAGCGGCTGTCCAGGTTGCCGGTGGGCTCGTCGGCGAGCAGCATCGCCGGGGCGGTGACCAGCGCCCGGGCCACCGCGACGCGCTGCTGCTGGCCGCCGGAGAGCTCGTTGGGCTTGTGCCCGGAGCGTTCGGCGAGGCCGACCAGCGACAGCGCGGCCAGCGCCCGGCGGCGCCGCTCGGCGGCCCGCACACCCGCGTAGGCGAGCGGCAGTTCGACCTGGGCGAGCGCGGTGGTGCGGGGGACGAGGTTGAAGGACTGGAAGATGAAGCCGATCTTGCGGTTGCGGACCAGCGAGAGCTGCTGCTCGTCCAGGTGGCCGACGTCGATGCCGTCCAGCAGGTAGCGGCCGGCGGTGGGCACGTCCAGGCAGCCGAGGATGTTCATCAGGGTGGACTTGCCGGAGCCCGAACTGCCCATCACCGCGACGAAGTCGCCCTGTTCGATGTCCAGGTTGACGCCCTGCGGCTCGCCGGTGGCAGGGTCGGAGGGGCCGCGCAGCGCGTGCACGGTGGCGTCGCCGTGGCCGTAGGCCTTGGTGAGCCGGCGGATCTGGATGACCGGTGGTGGTTCTGAGGGCACCCGCTTGTCGATGACGTGACGCATCATCCGCGGTTACCGCCTCGGCCCGCGCCGCCGGTGCTGCCGCCGACCCCGGCCACGCCCGCGCCTGCTCCGCCGCGGCCGCCCTGGCCGCCGTTCGCGCCCGGGAAGGAGCCGTTCGGGAAGCCGTTGCTGCCGCTGGTGGTGGCGAGTTCGACCTTGTCGCCCTCCTGCAGCCCCGAGACCACCTGCACGGTGGTGTCACCTTCGACGCCCACACCGACGGTGACCCGCTCGGTGGCCCCGTCCGGGTGGACGACGGTCGCCGTCCGCTCCGCGCCGGTGCCGGCCAGGGCCGCGGTGGGCAGCGAGAGCGCGTTGTCGGCCTCGCCGGTGACCACCGAGACGGTCGCACTGAGGCCCGTCCGCAGCTTGCTGGTGTCCCCGGTGATCTGCAGCGTCGCCGCGTACTGCACGGCGGTCGCGCCGCCGGTGCCGCCGCTGCTCGCGGGCAGCGAACTGACCGAGAGGACGGTGGCGTTGAGCTTGGTGTCGGACTGCGCGTTAAGAGTGACGGTGGCCGCCTCGCCCTTCTTCAGCTTGAGCGAGTCCAGCTCGGAGAAGTTGGCGCTGACCTGCATCCCGGTCGGGTTGGTCAGCACGATGAAACCGCTCGGGGTGGCGGAGGTCGCCGCCGTCCCGCTGGACTTGCCCGTGGAGGAGCCGCTCGCGGTGCCCCCGCCGAGGGTGTCGCCCACCTTGCCCGTGATCGACGCGACCGTGCCGTCCACCGAGGCGGTGAGCGTCGTCCCGGCCAGCGCCGCCTGGGCGTTGGCGAGGTTGGTCCGCGCGGTGGCGACCTGCTGCTGCGCCTGGGCGACCGCCGCCTCGTCCACCTTGGTGGTGGTGATCGTGGTGGTCTGCGGAGCGGGCGTACTGCTCACGCCCGCTCCGCGCTCCCCACCACCCGCGGCGCCGCCGCTGCCGGCGTTGCCGCTGCCGCCGCCACCGCTGGACGGCTGCGCGGTGCCCGGGATCTGCTGGGTCGTCGTGGTGGTGACCCCGGCCTGGGCCTTGGTGAGGTTGGCGTTCGCCGTGGTCAGCGCCGTCTGGGCCGCGTCCACCTGCTGCTGGGCGGCCGTCGTGTCGACGGTGGCCAGCACCTGGCCCTTCTTGACGGCGTCGCCGACCGCGACCTTGACGGCGGTCAGCTTGCCGCCGGTGGTGAAGTCCTGGGCCGCGTCGGTGGGCGAGGTCAGGGTGCCTGTTCCGGACACGGTGGCCAGGACCGTGCCCTTGGCCACGGTCGCCGTCCGGACCTGCGCCTTTCCGGCCGGCGTGCTGGTACCGCTGTCCAGGGTGGTGTACGCCAGGGCCGCGGCGCCCACCAGGGCCACGCCGAGCGCGGAGTTGACGAGGACGGCACCACGCCGTCGCGGGAACACCTTCATGCCGCACAGCTTCGCGGGGCGCTCTTGCGGAGCCCTGGGCGCGAGCTGGGAGAACGCTGACCGTCCGAATCCGGGCATTGCGGGGCAGGCCACCCTGCCCGGGCAGTCGCTTTGGCCACCGCCTGGCCGGCCGTTGACCGGATTCCCAGCAGACTCCCAGCCGTCCCCAGGCATCCGGGAGGGCGCGCACCGCTCACCACTCGACAGATAGTCGTCGCGCAGATAATCTATGGATACATCATCTGGTCGGAGGAGGCCCCCATGTGGGAGTACGAGCACACCATCGAAACCAGCGCCACCCCTTCGGCGATCTGGCGGCTCTGGGCCGATGTCGAGAACTGGGGCGCCTGGAACGCCGAGATCGAGAAGATCGAGATCAGCGGCCCGTTCGCGACGGACAGCCGGATCACGATGACGCCCCCCGGTGACGACCCCGTCCTGCTGCGCATCGCCGAGGCGGTCGAGAACGAACTCTTCGTCGACGAGGCCGTCTTCGGCGACCTGCTGCTGCGCACCACCCACCGGATCGACCGGATCGACGGTGAGCGGATCCGCGTGGTGTACCGGATGGAGATCACCGGCGCCGGGGCCGACGAGGCCGGCCCCCGGATCGGCCCGGGCATCACCGCCGACTGGCCCGACACCATGGCCTCGCTGGCCGAACTGGCGCTGCGCTGATGCCCCTCAGCCCCGGCGAGAGCCCCGGGTTCCTGCTCTGGCACGCCACCCTTCGCTGGCAGCGCGAGATCGCCGCGGCCCTGGCCCCCCTCGGCCTCACCCACGTGCAGTTCGTGCTGCTCGCCTGCACCTGGTGGCTCAACACCCAGGGCGAGCACCCCAATCAGCTGGCGGTCGCCCGCCAGGCCGGCACCGACGTCAAGATGACCTCCCAGGTCCTGCGCACCCTGGAAGGCAAGGGCCTCATCGAGCGCGAGGTCGACCCGGCCGACACCCGTGCCAAGCGCCTGCGCGTCACCGACACCGGCGCCGAGCTGGCCCCCCGCGCGATCGCCGCCGTCGAGCTCGCCGACGCGCACTTCTTCCAGCCGGTGCCCCTCGACGACGCGATCTCCCTCCTCGGCCGCCTGGCCCACCCCCAGGCCTGAGACACCCCGCAGGCCACCGGCCCCGGAGTGGAAAGTCAGCCCCTCCGACTTCCCACTCCGGGGCCGGCCGCGCTCCACGAGCCCGAGGCGGCGTGGCGGTGCCCCAGGAGGGGCTCCAGCGTAGCGTTCACCCTCAATTCATTGCAACGAACAGGTGGTCGCCGTTGCATTATCTGCAGTCCTATTGCAACAATATTCGTGCTCTGACCTGCATTGATGCTGATTGTGCGCAACAAGCTTGTTGCCTGATGCTCGAACGCAACGTAGCTTTTGCGAAGTCAGAAACAACGAGTGCAGGAGAGACACCATGCAGAAGTTCGCCACCGCCGCCCCGATCGCCGCCGTCCTGGACATCCCCGCCGGACGCATCCGCCTCATCGCCGCCGACCGGGCCGACACCAACGTCGAGATCCTCCCCGCCAACCCCGCCAAGAGCCGCGACGTGAAGGCGGCCGAGCAGATGACCGTCGACTACCGCGACGGCGTCCTGCGGATCGAGGCCCCCGCGGCCAAGAACCGGATCCTCGGCAACTCCGGAGCCGTCGAGGTCACCATCCAGCTGCCCGCCGGCTCCCGCGTCGAGGCGAAGACCGCCACCGCCGAACTCCGCGGCGTCGGCCGCCTCGGCGACGTCACCTACGCCAGCGCCCAGGGCACGGTCAAGCTCGACGAGACCGCCAACGCCACCCTGACCCTCCAGGACGGCGACATCACGGTCGGCCGCCTCGCCGGCCCCGCCCGCATCACCACCCAGCGAGGCGACATCGACATCACCGAGGCCATCCACGGCACCGTCGAACTGGGCACCCAGGCCGGTGACATCACCGTCGGCGCCGCCCGCGGCGTCTCCGCCTCCCTGGACGCCGGCACCGCCCACGGCCGCATCCACAACGCGCTCAAGAACACCGACGGCACCCCCGGCCTCACCATCCACGCGACCACCTCCTACGGCGACATCAGCGCCCGCAGCATCTGACGGCCGGCCCGAAAAGGCCGACGAGACCGTCGAGTTGCATGGCCGCACTTCCTACCGCGACATCACCATCGACCGCCACTGATCCATCTCCGGCCCTGGAAGAAGGCACATCATGACCAGCAAGCAGTCCGCCTGGACCGGCATGGTGGCGATCGATGACACCGCACTGGCCGTCACCGACACCGGCGGGCCCGGCCGTCCCGTGGTCTACCTCAATGGCTCCTACGCCGACCAGTCGCACTGGCGGCGCGTCATCACCGACCTCGGCGGCGACTACCGGCACATCACCTACGACGAGCGCGCCCGCGGCAAGTCGAAGCGCGCCACGGACTACTCGTTCGAGGCATGCCTGCGCGACCTCGACGCCGTCCTCGGCGCCAGGGGCGTGGACCGGCCGATCCTGGTGGGCTGGTCGTACGGCGCCATGCTCGCCATGCACTGGGCCGCCCGAAACCCGGACCGCGCCCTGGGGGCGGTGTCCGTGGACGGCGCCCTGCCGCACGAGTGGCTCGACGACGCCGCCCGGGAGCAGATCCGCAAGCTGTTCCGCCGGATGAGCCCGCTGTTCCCGATCGCCCGCCCGCTCGGCCTGGCCGCGCGGATGAGCGCCGCGCAACACGCCGAGATCAACATCGAGGCCAACGAGCTCTGCGCGCCCGCCGCCCTCGACCCGGTCTTCGACCGTCTGACCGTACCCACCCGGTACGTGCTCGCCACCGGCGGCAACCTGGGCGGCGACCCGAAGCTGATGGAACAGATCCGCGCCAACCTCGACCCGGTGGTCGCCCGCCACCCGAACATCCGGGTCAGCGCGAAGGTCGCGAGCAACCACTCCAAGATCCTGCGCAACGACTTCCGAGCCGTCGCCGACGCGGTTCGGGAGCTCGCCGCCACCCGGGTCCACCAGGTCGCCTGAGCCGCGGAGGCGCCGTCCTTGCCGGTGCTCAGGTCGCCCCCCAAGCGCGGCGACGGCCATCACCAAACTCGGCACAGGTGGCCGCAGGGATCTGCCAACGGCCGGTGCTCTCGCCACGCTCCGCCATCGCCGGCACGGTCAACCCGGCTCTTGACCCTCACGCAACGGGAGACCTTACGGTCCCGAGTCATGAAGATCGTTGTTCACGACACGGCGTCCGCCATGACCGACCTCCTGCAACGCCCGGTGGAGGAACGACCCGACGCCCTACGGGAGATCTACAGCCCGCTCCGGAGCGTGATGTCCAAGGTGATGGGCGATGTGGACCTGGTCCGGATGCACCAGCAGCTGGGCAGTGGCTTCCGGATCGACCGTGAGGACGCACGGTACCTGCCGGCCGTACGTCAGATGCAGGACGCCGGGGTGTGGAACCGGATCGAGGACTCCCTCGCCGCCGCGTGGGAGCGGATCAGCCGCGCGGTGCCCGGCGTGAAACACGCCGAGACCGTGCACGTCGTGGTGGTGCTCGGCAACCCCGACGATCACCACCTGACGGTTCGCAGTGCCGGCTTCTTCGGCTCGGGCGGATTCCCGGGCGCGATCCAGCTGACGATCTGGCCCACCGACACCAGCCTGAAGAAGATCGGCCCCGCCGCCGCACACGAGCTCCATCACAACGTGCGCTACGCGAACGTGGTCTGGAACCCGGCGACCGTCACGGTCGGCGAGCAGGTGGTCGCCGAGGGGCTGGCCGAGGCTTTCGTGCGGGAGCTGGCCGGCGAGGAGGCCATGGGCCCGTGGACGAAGGGGCTGACCGGCGCCGAGCTCGACAGCGCCTACGAAAAGGTCACGGCCGGGATCGACGTGGCCGGGATGCAGAACCTGCCCGCGTACGTCTTCGGCGACGCCACCGCACAGCTCATGGGGCATCAACCCGTGGGGTTGCCGGACTTCGCCGGGTACTCGACTGGACTGCGGATCGTGGACGCACACCTGGCGGCCTCCGGTCTGACCGCCGCCCAGAGCGTCGCCCTGCCGGCGCGCGAGATCCTCGTCAACGCGGGCGTGCCGACCGGCGTGTAACCGCCCCGTGGCAAACCCGATCGGCCTCCGGGCCGGACACTGCACAACCCCGGCCCGGAGCGGCGCCTGGGAGTCGACGACGCCACCGGGTGCGGCGACCCGGAATATCGCGTGCGCATCCTGCGGACCAGTCGGGACTTCTGCGATGACGAGGACGGCCGGGCCTGGCACGAGGCCGAGGCTGACATGCGGGCCTACCTGGATGCTCTGGCCGCAGCGCTCACGACACGCTGCGGCGCTCCCGTCCTTGTCGACCTGTGGTCCATTATCTGACTGCCGGCTTGGATGTTCCGCTGTCCGCGGCGTCGTCAACATCGTCAGCTGACGTGCGCCGGGCGTCCGCTGAGCTTGATCTTTAGTCCAACACGGGAAAGTTGCCGGGTCGGCGTAGACACGCCTTCCAGCTCTCCCTAGCGTCAGGACCTGACGGCCCGTTCGGGCCAGTGCGAAGGGGCGATCACAATGACCGACAGCCCGACTCTGACGCGGCTGACCGGTACGTACAACGGTCCGAACTGCGATGACGACGACTGCCCGAACGTCTACGCCACCGACCGCGATACGTTCGTGGTCCAGGGCGACCACTTCGCGGCACTCACGGTTCCGAAGGGCGAGTCCGCGGCGGAGATCCCTCGGCACGTTCTGGAGGAGGCTGTCCGTGCTCTTGGATGGTGACCAGTGGCGCCGACACTTCGACGGGTACCGGCGCGACGCGTTCCGGCTTGAGGCCCAGCCCGCGTACACAATGCCGCGCGAGACCGAGAATCTCGCGAGGTTCCTGCGTGGCGAGCCGAAGCCTGAGAGCCACAATGCGGCCTGGCATCAGCGGGTTCAGGGGTTCGTGTCGTCCGGCAGGACGATCGGCCGCGTCCGGGTGGTGCGCCAACCGCTGACGGACTACCAGCGATATCAGTTCGCCTGGGGGATCCCGGGCAACATTGCGGCCGGTGAGGACATCCGGATTCTGGATGCCACCGACGAGGACTACGGCATCCCTGACCAGGACTGGTGGATGTTCGACGAGAAGTCGGTCGTGCATCTCAACTTCCGCCCGGACGGCACGCAGATCAACCGCGAGTTGGTTGACGAACGGGCGATCGAGTGCCAGGAGTTGAAGAGGCTGGCAATCGCGCGTTCGGTGCCCTTCTCCGACTACGTGAAAGACCACGGGTGACGCTCGATCCCGATCAGCTCGGCCGGTCGAAGCAGGATCTGGCCGGGAGCCTGAGGAAGCTGCGGCTGCAAGCCGGTCTCACCGGAGACCGGCTTGCAGTGCGTTGTGGCATAAGTCAGAGCAAGATCAGCAAGATCGAGACCGGTAGAACCACGCCTAAGGGCTGTCCCGCAATGATCAAGAAGCCCCGCTCGCGGACGCAGGAGCTGTGAGAGGAGATCGCGCGCCATCCGAGCCGACATGAGGTCCGCTGAGCCCGGAAAAACCGTTGGACCCGTGGACGGGGGCGCGTCGTAGGGTTCGGGGCGCGGAGACGCGGTCGGCGGAGAAGGAACGGTGGATGGCGGGACTGTACGAGATCTGGCAGCGGGCAGAGGTGTCGCGCAGGCTCGACGTGTTGTCGGGCTTCATCGCGATGTGCGTGGCGGGGGACGACGACGCGCGACGCCGTCTCGCCCAGCTGGCTACCGACGCGGACGCGGCCCTCTCCATCTCGCCCCCGGATTTGGTGGTCGCCTCGGAGTGCCTGGACGAACTCGTCTGGTGGGCTGACACGGAGTGGGCCGATCACCCTTACCGTCCCGTGGAAGCCCGGCCGGAGGAGGCCGACCGGCAGACGCGTGACTACGCCAAGGATCTCCGGCACGCCGCACTCCCGGTCCACGTCCGGCACGAGATGGTCCGCATCGAACTCAGTCTCGAGGTGCGGTTCCTGGCCTTGTGCCGCCGACCAGGGTTGGACTGTCGGATCCGCCAGGACGTCTTCTACGTCGCCGGGCGTGCCGCGATGGCCCTCGACCTCGGGTACTTGGAGGCGGCAGAGCGGGAGATCCAGCGCATGGAACAGGTGGGTTCCCTGGAGCGGGAGAGCCACTGCAGCTGAATCGCGACTTCCGAGGTCCATAGGTGTGGAACGATCTCATCACGTGGCTGGTGTGATCACGGTATCGGAACCGCATTGGATAGCCCCGTTCAGCGGACTGCAACCGCGCGACTTCCGCAGACTGATCGCTATGTTGCGCCGAGAAGGTGCTGAGCTGACTCGGCGAGGGCGTCCCTGGTCACTGCCGCTGGAGGACCGGGTGCTGCTGGTCATCGCCTACTGGCGCACCAACCTGTCGCTGCGGCAGCTTGCCCCGCTGTTCGGTGTGTCCAAGTTGGCGGCCGACCGGATCGTCGACCACATTGGGCCGTTGCTGGCGCTCAAGCAGCGGCAGCGTTTCCGCGCCGGCACCGTGCTGATCGTCGACGGCACCCTGGTCCCCACCCGCGACCACACGATCGCCGAGCAGTCCAAGAACTACCGGTACTCCACCAACCACCAGGTCGTCATCGACGCTCACACCCGGCTGGTCGTCGCCGTTGGCAAGCCCCTGCCGGGTAACCGGAACGACTGCAAGGCCTGGGAGGAATCCGGCGCCAAGGACGCGGTAGGCCGGACCACGACGATCGCTGACGGCGGCTATCCGGGCACCGGCCTGGTCATCCCGCACCGCCGACCCAAGGGTGGCGAGCTCACCGAGTGGCAGGCCGAGCACAACCGCGAGCACAAGCAGGTCCGGGCCCGCGTCGAGCACGTCTTCGCCCGGATGAAGACCTGGAAGATCCTGCGCGACTGCCGCCTCAAGGGCGATGGCGTGCACCACGCCATGCTCGGCATCGCCCGCCTGCACAACCTCCTCCAGGCCGCGTGAGGCGGGCAACGACCGAGCATCGACTTGCATCCGAGACGTCCGAAGATCAATTACGGGACAGCCCTTAGCCTGGTCGATGTGGAACGCATTCTGCGAGCGCTAAATGCTCCGAAGGATCTGGTCCAGGAGATAACCTCACTTGCAAGAATGGCGAACACCGAGTGGCAGGACAAGCGGTCCTCGTGGCGTCGCGGAATCGAGAAGCGACAGGCCGAGCTGTCGGCCCTGGAGGCCGGCGCCACCGAGATGCGTTGCTTCCTCCCCGCGATGATCACCGGTCTGCTTGCCACGCCGGAGTACATGCACGCCAGCCTCGGGCACTCGACGGGCGACAGGTCAGCGGTCGTCAACCGAAAGCTCGGAAGGCAGCCTGTGCTCTACAACGACTCCAAGTCCTTCACCTTCATCCTGACCGAGCAGGCGGCCAGGTGGGCTCTGCTGCCGCCCCTCGCCATGGCCCTGCAGATCGATCGGCTCGCCTCGGTGGCCCAACTGCCGTCCGTCCGGATCGGTGTGCTGCCGCTGGGCAGATCGCTGACGCGTGGCCCGATGAACACGTTCACGGTCTATGACGATCGACTGGCAACGGTGGAGACCTTCACCAGCCGACTGGTTTTCCGCGACCCCAGAGATGTTGCTCGGCACCTCGACATCTTCGCAATGTTCGAGGAGCGTGCAATATTCGGTGAGGAAGCGAGAAGCCTGCTGGCCGCATGGTCGGCCGCATATCGGGCGTGAACTGCCGCCGGTGGGAACTTTATTCGAGGTCGGGAATTCCGTTGATGGATCGACCTTGGCTACTTAAGTTGATATCTGCACAGAGAGGCCGGTAGGCGTCGACGTTCTGCGCCGACGGACACAAGGAGGCAGGCCGATGAAGCAAACGCTCGTACCCCCGTGGGGCACGACCAGGATGCAGCCGTTCGCGGAGGCCGTCGCGATTCCGGCGTTCACGCCGGTGATCGATCCCGGGACCCAGGTTGCCGTGATCGTGGACGACGACGGCCGCGTGGTCGAGTTGGGGAGCCATGGCACCAGTACGAGCGGCCTGACGCCCACCATGACGAGCCCCGGCGACGGGTCGGGGCCGGGCGGGGCGACCGATGCGGATTCCACTGAGTCGTACGACCAGGACCAGAGTTCCGGCTGATGGCCGACCGATGCGGGTCGGTGTTGGTGATGACCAACTCCCGTGATGTCACCGCGGATGTGGTGCTGCGCGTCCTGGCCGAGCGTGGCGTTCCAGTGGTCCGGCTCGATCCCGGTGCAGACCTCCACGCCAGTGCCTCGCTGACCGCCATGTACGGCATGGGCGGTCAGCGAGGCAGCCTACGCACCCGGAGTCGGGAGCTGGATCTCACGCGGGTCCGGTCCGTTTGGGTGCGCCGGGCCTCTCCGTACGGGGGTCCCGCCCAACTGGAGGAGCAGGACCGGCGGTTCGCGGCCGCCCAGGCGCTGTGGGGTGCCGGAGGGATCCTTGCCTCGCTTCCGGGGGCGCACTACGTCAACCATCCGTGGGCCAACCGGGGGGCCGAGTACAAACCGGCACAGCTCGCGGTCGCGCGGCGGCACGGGTTTCCGGTGCCGGACACGCTGATCACCAACGAACTGAGTGCTGCACAGGAGTTCGTGGCGGCCCAGGCCGGCGGGGTGGTCTACAAGCCGTTGTGGAACACCGCGTACGAGGTGGACGGTCTACCGCGCCAGGTGTGGGTACGGGAGGTGCGCGGCAACGAGCTGACCGCCGGGGTGGAGGTCTGCCCGCACCTGTTCCAGGCCAAGGTGGACAAGGCCTTCGACGTGCGGGTGACGGCAGTCGGTGACCGGCTCTTCGCCATCCGAATCGACAGCCCCGATCTCGACTGGCGTCACCGGCAGGGCCTCATGGAGTGTGCACCGGTTGTGGTGCCCGGGGAGGTGTCGCGCGCTGTCGCGGGCTACCTCGGTGAACTCCGGCTCGTGTACGGCGCGTTCGACTTCGCCGTGACCGGAGCCGGTGAGTGGTACTTCCTTGAGTGCAACCCCAACGGGCAATGGGCATGGCAGCTGCCCGAGACCACCGACGCGATCGCCCAGGCCATCGCTGACCAGTTGCAGAGAGGCCCCGACACATGAGCCCATCCGCAGAACTCCGTGCCGCCCTGGTCGACGGGCTGGCCGAGGACGGCACGCTGACCGATCCCACGTGGCGCAGAGCGGCGGAAGCCGTACCACGTGAGGTGTTCGTCGATTCGTACTTCGAGCCGGTGCCGGAGAGTTCGCCGACCGTCTACCGCCCGGTGCGGCGGAGCGAACCCGGCTGGCTGGAGGGGGTCTACGACGACCGGACGCTGATCACGCAGCTCGACGGCGCGATCCGTCCTGGTGATGTGGACGGGGAGCCGGTCGGCGGCTCCCCGTCCTCCTCGTCCACCCTGCCGTCGCTGGTGCTAGGGATGTGGCAGCAGCTCGGTGCCGCAGACGGGCACCGGGTGCTGGAGGTCGGCACCGGGACGGGGTACTCGACGGCCCTTGGCGCGCACCGGCTCGGCGATGCCAATCTGACGAGCATCGAGTACGACCCGATGGTGGCCGCGGCCGCAGCGGTGGCGCTCGAGGAGGCGGGCTACGCGCCTCGACTGATCACCGGGGACGGCCTGCGCGGGGATCCACACGGTGGCGGGTACGACCGGCTGATTGCCACCTGTTCGGTCCGGTACATCCCGATGCCGTGGCTGCACCAGGTGAAGCCGGGCGGCCGGATCCTGGTCACGCTGTCCGGTTGGAGCTACGCGTCCGGGCTCGCGCTGCTGGCGGTCACCGGGCCGGGGAGCGCGACCGGCCGGTTCCTGCCCGGTTACACCAGCTTCATGATCGCCCGGTCGCACGACCGCCCGCCCCGGCCGGCCCTCGCCCTGCTGCCCGGCCAGGAACGGCCGAGCCGGATCGATCCCGCGATCATCGGCACGTGGACGGGCAGTTGGGTCGCCCAGCTGGCCGCACCCTCGGCGGAACGGATGGGGGCGGGCGGAGCGCAGGTTCTCGTGGACGTGGCCACGGGTTCGCATGCCCGGACGATGCCCGACCCGGGCGGCGGCTGGACCGTGAGCCAGCGCGGGCCTCTGCGGCTCTGGGACCAGGTCGAGCGGGCGGTCGAGGAGTGGCAGGAGGCCGGCGCGCCGCATCAGGAAGGGTTCGGGATCACTGTGTCGGGAGCGGGCCAGCGCGTCTGGATCGGCACGGAGAACGGCCCGGGCTGGGACCTACCGATCTGAGCAGGATGAACCAAAGGAGTCGGCCCCTCGCTCGGGTGAGCGAGGGGCCGATGGGTTCAGGGAGTGGGCTGGGCGTGGCGGTCGAAGTCGCCCGCCTTGATGCCCCGGAGGAACGTGGCGAACCTGGCTGCGGAGGCGCGGAGGACGACGTCGCCGTCATCGGATTCGCGGAGTTCGACCAGGCTACCCAGCCTGCGGACTTCAACGCACGCATTGCTTGAGCCGGAGTAGCTGGACTTCTGCCATGCTGGGCTACCCATTTTTGCTCTCTATCTCTTTCATGACAGTTCGGATGAAGTCTCGGGAATCTTCTTCCGAGAGGGCTACGGACTTCATTCGAGCCAGGATCTCCCGATAGCTCGTCAGTTGGGCCGGCGCATCAAAGAGCGGGCAGCCAAAGCTGAAGTCGATTTGCACGGTGTCCAGTTCAGGCACCGGGCCGTTGATGTAGGTAAAGTTCTCGCTGGGGCCGGGCAGCGACTCGATGTCGAACGGAACAACTCGAACTGAAATTCCTGGGCTCTCGGAATCCTGGATGAGGGCACTGAGCTGCTTGGCAAGGACTTCCGGCCCGCTGAACTGCATGCGAAGTGCGGCTTCATGGACAAACGCGGTGTAGGGCGTGGAGCCCGATCGAACAATGTGCTGCCGCTGGAGCCGGAAGGCCATCCTGAGCTCAATATCCGATCGCGGAAGCGGCGGGATCGCACGAGCAAACACCGAGGCTGCATATGCGGGCGTCTGAAGTAGCCCTGGAATGAAGGTAATGGTGTAGGTGGCGATCCTCTCGGCGTAACCCTCGATCTCCGCCACGTCGAGCAGGTCAGTGGTCAGGCTGGGGCGGTACTCATCCCACCAGCCCTTCCCTCGCTCCCCGATCATGTCGGCGAGTGCGTCGATCAGGGGCTGATTGGCGCACATGCAGGCCGCCGCGATCGCACGAAGGCGTTCCACGCTGACGCCGGTCTTCCCGTTCTCCATCTGCGTCACCTGGGCAGGGGTCACCCCGAGCGTGCGGGCGAGGTGGCTGCCTCCGAAGCCGGCTTGCTCTCTCATCCTTCGCAGTTCGGCGCCGATCCGGCGCTGACGAAGGGTTGGGTTGGGGCGAAGGGCCATGGCGTCCTCTCTGCTCTGCTGAGGTCAGTGTGCCGCGCTGGCTGCGAAGGGGTCCATCGAGGGACGGGCCGCCTCGCCGGGGGCCGGCATCCCACCGGAGAGGGAACCTTGCCGCATCGGGCTTAAATTTCTGGCGGCGTGCGTTATGGTCGTTCTGACATCGATCCGACGGATCGTCAGTAATGCCTGTTTCCAGGGCAGTAGGCGCCTGCTGCCCGCGCACCGCAGAGCAGCCACGCGTGGCATCAACCAGCTCCGCCCTGGCCTGGCTCACGGCGACGTATCCGCCGGTTCGCCGACACCCCACTCCACACGACCTCATCCGGAGGTTCCTCATGCGTGCCTTCAACCCGCCCGACTGGTCCGCCGCCCGCGAGGAGCTGCGCTCCGCCCTCACCTGCGCCTCCTGGCCGGACGACCTCATCCACGACGCCGAACTCGCCCTCCATGAGCTGTACGTCAACGCCTGGCGCCATGGCGGCAGCCCCGCCCCCACCGTGGTCGTCGTCCTCAACCCCGACCGCACCCTGCGCGTCTCCGTCGCCGACGACAGCCCCACCCTCCCCGAACCCCGCACCTGCGCCGACCCCTACCAGCTGTCCGGCCGAGGCCTGCACCTCGTCCGCTCGCTCACCCACCGCTTCGGCACCGACCCCCGCAAGCACGGCGGCAAGGTGGTCTGGTTCGAGCTGGAGGCCGCCGCGTGACCGGCCCCCGCATCCCGCTCTCCCCCGACGACCCCCGCATGCACGACTACACCGACGCCCACGTCACCGCCCTCCTGCGCGAACTCCACGACCGCGGAGCCTGGTTCGGCATCCAGTGGGGCTCCGCCACCACCCACCACAGCACCGTCGACGGCCGCATCCTCGTCAACTTCGGCCACGCCCCCGTCGCCACCCTCCTCAACCTCCTCCACCTCCTCCGCGCCACCGAAAGGGACCAGCCGTGGGAGTCCTGATCCCGATGGCCGGCCAGGCCGTCCACACCGAACGCACCACCCTCGCCTACCTCACCGTCGAGCGCGTCCCCGACGCGGCCCTCCAGCTCCGCGCCGCCGTCGACCTCGACGTCCACGCCGCCCCCGGCGAACACCTCGCCCTCCCCCTCACCCACGACCAGGCCCACGAACTCCTCCACGGCCTCGCCGCCCACCTCGGCCACCGCGTCATCGGCATCCACCGATGAGAACCGGCACCGCGAGCTTCCTCGTCGCCGCCGCCCTCCTCACCCTCCTCGCCCTCGCCCTCGCCACCGTCGCCCTCGGCGTCGTCACCGCCCTCAGAGTCAACGACGAGGACGACCGGCAATCCCCACCCCCCATCACCCGACACGGCCGCTGGGAACTGCGCCAACTACCCGACGGCACCCACGAATACGCCTGGATCGCCCGCCAGGCCGGCCACTACGGCCCCGAAATCCGCCAACCGTCCACCAGACCCGGCCGCCACCGCATACCCAACTGACCCACCGCAGCACGGCACCCGGGCCCTCGCCTCCCAGGCGAGGGCCCGCCGCACGAATCGGCGATCACGCCGCGTGACGGACGCCACACCCAGCGGTCGAAACCACGCGGCCCGTTCCCCCATCAGATCCCCTGACCGATCGGATCGTCAGGGCCATATCAGGGGGAGAAGATGGCGGATGGGCCAGCAGCAGGAGGTCCCGGGTTCAACGTCCGGCCACAGGACCTGAAGACGGCCGCGCCGGCCTTCGCGAAACAGAGTCAGGACCTCAAGACCGCGCTCGACAAGCTGACGCACAGCCTCGCCGACGCCGGCAGCCCCTGGGGCGACGACAAGCAGGGCAAGGAGTTCGCCCAGGCCTACCAGGGTCCGCACGACCACGTGCTCTCCGCGCTCGACGTCCTCGTGAAGGGCCTGGCCAGCATCCACGACGGCCTGGTCGCCCACGCGGACAACCACCTCGACGCCGACCGCCGTGTCCACAAGGACCTCTCCGCATGACCGCGCCGACAGGCGGCCGGCCGTCGCAGGGGGAGCCGGACCATGGGTGAATCCGCAGCCGCGAAGATCGTCCGCAAGACCACCGGCATGTGGTGGCCCGACGCGGACCCCGGCAAGCTCCGCAAGGCCGCCGCCGCATGGGACGCGATGGCCACCGCGATCGACAACGTCACCGCCCCACCAGCCAGGCCGCGGCCGCCCTCATCGAGAACAACCACGGCCCCGCAATGGACGCCTTCGCCACCTTCTGGCACCGCTACTACGAGGGCGGCAAGGGCTGGCTCCCCGACAGCGCCAAGGCCTGCCGCAACCTCGCCGAAGCGCTGCGGAAGTTCGCCGACGAGGTCGACAAGGCCGTCAAGAAGTTGGAGGAGGAGGCCGCCATCGTCGGCGCCTCCCTGGTCGCCGGCACCGCCCTCGCCTTCTTCACCGCCGGACTCTCCGAAGCCGCCGCAGGCGTCGCCACCGCAGGCGTCATCGCCGCCGCCGAGGCCCTCGGCGTCGCCGTCTCCGAAACCATCGCCGCGATCGCCGGAACCGTCCTGACCGGCGTCGTCTTCGGCGCCGTCGAAGCCGTCACCGTCGACCTCGCCGTCGCCCAGCCCATCCGCGTCTCCTTCGGCGACGGCGGCTACAGCCTCACCGAAGCCCTCTCCGCCGCCGAGACCGGCGGCGTCATGGGCGGCGCCGGCAGCGGCCTCGGCGCCGGCGGCCGCGTAGTCGCCACCGCCGCCGAGAGCGCCGACAGCGCCTCCGTCGCCCTCGCCGCCGCCGGCAAACTCGCCGCCGCCGCCGACACCATCCCCGGCCGCATGGTCACCGGCGCCGCCCTCACCGCCGGCGCCGGCGAGGTGTTCCAGACCGGCCCCGTCATGCCCCTCGACCTCGTCCTCGGCGCCGTCGGCGGCGCGGCGGCGCCCGGTCGCGCGAAGACGCCGCACACCGACACCGAGGGCTGGGCCGGCGCGGGATGGGTCGCCGAGCCCTCGGAGTTCGCCGGCAAGGCGTACGAGCAGATCCGCGCGACCGACAACAAGGTCGACCTGCCGAAGATCGCCAAGACCACGGGCGTCGACGAGACCGTGCTCCGCCAGATCAAGGCCCATCTCTTCCGATCGCAGCACGAGGTCGCAACCGGCCCACTCACCACGAAGAAGGGGCTCTTCACCCCCCGCGACGACATCGCCCAGAACTGGCTGGACGCCCAGGCGGGCACGATTAAGCCCAAAAAGCTCGAGCAGTTCAAGGCACTGCTGGCCCACGAGTACATCGAAAGCGAGTTGATGAAGGCCGGTCTGCCCTACGTGTCGAAACATCCGGATGTCTGGGACGAGACGGGTTGGAAGCAGTTCCCGAGGGATTTGGACAACGCCGGCGCCCACGACCTGGCTCCACACTCCGACGAGGGCCACTTCAGACACTGGCCGAAGCTCGGATTGGAGCCACCTTCCACCCTTGCTGGCGATCTTTCGAACATTGATAGCGTGGTTTCCGAGATCAAGCAGGAGCTGCGCAAGAACGGAGTGAAGCTCAAGTGACAGAGGATCCGTCGCGCGTCGTGCTGGACCGTCTGCAGGCCGCCCCTTGGGGTGACTGGGACCTCGCGTACAGCCACGCCCGGTCCCGGGCGCATCTGATGAGCGAGTACCTGCGCCGGTCCGCCTGCTGGGCGAACGCCTTCGGCGCCGAGAAGCTTTGGCCATTCTTCGACATCGGCCAATACATCGACCCGACCGTCCGCGCCGCTCCCGACGTCATGGCCGAACTCGACGAGTTCGTCGACAACACCATTGGCAGGCGCACGCTTGAGGAGACCTGCCGCGGCGCTGTGCACTGGCCCGCCTTCTGCCGCGAGACGACCGCCGACCTTCCCGATCTGCCCGACCCCTACGAACCGCTGCTGCTCATGTTCGAGCGGGGAGGCGGCTTCTACGTCGAGGAAATGATCGAGCTGGACGGCATCGCCATCCCCCTGCGCCGACTGTCCCACTACCTCTCCTCCGCCCCCGCCGTCACGCTCGACCACACCACCCTCGACGCCCTCGATGCCGTCGACACAGCCCGCTGAACGGCCTCAGGACACCCGCAGGCCTGGCCGGTCGACTGCTCGACGTCGAATGGTCCCCCGAGGATTGGGACACTCGCCTGCGCATCTCGCTGATGCGGGAGTTCCTGCGGCGCTCGGCGCTCTGGGCGCAACAGCTCGGTTCGGACGCATGGCCGTTCTTCGACGTGGCCGCCCTGATCGATCCGTCCGTACGCGCGGATTCCGATGTGGTCGAGCGCATCTCACGGAGCTGCGTCCAGCAGCAGTCGGCCGTTCAGCGGAGCTGTGAATGGGCGCTGCATTTCGCCGCTCTCGAAGAGGCCGGCGGAGTCCCGTTCCAGCTCCCGAACCCCTTCGAACCGCTCGTCTCCCTCTTCGAAAACGGCGGCGGCTTCGCCCTCGACGGGACGGGGATGATCAACATCGACGCGGACGCGAGCATGAGCAAGGGCAAGCTGGACGACTGGCTCCGACCGGCTGACACTCCGACGCGGGGCCGAGATCTGCGGACCCGAGAATTCGCAAAGCGCTCCGGAAGAAGACCTGACACCCATCAAGTCCGGCGACCGCAAAGTGGCGCAGATCCTGGAGGAGTACTTTGAGCGAGCATTCCGAGAGCTACGAGGTCACCGCGCATCCGACGCTCGACGCCGACGGCGTCACCATCTGGCAGAAGTACGGCGGAAGGGCCCCGGAGGGGTACTTTTACGACGGGTGGCACAAGATCGTGCCCGGGGACCCCCGCTACGACGAGCTGCTCGCGCAGGCACGGCGGAATCCGCAGCAGAACGCGTATGACGAGGACGACGACGAGGAAGAGGCCACGGTTCACCCCGAGACCCTGGCCATCCTCCAGGAGATGCAGCGGAAGACACGGGAGCGGAACTCCGGCCACGCCCCCGGCGGCCGCCACCGCAAACCCAGCTGAGCACGCACTCGAAGGCCCTCGTCCGCTCCTGGGCGAGGGCCTCGCCGCACGGAAAGAATTCCCGGTGCCGTACGGCAGTGCGGCCCTATCCTGCCTGCCGTGACCGACTGGAGCAGGATCGAAGCCGACGACTGTGCCGTACCCGCCGACCGCTCCCTGGAGGAGCTGGTCCGCGAACTCTCCGCCGCCTTGGCGGATCCCGATCCGTCGGTCCGGGACGGAGCGCCCTACGCCGTCCTCTCGACCTGGATCGAGCGCGGGGTGATCGACGCACCCCGCCGGCTGGCGCTGGGGGACGAGATGGCCGCCCGCTTCCAGGACCGGGAGATCCAGGCCCGCACCTTCGCCCCCCTCGTGCTCGACATGCTGGTGGAGAAGGGGGACTTCAACTCGGCCTGGGTGGACGCGTTCGAGCGTTGGTACCCGGCGGAGCAGGACCTGCGCGGCCATGACGAGAAGCTCGGCTGGCTCCATGCCGTCGCGCACGGCGCGGACCTGCTGGACCGGTTGGGCCGACACCCCGACGTGGATCCGGTACGGATGCTGCACCTCGCCGCCGCCCGGCTGACGGCGCCCACCGATCACGTGCTCGACCAGCTGGAGGACGACCGGCTGGCGAGGGCGATCGCCCGTGTCCTCACCCGGACCGACCTGAGCGAGCACGACGCGACCACGTGGCTGGACCCGATCGCCGCCCGCTTCGGCTCCGACCGCATCATCACCCCGGTCCCCGCGCACGTCACCAACTGCCTGCGCACGCTGCGCCTGCTCTACGTCCTCGCGGACCGGGGCGTCCGGCCGCCGGGCACCGACGCGGCGCCGGAGGCCCTCCACCACGCGGCGGCGGTCAAGGAACGCGTCGCCGCCGTCCTCGACCGGATCGTCAAGCGGTAGGCGCGGAGTTCGGGAGGCCCAGGGCGGCGGTCGGCGCCGCAGCGGCGCTGGCCGCCAGCAGTCGCAGCCCGGCCTCCGACGACGAACCGGGCGCCGCGCTGAAGAGCAGCATCCGGTGGCCGGACGCCTCCGGCAGGGGCAGCGCCTCGAAGTCCAACTCCAGCTCCCCCACCACTGGGTGCCGGAACTCCTTCGTCCCGAACAGGCAGTCGTGCACCGGGTGGCGTGACCAGAGCGCCGCGAACTCCGCGCTCTTCATCGACAACTCTCCGATGACCTCGGCCAGTTGACGATCATCCTGGTAACGCCCTGCGGCCAGCCGCAGGAACGCCACCTGGGCCCGCGCCTCGGTCTCCCAGTGCGGGTACAACTCCCGGGTGCGCGGATCGAGGAAGAGCAGCCGGCTCAGGTTCGGCCGGTCCGCCGGCCGCTCGGGGGCCGCAAGGTCGACGTGCCCGGCCAGCAGGGCGTGGCCGAGCGGGTTCCAGGCCAGCACCTCGTTGCGGCGGCCGACCACCACCGCCGGGACGTCGACCATCGCCGCGATCAGCTGCCGGACGGCCGGCCTCGCCCGCTCGAACCGCTCGGCGGCCGCCCGCCCCTTCGCCGAACGGCCCGGGCGGGCCAGGTTGCGCAGGTGGGCGTGCTCGTCGGCGTCGAGCCGCAGGGCCCGGGCGATGGCATCCAGCACCTCGTCGGAGACGTTGCGGCTCTGCCCCTGCTCCAGCCGCGTGTAGTAGGTGATGCTGACGCCCGCCAGCTGGGCCAGCTCCTCGCGCCGCAGGCCGGGCACCCGTCGCCTCGTCCCGTACGTGGTCAGGCCGACGTCCTCGGGTTGCAGCCGGGCGCGGCGGGTGCGCAGGAACTCGCCCAGCTCGGTCGGTGTCTCGGGTGCGGTGGCTGCGGTCATGGACTCCAGTCAACACCGCCGGGCGCCACGGAGCCTGTCACTGTCAGTGCCACCCTTCGCGGGGGTCTGGGTACCCCGGGCGCCGCCGCACAGGCTGATGCCGCACCCCGAGACCTCGTCGAGTCGAAAGGCAGCTGACCGATGACCGCCACCCTGTCCGAAGCACCCGAAGCACCCGGAACACCCGAAGCCCCCGGAACATCCGGAACATCCGGAACACCATCAGCCCCCAGGACCACCACCGGCATGACCGGCCGGCAGCGGCTCGTCCTGGTCGTGCTGCTGGCAGCCCAGTTCATGCTGGCCGTGGACTTCTCGATCCTGAACGTCGCCCTGCCGGTGATCGGCCAGGGCCTCGGCTTCGGGCTCGGCAGCCTGCAGTGGATCGCCACCTCGTTCGCCCTCGCCGCCGCCGGCTTCACCCTGCTCTTCGGGCGGGTGGCCGACCTCGTCGGACGGCGCCGGGTCTTCCTGCTCGGCCTGGCCGTGCTCGGCGTCTCGTCCCTGGTCGGCGGCCTGGCCACCAGCCCCGGAATGCTGCTGGCCGCCCGGGTCGCCCAGGGCCTGGCCACCGCCGCCGTCACCCCGGCCGGGCTGGCGCTGCTCACCACGGCCTTCCCCGAGGGGCCGCTGCGCGCCCGGGCGCTGGGCCTGAACGGCGCACTGATGTCGGCCGGCTTCACCTCGGGCGCGGTGCTCGGCGGGCTGCTCACCGACCTGCTCAGCTGGCGCTGGGCCTTCTTCGTCAACGTGCCGGTCGCCCTGGCCGTGCTGCTGGTCGCCCCCCGGGTGATCGCGGAGAGCCTCCCCCGGCCCTCGGCCGGGGGGACCCCCTTGCAGGGGCGGAGCCGGATGGACCTTCCGGGCGCGGTCACCGTCACCGGCGGCCTGCTCGCCCTGATCTACGGGCTGACGACGGCCGGCGAGCACGGCTGGGGCGACCCGCTGGCACTCGGGGCGCTCGCTCTGGCCGCGGTGCTGCTGACGGCGTTCTGGTTCGTCGAGCGGTCCGCCGCGGCCCCGCTGGTGCCGGTCCGGGTGCTGCGGCGGCGCACGGTGGTCTGGGGCAACGCGGCCGGGCTGCTGGCCTTCGCCACCGAGACCTCGCTGGTCTTCCTGCTGACCCTCTACCTGCAGCGGGTGCTCGGCTTCTCCCCGCTGGCCACCGGCCTGGCCTTCGGCGTGCTGGGCGCGGGCACCGTGGTCGGCGGGGTGGCGGCACCGCGGCTGATCGGCCGGCTCGGCAGCCGGGGCGCGCTGATCGCGGGCTTCCTCGTCCAGGCGGTGGCGACCGCCTCGCTGGTCCTGCTCGGCGCGGACCGGGCCTGGCTGGGCCTGCTGCTGGCGGCGACCTTCGTCGGCGGGGTGGGCAACATGCTGGCGATCGTCGGCTTCATGGTGACGGCCACCTCGGGCCTGCCGGACGAGGAGCAGGGGCTGGCCACCGGCGTCGCCACGATGACCCAGCAGGTCGGCATCACCCTGGGCACCCCGGTGATGAGCGCGGTCGCGACCGCGGCCGCCGCGGGCACCACCGTGCTCACCGGCGTCGGCTGGGCGATCGCCGTGAACGCCGCCCTGGTGCTGCTGGCCGCCGCCGCCTCGGCGCTCTTCCTGCGGCGCGGGTGAGGCCGGCGGCAGAACGACGGAGTGGGAAGTCGGACCGACCGACTTCCCACTCCGTCGTGGTGCGTGGCAGAGCCCCTCGCGCGTCCTACAGCTCCTTGCGGAAGGCCTCGGCCACCGCGAGGAAGATCGAGTTGCCCTCGACCTCGCCGATCGAGATCCGGACGCCCTCCGGGAACGGGCGGACGATCACGCCGGCCGCGGCGCAGGCGGCCGCGAACTCCTGCGAGCGCTCGCCGAGCGCCAGCCAGACGAAGTTGGCCTGCGAGTCCGGGATCTCCCAGCCCTGGGCGCGCAGCCCGGCGACGACCCGGGTGCGCTCCTCGACCAGCGCCTCGACCCGGACCATCAGGGCCTCCTCGGCCCGCAGCGAGGCGACGGCGGCGTCCTGGGCGAGCTGGGTGACGCCGAACGGCACCGCGGTCTTGCGCAGCGCGGTGGCCACCGGCTCGTGCGCGATCGCGAAGCCGACCCGCAGGCCCGCCAGGCCGTACGCCTTGGAGAACGTCCGCAGCACGCAGACGTTGGGGCGGTCGCGGTAGAGCTCGATGCCGTTGGGGACCTCGGGGTCACGGATGAACTCGATGTACGCCTCGTCGACGACCACCAGGATGTCGGCGGGCACGGCGTCCAGGAAGCGCTCCAGCTCGGCGCGGTGGATCACGTTGCCGGTGGGGTTGTTCGGGTTGCAGACGAAGATCAGCCGGGTCCGCTCGGTGACGGCGGCCAGCATCGCGTCCAGGTCGTGGTCCCCGCCCTCGGTGAGCGGGACCGGGACGGGGGTCGCGCCAGCGACCTGGGTGATGATCGGGTAGGCCTCGAAGGAGCGCCAGGCGAAGATGACCTCGTCGCCCGGGCCGGCGGTGGAGAGGATCAGGGACTGGGCGACGCCGACCGAGCCGGTGCCGGTGGCGATGTGCTCGGCCGGGACGCCGAAGTGCGCCGCCAGCTCGGCGGTCAGCTCGGTGCCCGCCATGTCCGGGTACCGGTTGAACGAGCCGGCCGCCTTGACCGCCGCGTCGAGCACGCCGGGCAGCGGCTCGTACGGGTTCTCGTTGGAGGACAGCTTGTAGGCGTCGGCGCCGGCCGGCTTGCCGGGCTTGTAGGTGGGGATGCCGTCCAGGGTCGGCCTCAGCCGGGGCCCCTGCGGTGCCGTTCCACTCACGGTCCTGCTCCTTCTCTTCCACTCGGTCGAGCTCGGTCGAGCTCGCGGCGTTCTCACCGCTTCGAGCTGCTTCCGGCGCGTCCACGCCCGTCTCGGACGGGATCGCCGCCCGGCCCGGGAACTCGCAACGCACCCGGACCACCCCGGTCGGGTGCCCTGAACGATACCGACCGCGCTCACCCGTAGGAGTGAGATGCCCGGTCGGGTTATGGGCGCAGATCAGCCATTCTGGCGGGTTCCATTGGCACATGTCAGAGGTAAGACGGCTGGTTTCGTGCGGGTATCGAAGGGGCGCGCAGAGGCTCACTCTTGGAGAAACGTATCTCCAAGGGCCCCCGATGCGCCGGTCACAGACCCTTGTCAGGAGCCATACGATCGGTCCGCCATGACAGCAGCAGCCAACCAGAGCGGTCGGCGACCCACCACCTCACGGCGTCTGGAGCGGGCCGGCATCCGGGATGTGGCAGCAGCCGCAGGAGTGTCGATCACCACCGTCTCCGACGCGTTGAACGGTAAGGGCCGCCTGCCCGACGAGACCAGAAGCCGGGTGCGCGAGGTCGCCGAACGCCTCGGCTACCGCCCCTCGGCCGCCGCCCGCACCCTGCGCACCGGGCGCTCGGGCCTGATCGGACTGACCGTCACCACGTACGGCGAGGAACCCTTCACCTTCACCGAGTTCGCCTACTTCGCCGAGATGGCCCGCGCCGCGACCAGTGCCGCGCTCGGCCGGGGCTACGCGCTGGTGGTGCTGCCCGCCTCCTCCCGGCACGACGTCTGGGGCAACATCGCCCTCGACGGCACCGTGGTGATCGACCCGCCCGACCAGGACCCGCTGGTCAGCGAGCTCTACCGGTCCGGCGTCCCGGTGGTCAGCGACGGCAAGCCCGGCAACTGCCCGGTCACCGCCTGGGTCGACAACGACCACGAGGCCGCCGTGCTCGGCATCCTCGACCACCTCTCCGAGGCCGGCGCCCGCCGGATCGGCCTGCTCACCGGCACCAGCACCGACACCTACACCCGGCTCTCCACCGAGGCCTACCTCGCCTGGTGCGCCAAGGTCGGCCAGGAGCCGGTCTACGAGGCCTACCCCGCGCACGACCCGGCCGCCGGCGCCGTCGCCGCCGACCGGCTGCTCGCCCGCCCCGACCGGCCCGACGCCGTCTACGGCCTCTTCGACCCCAACGGAACCGACCTGCTCGCCGCCGCCCGCCGGTACGGCCTGCGGGTGCCGGACGACCTGCTGCTCGTCTGCTGCAGCGAGAGCGACGTCTACGCGGCCACCGAGCCGCCGATCACCACGCTCTCGCTCAAGCCCCGGCGGATCGGCACCACCGTCGTCAACCTGCTCATCGACGCCATCGAGGGAGTGGACTCCGGGACGGGCGTCGACATCGCCCGACTCTTCCCGCCCCGGTTCCGCACCGCCGGCAACGGCCCGCCGCCCGGCACCCTGATGCCCACCGAGCTGATCGTCCGCGCGTCCTCCCAGCGCCGGAGCCCGCGCACCACGGTCAGCCCGCCGCGCCCGCCGGGCGAGGTGTAGGACCGCCCTGGGCTCGCCGCCCGCACCCGTGCGACGAGCCCAGAGGCGGTCTAGACCATACCTAGCCGGGACAAAACGGACCTGACGGACCACCCGGCTGACGCTCCGGAGGATTGGATACCCACCAGGTGACGACGCCGGGAGAGTGGTCTTCCTATGATGGGCGAATGACACCCGAGGACCGCTTCCCCGGGCCTGAACACCCGGACTCAGGCCCCCGCCACCAGCCGGACCTCGACGTGCTGCCCTACGGCACCTACTACGAACCGGAGCCGGCCGGGTACGCCGAGGCGGCGTACGAGTCGGAGACGTACAGCGGCTACGGCGGCGCCCGCTACCTCGAACAGCACTGGCCGGGCGCCGGACACCCGGAGAACGGCCACGATCCGCAGCGGGACGGCCACGGCCGGCCGGAGCACCACCACCCGCAGGACCACGGCCTGCCGGACCACCACGGCCCGCAGAACCACGGCCGCCAGGACCACCACCCGCAGGACCACCACGGCCCGCAGGCCGCGCACGCCGGGTACGAGCCGACGCTCCCCGACCGGCCCTCGCCCGCGCACCAGAGCGACGACCCGCCGACCATCGAGCTCGGCCCCCCGTTCGCCGAGCCCGGACTGCCGTACCACCCCTACCCCGCGCCCGCCCCGAACGAGCCGCCCGGCCCGCTCTACGTCGTCGGCGACGTGCACGGCTACCTCGACGAACTGCTCGCCGAGCTGCGCCACCAGGGCCTGATCGACGCCGACGGCCACTGGTCGGCCGGCCGCTCCCGGATCTGGTTCCTCGGCGACTTCACCGACCGCGGCCCGGACGGCATCGGCGTCATCGACCTGGTCATGCAGCTCGCCGCCGAGGCCGCCGCCGCCGGTGGCTACTGCCGGGCCCTGATGGGCAATCACGAACTGCTCTTCCTCGGCGCCTCCCGGTACGGCGACGAGCCCGTCCAGTCCACCGCCGGCACCGCCTCCTTCCTCGCCGCCTGGCGGCTCAACGGCGGCCAGCAGCACGACCTGGACCGGCTGGAGGCGCACCACGTCAGCTGGCTCTCCCGGCTCCCCGCCATGGCGCTGGAGGACGGCCACCTGCTGCTGCACTCCGACACCACCGCGTACCTGGAGTACGGCGAGTCCATCGCCGAGGTCAACGACGCCGTCCACGACCTGCTCGCCGACGAGGGCGTGGACGAGTGGTGGGACTGCTTCCGCCGGTTCACCAAGCGCTTCGCCTTCCGCGGCGACGCCGGGCCGCAGGCCGTCCACGAGCTACTCGACACCTACGGCGGCTCGCGCATCGTGCACGGGCACAGCCCGATCCCGTACCTCACCGGCGCGGTGCACGCCGACGACGGCGCGCCGCTGCACATCCCCGGGCCGTACATCTACGCGGACGACCTCGCCGTGGCGATGGACGGCGGCGTCACCATGGAGGGACGCCTGCTGGTCGCGCGACTGCCGATCTGACGGTCAGACAGTCCTACCGGGCCGCTGGGCCGGAAGTCCGCCCGGGCGGCCCACCGAACACCCGTTCCCGGCGCCCGGGCCGGCCCGCACGCGCGGCCCGGGGCGCGAAATTCCGGAAAGTTACTGTCAGCGCGACCGCACCCGCCCCTACCATCGAGGCACACCACACCCGGCCGCCCGTGTGGCGGCCGTCTCCGTGCCCGTCCCTGCCCGCCCGCGGGCCTGGGCACGGGGGTCCCCCCGGCCGGAGGCCGGGGGATGGGTTCGCATGAACGGGGTCCCCATGAACAACGCCCCGCACCTGCTCGCCGAGGACCGCCCGGACTTCGAGCGCCTCCTCGACGAAGCACTGCGCGACGGCACCATCCTGACCGCCCTGCGCACGCCCGGCGCCCTCACCGGCGACCAGCTGCGCATCCAGACCCTGCGCGCCGCCGACGGCGTCGCGGCAGCGGCGGCCACCGAGTACCAGCACTACCTCCGGCTGCGGGAGAGCCTGCGCAGCACACCTCCGCCCGCCCAGGACGGTGAACCCACCGCCCCCGGGCTGCTCACCCAGCTGCGCTCCGCCAACGGCGGCGCCGGGCTCTTCCCGGTGCTCACCGTCCTCACCCCGATCCTCGCCTGGACCGCCGCACTGGTCCTGCTGCTCCTCGGGTACGGGCTGCGTGCCGCCGACCCCGAGATGGCACTAGCCCGCTCGGTACTGACTGCCGGCTGGCTCGCCCTGGCCGCCGGGGTCGCCGCGATGGCGGTCGGCATCGTCGGGCTGATCCTCACCGCCCTGCGGGACGGCTCCACCGTGCCCGCCCCGGCCGGGGCCGACCCTGACCTCGCCGCCGAGCTGGCCGAGGCCCGGCGCGAGTGGCAGCGCGCACTGCGCGACCGGGCGCTGCTGCCGTACCTGCACACCGCCCTGCGCGCCGACCCGGCACCGCCGACGGCCGCCGTCATACCGGCGCAGGCGGGGGAGGCGGCCCGGCCCGACGCACCCCGGCCCGACCCCTCCCGGCCCGATTTCAGCAGCCCCGACTTCAGCAGCCCCGGCTACACCGGACCGGGTTTCAGCAGCCCCGGCGCCGAGGGGCTCACCGACCAGGAGGGCCGGGAGCCGCGCACCGCCACCTTCACCACCCCGGACTTCACCGGCCCCGGCTACACGCCGCCGGCCTTCACCAGCCCCGACGACGTCTGAGGCCGAGGACCCGCCCCGGCCGCACCGGGGCGGGCGGGGCGGGCCGGGGCGGGCGCCCGCAGCAGGGCCGGGCCGTCGGTCGCCGGGCCGCAGCCGGCGGACGGGCCGCCGGATCGATCACTCGTCCGTCGCGGCGGCCTCCGTAGCGGCGGCATCCGTCGCGGTGGCATCCGTCGCGGTGGCATCCCTGGCGGTGGCATCCGCAGCGGCGGCATCCGTCGCGGCGCGGACGAATGCGCGGACCCGCTCGGTGGTGTTGCTCTCCCTCCAGACCAGCCCCCGTTCGATCGGCGGCGCGTCGTGGACCGGCACGTAGGCGATGTCGGGGCGGGGGTAGTACCGCCGGGAGTGCTCGCCGACGGGCAGCACACCCTGGCCCAGTGCGACGAGGGTGAGCATCTCCGAGAAGGTGTTGCCCACCGGCCCCTTCGGCACCGGCCGGCCGGACGGGGTCCGGTCGGCCGTCCGGTCCCGCTTGAACCCGGCCGAGGTGGCCGCCGGGTACTGCACCACCGGATGGTCGCCGAGGACTTCGGCCGACACCCGGGCCTCCCGCGCCAGCGGATGCCCGGCGGCCACCGCCAGCACCCGCCGCTCCGAGAGCAGCACCGGCCCGCAGACCAGGCCGTCGCCGTCGAAGGGGTAGGCGGCGATGAGCAGGTCGACGGAGCCGTCCAGCAGGCTCGGACGGGAGTTGAAGAGCTGCACCTCGCGCACGTCGACCCGGCAGCCGGGGTGGCGCTCGCCGAACAGCCGGACGGCCCCGAGCAGCACCGGCGCGGTCCACTCCCCGAGGAACGCGACCCGCAGCTCCCCGGTCACCCCGCGCCCGGCGTCCACCGCCCGCCGCACCGCCTCCTCGAACCCCACGACCAGCGGCGCCAGGTCGTCCGCCAGGCGCTGCCCGATCGCGGTCGGCCGGACGGTACGGCTGGTCCGCTCGAAGAGCCGGGCGCCCGTCCGGCGCTCCAACTTCCCGATGACCTGGCTGATCCGCCCGGTGGTCACGCCCAGTCGCTCGGCGGTCCGCCCGAAGTGCAGCTCCTCGGCGAGCGTCAGGAAAGCCTCGATCTCGTGCCGCTCCCACATACCCCGACATCCGATCGTTGAGTCCGACTCAACGATCCTAGTGCAGACGTGCGTTGATGACGCCCCCCGAACAGCGGATCATGGAACACGTCACCAGGACCACCGCCCACCCCCGGGAGCCCACCATGGCCGCCGTCCGCATCAAGGCCTTCGACCACCTCGTCCTCAACGTCCAGGACGTCGAGCGCTCGCTGGAGTTCTACGTCGGCCTGCTCGGCCTGGAGCCCGTCCGGGTCGACGAGTGGCGGGCCGGGAGCGTCTCGTTCCCCTCGGTGCGGATCACCCCGGAGACCATCATCGACCTGAGCCACCGCGAGCGCGGCGAGTCCAACGTCGACCATCTCTGTCTGACGGTGGACCCGCTGGACTGGCAGGAGGTCATCGACTCCGGCGTCTTCACCGTCCTCGAAGGCCCCGTCTCCCGCTACGGCGCACGCGGCAACGCGACCTCCGTCTACGTCCAGGACCCGGACGGCAACACCGTCGAGCTCCGCTGGTACCCGGAGGACGCGGCGCAGTAGCCGGCCCCGCACATCCACGCGGCCTCCTTCGCGACTCGCGGCCTCCTTCGCGGCCCGTCCAGGTCACGGCCTCCTTCACGGCCTCCTTCACGACCCCCGGTTCAGGCGAGCAGCTCGGCCGCCGGCGTGTGGTTGCCGGCCGCAGCGGCGCCCGCCATCGCGAACGCCGCGATCCCCGGGTCGGTGCCGGGCGGAACCACCAGCAGGAGGAAGTGGTCCTGGAAGCCCCGGGTGAGGCTGATGGTCTCGTCGCTGGCGGCGAACCAGCCGATCCGCACGACGAGCCCATCCACCACGACCGACCGGGGAATGTCGCTCCAGGCCGCGGAGTCCAGGCCGACCCGGACGATCCGGCCCAGGTGGACGCCGAGCGCGGTGATCAGATCCGGCAGCTCGGCCTGGATGTCGTTGGACCGGGGCCACCACGCCCCGTCGAACACGCCCGCGCGCGACATCGTCGGCTCCAGCACGAGACGCGGAAGCAGCGGGACCCCAGGGGTCGACCACGGCCCCGCGGCGGAGATGGGAAGAGGAATCGGCATCATCACGAGCCGCCCGTCAGGCCCTTCGGGAAGGACCGCATCATGACCCAGGGCGACACCGGTGCGAGTACCGGTATTCCACATGTCCTCGGTTGCCTCCCAGGCTACTCCGGCCGGACCCCCGGGAAGGCCCCGCCGGGAGTAGCCTGGACCTATCCAGGGCAACTCGTATCCCGGTCACCGATCCGGCCTCGTTCTGGGTGTACGACAGCACCGGGCAGCCGCAGACGGGCCGCCCGGAGGCGGGCTCGGGCGACACCATGACCGTGACCATCAGAAGCACCCCTCCCGCACGGCCGGCCGGCCCCGCCCTCACGGTCGCCGACGCCATGGAGCCGTACGAGTACCAGATCACCGACGACAGCACCGTGGACCAGGCGAACGACATCCTCCACAGCGCGAACGTCGCCTACCTGGTCGTCCGCGACCACAACGGGCTCTGCGCGGGCCTGGTGACCCGGATCGGGCTCCGCCCGTTCCTCGCCCGCTCCTGGTACACGGAGCACATCCCGGTCCGCGACACCATGCACCAGCGCGGCCCGTTCGCCTGGCCCACCATGGCCCTGGACAGTGCCGCCCTGGCGATGCGGATCAAGCGACTTGCGGTCTGGCCCGTCATCGACGACGACGGCTACCTCCTCGGCATCCTCACCGCCGAGCGCGTCACCGCCATGACGGCCGCCCGCGCCGCCGCGTGACGGCGCAACCGACCGAGCACCGGAGCACGGCGGTGCCGGCCCGGAGACACTCCGGGCCGGCACCGGCGAGCGACGCGGCGTCAGTCAGTGAGCAGGAGGCAACCCCACCGGGGACACCGGGTGTTCACCCCTGCCAGGGCTAATGCCGCCGGCGGGCAACGGCTCGTCCGCTTCGCCTCACGAGGACGACGAGTGCGCCTCCCAGGACGACGGCGATCGCCGAACCCACCGCGATGCCGACGGATCCGTCCGAGCCGGTGGCTGCGAGTGCCTGCTCCGACCCCTGGTGCTGAACGGGAGCGCCCTGCTCGTGACCGACCGGGGCGTTGTTGTGGGTGCCCTGGTCATTGCCGTGACCGACCGGGGCGTTGCTGTGGTTGCCCTGGTCATTGCCGTGACCGACCGGCGCATTGCTGTGGTTGCCCTGGTCATTGCCGTGACCGACCGGCGCATTGCTGTGGTTGCCCTGGTCATTGCCGTGATCACCGTGCTCATGACCACCGTGTCCCTGGTCGCCGTGACCAGGAGACTGGGGTGGCCCCGCCGGCCCCGCCGGACCTGCCGGACCCGCCGGACCCGCCGGACCCGCCGGACCTGCCGGGCCCGCCGGACCGGGAGCACCCGGCGAACCGTTCGCACCCGGCGAACCGTTCGCACCCGGCGAGCCGTTGGCACCCGGCGAACCGTTCGCACCCGGCGAGCCGTTGGCACCGGGCAGGCCATTCGCACCCGGCGAGCCGTTGGCACCGGGCAGGCCATTCGCACCCGGCGAACCGTTCGCACCGGGCAGGCCATTCGCACCCGGCGAACCGTTCGCACCGGGCAGGCCGTTCGCACCCGGCGAACCGTTCGCACCGGGGGCGCCGGGCGCACCGGGGGCGCCGGGGGCGCCGTTGGGGCCGGCGGCACCCGGAGAGCCGGGCGCGCCGGGCACGCCGGGCGCACCGTTGGGGCCGGGCGCACCGGGTGCACCGGGAGCACCGGGGGCGCCGTTGGGGCCGGCGGCACCGGGCGAGCCGTTCGCACCAGGCGCACCGGGAGCACCGGGAGCACCGTTGGGGCCGGGCGCACCGGGCGAGCCGTTCGCACCGGGAGCACCGGGAGCACCGGGAGCACCGTTGGGGCCGGGCGCACCGGGAGAACCGGGTGCACCGGGCGCACCGTCAGGCCCAGGAGCACCGGGCGCACCGGGCGCTCCAGGCACACCGGGGGCACCGTTAGGTCCTGCGGCACCCGGAGAGCCAGGCGCGCCGGGCACGCCGGGCGCACCGTTGGGGCCGGGCGCACCGGGGGAACCGGCCGCACCAGGAGCACCAGCAGGACCGCTCGGACCCGCCGGGCCACTCGGACCCGCCGGCCCGCTCGGACCCGCCGGCCCGCTCGGTCCGGGCGGGCCACTCGGTCCGGGCGGGCCGACGGTGCAGGCGGCCCGCGTGATGGTGTTGTCGTCCAGCGTGACGGCCCCCGTGCGCGCCAGGGCACGGCCTTCGATCACCGAGGCGTGATTCACCGTGATGGACGCGAGGGCCATGATGTTGCCCTTGAAGAAGGAGTTGACGTCGATGGTGGCGGAGCTTCCCACCTGCCAGAAGACGTTGCAGGCCTGGGCCCCGTTGACCAGGCTGACGACGCTCGACGGGGCAGTGATGAGGGTGGAGGCGATCTGGAAGATGAAGACGGCGCTGGGATCGCCCAGGGCGTCGAGAGTGACGGTCCCGGTGAGGTTCAGCGACGACGTCGCCTTGTAGACGCCGGGCGTCAGTGTCAGTCCGCCGATGTCGCCCGGAGACGTCAGGCTGGCCGTGGGGGCCCGGCCTGCGGCGTCGTTGTAGGCGATGACCAGGTCGGACTGGGCCTGGGCGGCCTGGGCGTCGTTGACGTGCTGGACTCCGTTCACGATCCCGGGCGGAAAGCCCGTCACGCTGGTGCCCGGGCTGAGCCCCAGGTCCCCGTTGATCACGCTGGGACCGGTGTTGGTGACCGTTGTGGCACCCAGGACCGCGTAGCTGGTGTCGGTCCCCAGCGTCACCGGCGCGGGTGCGGCGTGTGCGGGGCTCGCGACCAGACCTGCCGTCGCAAGCAACGTGACCCCGGACAGCAGAGCGAGCGCCCCCGTGAGTCGGGCACGTCTGCGCCCTCTCTCAGGTGGGGCGGACGGAATGGCATCGACTGCCATAGGACAGGACCCTTTCTTTTCGCCGTTGAGCTCCGTCACCCGAAAAGAGGATTTCGGAGCGCCGATGGTGAGTTCTGGTCGGACCACAAGCCCTCGTACACGCCCCTTGGGCGCCACGGGCGGCACCCCGGGAGGTCCGCAGAGCGCAGTCCGTCAGGGGTGGTGATGCACCGTCACCAACTGAGTACACCGTGCAACAGGAACATGAAAAGGAAAGAATGATAAAGATGCAAAAGGGTGACGCACTGCCGCCAGTGGGGCATTTTCCCCACGCTCCGGCGTGTCGTTGGCCTACGCACTCAACGACTCGTATAAGGCCGTCGGCTTCGGATTCGGTCGGCCCCCTCGGATACGGCCACGCCCGCGGCACCCGGCATCGCCCTCGCCGGAACCCGTCAACCCGACCGTCGTCGCGGCCCCCCCCAAAGGCCCGGCGGCGCCTTAGCAGTACCGTTTTTCCTCTTGGCTGCGTCCAGGGTGGTGAAATGACGTATCGCCCGGTGGAGGTAGTCGTTGGCCCGAATATGAACGACCCAACGAATCCGCAGGGCAGACTTCTCACGGAGGCCGAGGGCAACGCCGGCACCGTGGCCGACCGCTGCCGCCTCGCCGGCGGCCTGCTCAGAGTCACGCTCGGGGAGCTGCGCGAGGAGCTCGGATACCGGAGACTCGGCAAGTACGTCCTGGACGAGGTCGCCGAGAGCCTGGCAGCGGAGGGGCTCGGCTGGTTTCCCGCCTGGCGGCTGTCACCGAGGGAGAACGGCGAGCCGCGCAAGGAACACGACGTGTGGGTGTTCGTCCGGGACGGCGGCCTGCGGTGCCAGGTCATCGACGCCATCCAGGCGCCCGACGGCTCCGACGTCCCCAGCATCCTCAACGGGTTGCTCGCCGACCGCCCCCGGGACCTCTCCCCCGAGCGCAAACTCGGCCTCATCCGCGAGATCCTCGGGCTATGACCCCACCCCGGGCGTCCCGCTCACCGGACACCGGCCGGCCCGACCCGTCAGCTCGTCACCCGGGCCGTGTCGACGGCGAAGCTGAGCAGATAGGTGTGGAGAACAGCGCTGCTCAGGCTGGTCACCGGCTCCGGATGGCGGACCGGCGGGTACGCCGCGACGATCACTGCACGCACCCGCTCGGCGTCGGCCAGGTCGACGGATCGGACCTCCACGTGCACCAGATCCTGCGGGATCGGACTCGCCCCCGCCCGGGGGTCCCCGGACGGGCCGGGATCAGGGAGGCTCCTCCCCGTCGCGGCCACGGGAGCGACATCGACCACCAGGCGCCGGTAGACCCCCTTGGTCCACAGCCCGCCGTGCAGCCCGCTGATCGGGGTGAGGCAGGCGGCCACAGCCGCGATCACCCGCATCGGCGCATCGCCGCCCTGACCGACGACGGTGAGCTCGGCGAGGCCCGGTCGGAGCATCTGGCTCATACGTCCATGGTGCGCCTCGACCCGGGTCGACGGTCGCTACCCCGCGGCACGACACCGGCTCGCGCCTTCCCCTCCGAGGCGCGGGCCGGTGTCGTCCGGAATGGTCAGTCCGCGAGCGGGAGGTAGACCCGGTTGCCCTGGGCGGCGAACTCCTCGGACTTGGCCTGCATGCCGGCCAGCGCCTCGGCGTCGAAGTCGCTCGGGACCGCGCTGGAGCCGTCGCGTGCTCGTCCCGGATCTTCTGCGAGATCTTCATCGACGACGACTTCAGTCCGAAACCAGCACATCGCGTCTGAATGCGCCGACGTGATGCCTTCTGGGCGGCATCGAGGCGCGACTCGGGGACGGCTCGGCGTGCCGTGGCAGGGTCAGCGCCGCGGGTAGACGAGGACGGGGCCGATGCCGGTGTCGGCGCCGAAGACCGCGGCGTCCGCACCGATCAGGTCCGGGACGAGTGTCCCGGCCGGGAGCGCGGATGCCTGGCCGGTGGCCAGGACGACCGAGGTCGGTGTATCGCTCAGGCCGCCGGTGTTCTGGTCGGGTGTCTTGGCGTTGCCGTACGCCGTTCCGTCCTTGTCCACCGTGGTCAGTTGAACGGGGTTGCGGGCGCCGGTCGCCTCGAAGCAGTAGCCCTTCTTCGCCTGCAGGTCGAAGACCGCGAAGTCGGCGATCAGGTAGCGGCCGTCGGACGACAGTCGGGGCGTGGCCTTCTTCCCCGTGCACTCGACCGTGGCGAGCACTTGGCCGGTCCCGCCGTCGTGCACGGCCCAGACGGACCTGTCGTTGTCGTACCCGGTGGGCGGCCACGCGGCCACGACATGGCCATCGGGTGATCCGTAGGCCGTCACTGTGCTGGAGCCCACGATGGCGCTCGCCCCTGCGGGTACCACGTCGCCGCTGAACCAGCCGCCGAGCGCCCAGAAGGCGCCCCGGCCCTGAACCAGCGGGCCGGCCGGGGTCAGCGCTGTGACACCCGTACTGGTGTTGCAGGAGCCGAAGGCCAGCTCGCAGGGCTTGGGGGCGTTCAGGGCGGCGTTGTTCCGGTCGTACGTGGTGACCTGGCCCGAGAGTACGTCCACCACGGCCGTGGACCGGCCCAGTTGCACCGCGGCGAGGCCGCCGTCGCGCTGAACGCCGTAACCGGTGGCCTTGTCCGGGACCGTGGTCTCCTTGACCGGCGCCGCCTCACCGCTGGACGCCGTGTCGTACGCGGCAAGCCGTGTGACGCCGCTCGCCCGGTTCACGCCGTCCCCGCCTTCGGCACCCGTGACCGCGAGGACCGCGTATTCCTTACCGGCCTTGTGCGTGACGAACACCATGGCGTCGGCGTCCAGGCTGTCGCGCGTGGGATTCGCGACCGGCTTGCTCCGCCAGCGGATCGCGCCGGTCTTCGCGTCGTAGGCGAGGACGCTCGCGGTCTTCTTGTCCTCGGAGACCGAACAGAACAGGATCAGTCCCGCGTCGGATGCGACAGCCGGACCACGCAGGTTCCCGTCCTTGCCCGCCTCGACCTCCCATCCCCTTGTACTGTCGAACGCCGCCGGGATCGGTTTGGCCGGCTCGGCAGACCGGGACGGCACGGCAGACTGGGACGGCACGGCAGCCGAGGTCTGCGTCCGGGACTCCTTGGGATCACCTGCAACCGACGAACCTCCACACGCGGTGAGTGAGAGTGCCGCGAGCGTCACGAACGCTCCCGCCTTCGCCATTGATCTGACCATGCGCTTCCCCCAAAGCCAGCTCTGTGCAGCCACTATGACGGTACGACAGGTTTCCCATTCCCAGCACGGAGAACCGTCCCACCATGGCAGCACCCGGCCGCCCGCCTCGTCCACGGGATTTCGGGTGCCCGGAGACAGCAGAGCGCCGCCCCGAGGTGATCGGGGCGGCGCTCAGGTGTCCTGGGTCAGTCGGCCATCGGCAAGTAGACCTTGTTGCCGTGGGCCTTGAACTCCTCGGACATGGTCTTCATGCCCTCGACAGCCGTCTCGTCGTACTCCGGCGAGGCCTGGCCGTTGCCGAACTTCTCATTGATGGATTTGCTGATCTTCATCGAGCAGAACTTCGGACCGCACATGGAGCAGAAGTGGGCGGTCTTGGCGGGTTCGGCCGGGAGGGTCTCGTCGTGGAAGGCACGGGCCGTCTCCGGGTCGAGGGCCAGGTTGAACTGGTCCTCCCAGCGGAACTCGAAGCGGGCGTCGGAGAGGGCGTCGTCCCACTCGCTGGCGCCGGGGTGACCCTTGGCGAGGTCGGCGGCGTGGGCGGCGATCTTGTAGGTGATGACGCCGGTCTTCACGTCGTCGCGGTTGGGCAGGCCCAGGTGCTCCTTGGGCGTGACGTAGCAGAGCATCGCGGTGCCCCACCAGGCGATCATCGCGGCGCCGATGCCGGAGGTGATGTGGTCGTAACCGGGCGCGACGTCGGTGGTGAGCGGGCCCAGCGTGTAGAACGGGGCCTCGTCGCAGATCTCCTTCTGGAGATCCATGTTCTCCTTGATCTTGTTCATCGCGACGTGGCCGGGGCCCTCGATCATCACCTGGACGTCGCGCTCGCGGGCGATCCGGCCCAGCTCGCCCAGCGTCTGCAGCTCGGAGAACTGCGCCTCGTCGTTGGCGTCGGCGGTGGAGCCGGGGCGCAGGCCGTCGCCGAGCGAGAAGGTGACGTCGTAGGCCGCGAGGATGTCGCAGAGCTCCTCGAAGTTGCTGTAGAGGAAGTTCTCCTGGTGGTGCGCCAGGCACCAGGCGGCCATGATCGAGCCGCCGCGGGAGACGATGCCGGTCTTGCGGCGGGCGGTGAGCGGCACGTAGCGGAGCAGCACGCCGGCGTGGACGGTCATGTAGTCGACGCCCTGCTCGCACTGCTCGATGACGGTGTCGCGGTAGACGTCCCAGCTGAGTTCCTCGGCCTTGCCGTCGACCTTCTCCAGGGCCTGGTAGAGCGGCACGGTGCCGATCGGCACGGGGGAGTTGCGCAGGATCCACTCGCGGGTGGTGTGGATGTTGCGGCCGGTGGAGAGGTCCATGACGGTGTCGGCGCCCCAGCGGGTGGCCCAGGTCATCTTCTCCACCTCCTCCTCGATCGAGGAGGTGACGGCGGAGTTGCCGATGTTGGCGTTGATCTTCACCAGGAAGTTGGTGCCGATGACGGCCGGCTCCACCTCGGGGTGGTTCACGTTCACCGGGATGACGGCGCGGCCGCGGGCCACCTCGGCGCGGACGTACTCCGGCGCCAGGCCCTCGCGCAGCGCCACGAACTCCATCTCCGGGGTCACGATGCCGCGCTTGGCGTAGGCGAGTTGGGTGACGGCGGCGCCGCCGCGGCCGCGCAGGGGGCGGCGCGGGCGGCCGGGGAAGACGGCGTCGAGGTTGCGCAGGTTCCCGCCGCGCGGCGAGGTGTGCTTGATCCCGTCGTCCTCGGGGCGGGCCTCGCGGCCGTCGTACTCCTCGACGTCGCCGCGCTGGCGGATCCAGGGGTCGCGCAGCGCGGGCAGGCCGCGCCGGACGTCGGGTTCGTAGGACGGATCGGTGTACGGGCCGGAGGTGTCGTACAGCGGAACGGTCCTGCCGTTGGTGAGCACGACCTCGCGGTACGGAACGCGCAGGTCGGGACGGGACCCGTCGCGGTAGGCCTTGCGCCAGGCCGGGGTCGGGTAGCCGGTGCCCGCGCTGCTGACGGCGGTGTTCTGGGCAGACTGCGGCTGTGCGTCGAACGTGGTCATCAGACCCTCTACTCCCTACGCCGGCATTACCCGGTCAGGTTCCTGCGGTCGACGCAGCGGTCGGCACGTCCAGCGACGTACCGGTCAGCGTCCTCTCAGCCCGGTGCTCCGAGCTCCCGTGTCCGCAGGCGGTGTTGCCTGCGCATGACGTCCAACACCGTAGCGAGCGGATCGCCGCTGGTCCAGACGGGTTCCAGCCAGTGGGCAGGGGTGGCACACTGGCGGCATGGTGGGGGCTACCGGCCGGGTGACCGGGAAGATCGGACCAGGACTGGTCGGCGAGGTGCTGGTCCACGTCCGCGAGCGGCAGAGCACCGAGGCGTTCCTCGCCCACCCGGCCGTGCCCGGCGAGGTGCTGGCGGTCGGCACACCGGTGGTCGTGGTGGAGTACCAGCCGCCGCGCACGGTCTACGTCGCTCACGCGCTGGGCTGACGCGCCCCACCCTCCGGGGCCGTCCACGGCGTCCTGCCAACGCCCTTCCGACGTGCTTCCGGCGGCCTCCCGACGTGCTTCCGACGTCCTTTCTGGCGTCGTTCTGACGCCCCCTTGACGCGATCTTGACGGTCCTGGTGCGAACTCGGGACGAAATGTCCTTCCAACTGATCCACGGGAGGCGCAGAATCTCCTGCTGCCACCGCGTTCCGCGCCATCCTGCAACAGAGCGCAGCCACGGAGCCGGTGTGCCCTGAAGGGGGAATTCGCCGATGCTGATCGGCATTTCGGGGGCGGTCGTCGCCTCCATCGTCATCCTGGTCGTACTCTTCAAACTCATGTGGCGGGTCGCCGAGCCCAATGAGGCCCTGGTCATCTCCGGTTCCAGGCACCGCGCCGAGGGGGTCGGCGAGGGGATGGGTTTCAGGATCGTCACCGGCCGCGGCACGCTCGTCACCCCGGGCGTGCAGGTGGTGCGCAAGCTCTCCCTCGACCTCAACGAGGCGGACCTGGACGTCGAGTGCGTGACGTCGCAGGGGATCCCGGTGCACGTCAAGGGCGTGGTCATCTTCAAGGTCGGCGACGACACGGTGTCGATCGCCAACGCCGCCCGCCGCTTCCTCGACCAGCAGCAGATGATGGGCCACCGGGTCCACAACGTCTTCGCGGGTCATCTCCGCTCCATCGTCGGCGGGTTGACGGTCGAGGACATGATCCGCGACCGCGAGCGGCTGACCGGGGAGACCCGCGCCGCGTCGGGCACCGAGATGGAGAAGCTCGGCCTGATCATCGACTCGCTCCAGATCCAGGAGATCCTCGACCCGACCGGGTACATCCAGAACCTCGCCGCCCCGCACGCCGCCGCCGTCATGCGCGACGCCCGCATCGCCCAGGCGGAGGCGGACCGGCAGGCCACCGAGGCCGAGCAGGAGGCCTTCGCCCGCAAGGCCGAGGCGACCCGTAACAGCGGTATCCAGCAAGCCGGTTACCAGGCCGAGCTGGAGACGGCCACGGCCCGCGCCCAGCAGGCGGGACCGCTGGCCCAGGCCGCCGCCCGGCAGGAGGTCGTGGTCCAGGAGACCAAGGTCGCCGAGTTGGAGGCGCACCGCAAGGAGCAGCAGCTCCAGGCGGACGTCCGCAAGCCGGCCGACGCCCGCGCGTACGAGACCCGGACCAAGGCCGAGGCCGACCGCGACGCCCGGATCTCGGCCGCGCAGGCGCAGGCCAAGGAGACGGAGCTCAAGGCGGCCGCCGAGGCGAACCGGGTGAAGGTGGCCGCGGGAGCCGAGGCGGAGGCCACCAAGGCCCGCGGCCTGGCCTCCGCCGAGGCCACCCGGGCGACCGGCCAGGCCGAGGCGGCCGCGGCCGAGGCCAAGGGTCTGGCCACGGCCGAGGCCACCCGTGCCCTCGGTCTGGCGGAGGCCGAGGCGATCAAGGCTCGGGCCGCCGCCCTGGCCGAGAACCAGGAAGCCGTCGTCGCCCAGCAGCTCGCCGAGAAGTGGCCCGAGATCGTCCGCGCCGGCGCGGAGGCCTTCGGCAATGTCGAGCACATGGTGCTGCTGAACGGCGCCGAGGGCATGGGGGAGATGTTCGCCAAGGCCCTCACCATGGGCGGCACCGGCCTCGGCCTGGCCCGCCAGCTGCTCGCCGGCATGAACGGCCCGGACCGGCCGGAGCAGACCGGACGCCCTGCGCAGCCGGAGCCGGCCACCCGGGCGAGCGCGGTGGTGCCCGTCCAGCAGATCCCCGTCACGGACTGACCGGGGCTCCTCACGTGCCCGTCCGCCGTACCGGCGGGCGGGCACGCGTGCGCCGTCGATCGTTATCAGCCACCCGGTGACCGAAACGATCACCCCTGGCACCATAATGCTCACAACTGCTCCGCAGATACTTCTCCACCGCCCCACCGGTGCAGGTGACGAACGCGTCGAGCAGCAACAGACATTCACAAGCCAGGGGGAAGCACAAAGTGCGCCTTCGTCATGCCGTCGGCGTCAGCGCCGCCGTGGTCTCCGCAGTCGTCGGACTGCCGCTCCCGGCGGTCGCGGCCGAGCCCGCCACCGTCCTCTACGTCGACAACGGCCGGTCCGCCGGCTGCGACGACCACGGCACCGGCACCTCGGCCAAGCCGTACTGCAGCGTCCAGGCGGCCGCCGACGCGGCCCTGCCCGGACAGACCGTCCAACTCGCCCCGAACAGCGAGCAGCTCGGGGACCTCGTCATCACCCGCTCCGGCGAGATCGGCAAGCCGATCACCTTCCGCGGCAGCGCGCTGGCTCCGCTGAGCACCTACCAGCAGCCGTCGATCACGCCGTCCTCGGGCACCCCGATCCGGCTCACCAACGTCCACGACGTGGTCATCACCGGTATCGGCCTGGCGCACACGGAGATCGCCGGCTCGGCCCGCGTGGAGCTGTCCGAGAACTGGTTCGAGGACGCCGTCGAGACCGCCGGGCCGCCGGCGCCCGCGGTCGCCGTCAAGGGCCAGAGCGAGGCGGTCACGGTCACCCGGTCGGTCTTCTACCACACCCGCGGGCTCTCGGTCGGCGCCGGTGCGCGGTTCACCACCGTCTCCGCCAACCAGTTCAGCCAGTCGACCGCCACCGCGATCGACGTCACCGACGCGACCGGCACGGCCGTCACCAACAACACGCTGACCAACGGCATCACGATGGGCCTCTCGCTGAACGGCGCCTCCACGGGCTCGGCGGTCGTCAACAACATCGTGAACGGGTCGAGCGTGTCGCTCTCGGCGGGCGCCGCCGCCGACGCCAAGGTCGACTACAACGTCGTCCACCCCGTCCAGGGCCTGCCCGCCTACAGCTGGGCCGGCACCGGCTACCAGTCGGCCGCCGAGCTGCTCGCCGCGACCGGTCAGGGCGCCCACGACAACAACGCCGCGGTCACCTTCGAGAACGCCTTCCTGCCGCTCGCCGTCCCGACCCTGGACAACAGCAGCTCCGTGATCGACTCCGGCGACCCGGTGCCGCCCCGCGGCAACGTCGACCTGGCGGGCAACTACGCCACCGACCACCCGCTCGTCGCCAACAGCGGCCCGAACGGCAGCTTCCGCGACCGCGGGGCGTACGAGGTGCAGGGCCTGCTCGGCGTCGAACTGAAGGCCGCCGGCACCGTCCACCCGGAGCCCACCGGCCCCGGCCCGCTGACGGTCGACCTCACCGCCGTGGCCGACGACAGGTGGCACAGCGCGCTCACGTACACGTTCGACTTCGGGGACGGCAGCGCGCCGGTGACCACCCCGGAGAAGACCGTCCGGCACACTTACACCAAGGCCGGCGGCTACACCCCCACGGTCACCGTCATCGACGGCCGCGGCGGACGGAAGAGCGACGCCGTCGACTCGCCGGTCAGCGTGACCCAGGACGGTCAGATGAACCTGCTGCTGACCGGTCGCGTCAACAACATCCAGGACTCGCTCGGCTTCGAGGCGGACGCCACCGGCACCACCTCGCCCTGGGCGATCACCGGCTACACCTTCGACTTCGGCGACGGCACCGCGCCCGTCACCAACACCACCGGCAAGGCGTACCACGCCTACGCCCAGCCCGGCGGGCACACGATCAAGGTGACGGTGACCGACGACTCGGGCCAGAGCCGCAGCGGCAACCTCCCCACCACCGTCGACTACGACCCCGCCGGCTTCAAGGCGCTCTCCCCGACGCGGGTGCTCGACACCCGCTGGGCCGGCGCCCAGAACCACAAACTCGGCGCCGGCGAGACGCTCGACCTGGACGTCCGCCACCCCGTCGCCAACGGCGGCGCGACCCTGGTGCCGTACGGCGCCACGGCGGTCGTCCTCAACCTGACCGCGACCGAGGGCACCGCGGACAGCTTCCTGAGCGCCTACCCGACCGGCGGGACGCGGCCGATCACCTCGAACGTCAACTTCGGCCCCAACCAGGACGTCGCCAACCTGGTGACCGTCCCGGTCGGCCCCGACGGCCGGGTCACCATCCGCAACAACGCCGGCTCGGTGCACGTCGTCGGGGACGTCCTCGGCTACTTCGACCCGACCAGCAACCAGTGGTACCAGCCGGTCGCGCCCGCCCGGCTGATGGACACCCGCAGCACCAACGCCCCCCTCGGCCCGGACTCCACCCGCCGGCTGAAGGTGGCCGGAGTCGGCGGCGTCCCCGCCGACGCGACCTCGGTGGTCCTCAACGTCACCTCCACCGAGTCCACCGCCAACAGCTACTTCGCCGTCCACCCGGCGGGCTCCCAGCTCCCCGTGAACGGCTCCAACCTCAACACCGTTCCGGGCCGGGACATCCCCAACCAGGTGGTCGTCCCGGTGGGCGGTGACGGCTCCGTCGACATCTACAACCACGCCGGCAGCACCCACGCCATCGTGGACGTCTTCGGCTACTACAGCCCCAACGCCCGGGGCCGGTTCACCCCGGTCGTCCCGAGCCGGCTGCTGGACTCCCGCGACGGCGGCGGCGCCAAGTTCGGCCCCGGGGGCACCCGCACCGTGACCGGCGTGCCGGCCGGCGCCGTCGCGGCCGCGGTCAACCTGACCGCCACCGAGACCGACACGACCACCCACCTCATCGCCTGGGCCACCGGCTCGGCCCGCCCCGGCACCAGCAACCTCAACGCCTCCCCGGGCCTGGACGTGCCCAACCACTCCACCGTCCCGGTCGACGGCCAGGGCCGCTTCGACCTCTACAACAACGCCGGCTCCACCCACGTGATCGCCGACCTCTTCGGGTACTACAAGAACATGTAGCGCCCCGCGGGCGGGCCCTCCCACCGGACGGCCCGCCCGATCGAGTAGCCCGCCCGCGCCCACCTGAGTACCCGTACTCAGGTGGGCGCTGCGCTGCCCGCCGGAGCATGGAGGCATGCACCCAGCAGCCACCGCGCGGATCGGCATCACCGCCGTCGGATCCCACCTGCCCGCCCTCCGCCTGACCTCCCAACAGCTCCAGGACGAGGTCACGGCCGGCGGCCGGCTCCGCCTGCCGGAGCGGATGTTCGAGAAGGCGACCGGCATCGTCACCCGGCACTTCGCCGCCGACGGCGAGTACGCCTCCACGCTCGCGGTCGGCGCCGCCCGGCGCGCCCTCGACGCCCGCGGCCTGGACCCGTACGACATCGACCTGCTGCTCTACGCCTCCGCCACCCGCGACATCTGCGAGCCGGCCACCGCCCACCTCGTCCAGGCCGAACTCGGCTCGCACGCCCACGCGCTGGACGTCAGCAACGCCTGCAACAGCTTCCTCAACGGGATCGACCTGGCCCGCGCGATGATCCTGGCCGGACGGGCCCGGCGCGCCCTGGTGGTCACCGGCGAGACGCCCAGCCGGGCGATGCGCCGCGACCCGGGCGGGCTCGCCGACTTCCGCGACGGCTTCGCGGGCTACACCTTCGGGGACGCCGGCGCGGCCGTCGTGGTCGAGGCCGTCGAACGCGGCGGCATCCTCGACGTCGAGACCGAGACCGCCTCCGAGCACTGGGAAGCCGGCGGCATCCCCGGCGGCGGCTCGCGCCACCCGCGCGGCGACGAGTACAGCTACTTCCGGGGCGGCGGCAAGGAGTTGCGCGGCGTCTTCGAGAAGATCGGCGGCGCCATCCTGACCCGGGTGGCGGCCCGCACCGGCCTCGGCTGGGACGACTACGCCCGGGTGCTGGTGCACCAGGTCACCGTCCCGTACCTGGAGCGCTTCGTCGAGCTGACCGGGGTGCCCGCGGAGAAGCTGGTCCTCACCGTGCCGGAGCTCGGAAACATCGCCAGCGCCACCATCGGCGTCCAACTCGACCGAATACGGCCGGAGCTGGAGCAGGGAGACAAGGTGCTGCTGATCGGCCTCGGCGGTGGCGTCAGCCTGATGACGATGGTCTGGGAGGCGTCATGACCGACCTGTGGGTGGTCGTCCCCGCCTACCAGGAGGAAGCCCGGATCGAGGGCACGCTGAACGCCCTCGCCGCCCAGCGGGACCGGGAGTTCACCCTGCTGGTGGCCGACAACGGCTCCACCGACGCCACCGTGGCGAAGGTCCGGGCCTTCGCCGGGCGGGCGCCGTTCCCGGTCGAGGTGCTGGTCGAGCCGGAGAAGGGGGTCGGCTCGGCGATCGACACCGGCTTCCGGCACGCCATCGCACACGGCGCCACCCTGCTCGCCCGCACCGACGCCGACTGCCTGCCCGAACCCGGCTGGACGGCCGCCGCCCGGGCGGGGATGCTCGAAGCCCGCGGCCTGGTCTGCGGCCGGGTCACCGCCCGCCGGGACGAGCACGGGCCGGCCGGGCGCGCGGTCTTCCTGGCACTGGTCGCGGTCGGCGCGTTCTTCGGCCGGATCCGGCCCGCGCACCGCCGCCGGCACGGCTACCTCACCCCGTACCGGATGCACGCGGGCAACAACATGGCGATCACCGCCGAGCTGTACGAGGCGGTCGGCGGGATGCCGCGCCGGCCCTCGCCCACCGACCGGATGTTCATCAACCGGGTGCGCCGGCACACCACCGCGATCGTCCACCGCCGCGACATGGTGGTGCAGAACTCCACCCGCCGGATCCGCGCGTACGGCGTGGTCGGCACCGCCCGCTGGTACCTGGAGCGCGGCGCCGGCCCGCGCTCCGCCGACGTCCGCTGAACCGCCGCTGCTCGCCCGCCCCGCTGGGCGCCGCCGGCCGCCCGCCGAACGCCCACCGAGCGCCCGCCGCCGGCCGCCCGCCGACCGCTGACCGCTGACCGCTGACCGCTGACCGCCCGCCCAACGCCCGCTCACCGATCCCGCTCCGCTGAGGACACACCGTGCTCGACCGGCTCGCCCACGCCCTGCGCACCGTCCACCCCGACCGGCCCGCCGTGCTGCACCACACCCGCACCGGCGCGGCCAGGGTCCGGATCCGCCGCGGCGACCTCGCCGACCTCGCCGACGTCTACGCCGCCGCCCTGCACGCCCGCGGCCTCACCGACGGCGCCACCCTCGGCGTCGCCGTCCGCCCCGGCCCCGGGGCACTCGCCGTGATGCTGGCCGCGCACCGGCTCGGCCTGCGGATCGCCGTCCTCGACCCGGCCGCCGGACCGGACGTCCTCGCCGCCCGCCTCGCCCTCGCCCGGCCCGACCTGGTGCTCGCCGACGCCGCCGCCCAGGCGGTGGCCGGCTGGGCCGGTCCGCTCGCCCGCCGCGCCGACCTCGCCCTGCCCCGGCTGACCTCACTCGGCCCGGTCGCCACCCTCGGCCGCCGGCTGCCCGGCTGCGCGCCCCGGCTGCGGACCGGTGCCACCACCGCTCCCGCGCCCCGCACCGGCGGCCGCGACACCGACGCAGTGATCGTCTTCACCTCCGGCACCACCGCCCGCCCGCGCGCCGTCGTCCACACCCGGGAGGGGCTGGCGGCCGGCCTGCGGACGGTCACCGAGCTGGTCGGCCCCCGCCCCGGCACGACCGTGCTCGGCGGCACCTTCTTCGTCCTCGTCCCCTCCCTCGCCGCCGGCGCCACCGTCGCCCTCCCGGCCCGGACGCCCGCCGCGCTGGCCCGCCAGCTCACCCGGTCGGCACCGGCCCAGACCTACCTCACCCCACCCCAGCTGCGCGCCGCCCTCCGCTCCGGGGCACGCTTCCACGGCCGCGTCTGGACCGGCTCCGCCCCCGCCGACGCCGCCCTGCTGCGCCGGGTCAAGGAGGCCGGCGCCGACCAGGCCTGGGGCGTGTACGCCCTCACCGAGCTGTTCCCGGCCGCCGCCGTCGAGGAGGCCGAGAAGAGCGCCTTCACCGGCCCCGGAGACCTCGTCGGCGCACCCCTGCCGGGCGTCCGCACCGACCTCGGCCCGGACGGCGAGCTGCTGCTCACCGGCCCCGGCGCCCGCCACCGCTACCTCGGCGAGGAGCCCGACCCGTGGGTCCGCACCGGCGACCGCGCCGCCCTCGCCCGGGACGGCCGGATCGTGCTCGCCGGACGCCTCAAGGACATGGTGCTGCGGGGCGCCGAGAACATCTACCCCGGCCTGTACGAGCCGGCACTGCACCTGCCCGGCGTCGAACTCGCCGTCCTGGTCGGCGTCCCGCGCGCCGGCGCACCGGGTGACGAACGGCTGGTCGCCCTGGTCCAGCCCCGCCCCGGCACCGACCCGCACGGGCTGCGCACCGCGCTGCAGGGCCCGCTGGACCGGATGGGCTCCGCCCGCCCGGATGCGGTGCTGTTCGGCGAGGTGCCGCTGGCCGGCCGCTCCCGCAAGCCCGACCGGACGGCCGCCTCGGCCTACTGCGCACGGGAGTTGACCGCATGAGGACCGCCTCCACGACGCCCACCACCGCCTCCGCCGCGACCGCCGCCTCCCTCCTGACCGCCGCCTCCTCCCGGGCCGCCCGCCGCCGCGACCGCCGGGTCTACCTGCGCAGCCACCCCGTCCTGTTCGCGCTGCTCTGCGGCACCCGCCGCCGCCCGGTCCTCCGGCTCGGCCGGACCGTCCTGGTGCACGGCACCGACGCCTACCGGGAGACGCTCACCCGCGTCCCGCTCGACCGCACCGCACCCGGCACCACCGGCGGAGCCGCCTCCGAACTCACCGACGGCGGAATGCTCTTCGACCAGGAGGGTGACGAACACCGCTCCGCCCGCCGCGCGTTGGCCGCCGACCTGGCCGGGGGAGCGCTGGACCGGATCCGCCCGCACTGGCAGGCCGTGCTCGCCGAGCGCGTCCCGGCCCTCGCCACCGGCTCACTCGAACTCGTCGACCTCGCAAGGGAGCTGGCCGGCGTGACGGCCGCCGCACTGACCGGCTCCGACGCCGGCCCGCGCACGCTCGCCCGGGCCGCCGCCGAGGCCGCCGCGGCCGCCGCCGGCGACCACCTGCCCGGCCCGCGCCTCCCCGGCCGCCGCGCCGCCGCCACCGCAGCCGCGGCCGAACTCACCGCCCTGCTCCCCGACCCGCTCCACGCCATGCTCACCGTCGCCGCCGTCAACACCACCGTGGCCGCCCTCCCCCGCGCCGCCGCCTGGTGCGCCGACGCCGGCCTCTGGCCCGCCGTGGACGCCGCGACCGCACCCCGGCTGGCCGCCGAACTCCTCCGGCTGACCGCCCCCTCACCGCTGCTCCCCCGGGTGGCCGCCGCCGACGCCACCGTGGCCGGCTACCCGGTCCGGGCCGGCGACCGGCTGGTCCTGGTCGCCCGGCACGCCGCCCAGGCCCACCGGACCGCCCCCGCCACCACCGCGTCCGCCACCCAGGCCGTCTTCGGCGCGGGCCCGCACGCCTGCCCCGGCGCCGGCCTGGCCCGCGCCCAGCTCGCCGACCTCCTGCTCGCCCTCGCCCCCCACCGCCCGGTGGTCGCCCGCGCCCGCGTCGACCGCCGCTCCGCCCTGCCCGGCTACGCGGAGCTCACCGTCCACGCGGGGGCCGGCCGATGCGGATAGCCGTCACCGGCGCCGGCGGCTTCTGCGGCTCGCACGTCGCCCTCGCCGCCGCCGCACTCGGCCTCGACGTGCACTGCTACGGCCGCTCCCCCGGGCCGGTCGGCCGGCACGTCCGCTGGGACGCCACCGTCGAGGAGCCGGACCTGACCGGCGTCGACGTGGTGGTGCACTGCGCGGCAGCCGTCGCCGACCTGCCCCCGGGCTCCCCCGGCGAGGCCGGCCAGTACGCCGTCAACGTCACCGGCACCGAACGCCTGATGCGCGCCGCCGCCGGCCGCCCGGTCGTCTGGGTGAGCAGCGCCAGCGTCTACGACCCCCGGATCGGCCGCGAATCCGTCATGGAGCACCACCCCACCGACGGCGGCCACCTCAACGCGTACGGGCGCACCAAGGCGGCCGGTGAACGGATCGCGCTGGCGGCGGGCGCCGTCGTGCTGCGCCCGCGCGCCGTCTACGGGCCGGGCGACCCGCACCTCGCCCCGCAGCTGCTGGCCCGCGCCCGCCGCGGTCTGCTGCTGCTCCCGGGCGGCGACGTCCGGATCAGCCTCACCGCCGTGCAGAACCTCGCCGACGCCTGCCTGGCCGCACTGGGCCTGACCGGTCGCGCCGCCTGGACGCCGGGCGCGTACAACATCGCCGACGGCCGGCACTACCGGCGCGACGACGCCGTCCGCAGGGTGCTCGCCGCGCACGGCGTCCGGGCGCGGATCGGCCACGTGCCCGCACCCCTGGCCCGGCTGGCCGCCCGCACCGGGCGTCTCCCCGGCCTGACCCCGTACGCGGTCGACCAGCTCGCCCACAGCGTCACCCTCGACCTCTCCCGCGCCCGCGCCCAGCGCTGGCAGCCGTTCTGGGACCTCGACACGGTGCTGCTGCTCGACCGGGCCGCCCGCACCGGCGTGCCCGCGAACGACTGACGCCCGCACCCCCGCCGACGGGGTACGGGCGTCCGAAGGGCCGGTGGCTAGCTCTTGGCGGCCTTCTTCACGAGGATCACGACGGCGGCGGCGATCCCGACCACCACCAGCAGCTTGAAGGCCAGGCTCAGCAGCGCGCCCACCACGCCGAAGACGAATCCGATGACGTTCCAGGCCAGGATCAGCACCAGCACCGGGACGACGATGTTGCGCACCCACGAGGGCAGCGACTTCCAGAACTCAGCCATGTCCGTTCCTTCTCTCCCCTCGGGCCGGCTGCCGTCCGGTGCCGCATCCCGCTTGCTTTCGATACTTCGATCGTACGGGGACGCAAGTGCCGGAACGAGAGCCAACGGCCCGGAGAGAACCCGGAGATCGCCCCTGACCCCGCCCCGGGGGGAAACCCTCGGAATGTGCGCGGGAACACCCCGGAAAGATCTTCGAAACCGGCAGCGACCCACCGGCGGGTCGCACGTCTCTCAGTACACGGACCTCCGGGGGGAGTTCGGAGGTCACTGTCCGAGGGGATTCCCGTCATGCGTGTTCGACCCGCCCTCTCCGTGGCCGTGCTCACGGCCCTGAGCCTGACGCGCCCGTCGCCGCGGGCGCCGCTCCGGCCGCGGCCCCTCACGTCGCCCCGGCCGCGGCCCCGGCGATGATCCGCCCGGCGGCCCGTTCCCCCGGTGGGGGCGGGCCGCCCGGCGCGGCCGGGTAAAGGTTCGCCCGAGCCCCACAACCTTTTCCCCGCCCGTCGGTCTACCCAGGCAGAGACCTCCGGGTCGAGGCCGGAGGCTGCCGTCGCAGGGGGAGTCCGCATGCGCGCAAGACCCGCCACCGCCCTCGCCGTCCTCACCGCACTGGTCCTCACCGGGCCCGCCGTCCTCGCGGCCCCGGCCGCCCTCGCCGCCCCGGCCGTCGTCGCCGCCCCGCCCGTCGTCGCCGCCCCGGCGGACGACTTCACCACCCCGGCCGGCTTCACCGGGATGAGCCCGACCCGGGTACTGGACACCCGGGACGCCCTGTTCGTCCCGAACGGCCAGCAGCGGCCGCTCAACCCCGACGAGTACTACACGACCCCGCTCGTCGCGTTCAGCTCGCACATGCCGCCGGCCACCTACCCGGTCGTGCCCGCCGACACGACGGCGGTGGTGGTCAACGTGACCGCCACCGACCCGACCGCCGACGGCTACCTCTCGCTCAGCGCGGCCGGCCACCCCGGTACCGTCCCGGCCACCTCAAGCCTCAACTTCACGGCCGGCAAGACGGTGTCGAACCTGGTCACCGTCGCGGTCGCCCCCGGCACCAATCCGGCGATCACCGTCTACAACCACGCCGGCACCACCGACGTCGTCCTGGACGTGGTCGGCTACTACCGGGCCGGTGCGGCCGACAAGTACGCGCCCCTGACGCCCTCGCGGCTGGTCGACAGCCGAACCGACGGCGGCCGGCTCGGCTGGGGCGGCGTCCGTTCGGTCCAGGTCGCCAAGCCGGAGCTCGGCACGGCCGACGCCCGCGCGGTGATCCTCAACGTCACCGCCACCGAAGGGACCATGGACAGCTACCTGACGGTCTACCCGACCGGCAGGGAGCGGCCGTACGTGGGCTCGAACGTCAACTTCGCCCCGGGACGGACCGTTGCGAACCAGGTCGTGGTCCCGGTCGGCGCCGACGGGAGGATCGACGTCTTCAACCACGTCGGCTCGGTGGACGTCGTCGTCGACCTCGTCGGCTTCTACGGCCCCTCCGGTGCCGGGCTGTTCAGCGCGCTCACCACCCCGGTCCGGGCGTACGACACGCGGAGCTCGACGCCCCTGGAACCCGGCGGCACCCGCACCGTCCCCGTGGTCCAGAACCACCTCATGGGCGCGGCCCTCAACGTGACCGCCACCGAGCCGACCACCGACGGCCACCTCACGGTGTACCCCGCCGCCGCGGCGGCCAGGCCTGACACGTCCAGCCTCAACTTCACCGCCGGCCAGACCGTGGCCAACTCCGTCACCACCAGAACCGACGGCGGACTCGTCAGCATCTACAACAACGACGGCTACACCCACGTGATCGCCGACCTCACCGGCGTCTTCGTCGCGGGCTGACCGCGTCCGTGCGTTCCCTCCCCGCGCGGCCGCGGGGAGGGAACGAGGTCAGACCGGCCAGGTCTCGCCACGCCAGGCGGCGTCCCAGAACATCCACTCGTACCGCGAGGTGGTGGTGAAGTGCTCCACCACCCGGCGGCGTTCGGCAGGGGAGATCTCCTCGCCGAGCCGGTCGGTGAGCGCGAGGACCCGGCGCACCACGGACTGGAACGCCTCGTCGCCGTAGGTGGCGATCCACTTGGCGTACAGCGGGTCGGGGGAGCCCTTGGCGAGCAGTTCACCACCGACCCTGGCGTAGATCCAGTAGCAGGGCAGCACCGCGCCGACGGCCTCCGCGAAGGAGCCGCCGTAGACGGTGGCCAGCAGGTAGCTGGTGTACGCGCGGGTGGTGGGCAGCACCGGCTCGGCGGCGGCCGCCTCCGCGCTGCCGCCGAAGGCGGTCATGAAGTCGGCGTGCATGCCCTGCTCGGCCGCCAGCGCGCCGACCGCGTCGTCGGCGAAGGCCCGCACGTCCTCCTCGCCGGGCGCCTTGGCGGCGCAGACGGCGAGCGCGCGGGCGTAGTCGCGCAGATAGTGCGAGTCCTGGACGACGAAGTGGCGGAACGCCTCGCGCGGCAGGGTGCCGTCGGTGAGACCGCCGATGAAGGGGTGGTCGAGGATCTTGGCGTAGACCGGCTCGATCGCCGCCCAGAGTTCTTCCGTCAGGCTCAGGCTCATACCCCGACCCTAACCGGGCCGCCGCCCCGGCCACGGAGCCGTTCAGTCCTCGGGCGGGGAGCCGTTCAGCCCCCGGCCGCGGAGCCGTTCAGTCCTCGGTCGCGGACCCGTTCAGTCCTCGGGCGGGGAGAACACCACCAGCACCCGCAGTTCCTCGGTGATGTGGTGGAACCGGTGCGGCACGCCCGCCGGGACGTAGACCACCGTCCCGCGGGCGACCGTCGTGGTCTCGTCGCCGACGGTCAACTCGGCCCGGCCGCTGATCACCTGGTAGATCTCGTCCTGGGCGTGCGCGGTCTGCGGATCGGTGTCGCCGGGGGAGAGCGCGTAGAGGCCGGCGGACATCCGCGGCTCGCGCAGGAAGCGCAGATAGGCGCCGTCGTTGGCGGCGCGCTCGGCGTCCAGTTCGTCCAGCCGGAACAGCTTCATCGGGGGCGCCTTCCTCGTCCTGGCCCGGGTCCTGGGGCATTCAACACCAAACATGCCGGTCCAGACCTTCCCCCCGCCCGACCGGCCTGCGACGCTGGCCCCATGAAGGGTTTCGTCATCAAGACACTTATCAACGCGGCCGCCATCTGGGTGGCCGCCTGGATCGTCACCGGCATCACGCTGACCGGCGACGACTGGCAGCACAAGACCCTGACGGTGATCGCCGTGGCGCTGGTCTTCGGCGTGGTGAACTGGCTCATCAAGCCGGTGGTGAAGCTGTTCTCGCTGCCCCTGTTCATCCTCACCCTGGGGCTGATCACCTTCGTCATCAACGCCCTGATGCTCTGGCTGACCTCCTGGGCCTCGGACAAGCTCAACCTGGACTTCCACGTCGACGGCTTCTGGGCCGCGCTGTTCGGCGCGCTGATCATCAGCCTGGTCTCCTGGGGCCTCAACCTGGCGCTCGGCGACGACGACTGAGCCGCCGCCCGTGGCGCCCCGTACGAGCAGCGCCCCGTGCGAAGGGGCCCGCACCCGGTTCTCACCGGGTTCGGGCCCCTTCCGCCGTTCCGGCCGGGCGACCGGTCACCGCTCACACCCTCTGAGGATGTCCGCGAGCTGGGCGTCGAGTTCGCCGCCGGTGAGCTCCTGCCCCATCGGCACCAGCCGGTCGGTGCGGGCCAGGAAGGCGATCAGCGGGGGCGCGGAGGCGCGCAGCACGGCGTCCCCGCCGGGGGAGTGCAGCACGATGCAGACCTCGGAGAGCTCCTCGCCGACCGGGTGGATGTGCACGTCGCCCTCGCCCGCCGGCCCGCTGATCCCGTCGAGCAGCAACTCGCGGGCGAAGACCCAGCTGACCGGCTCGTCGCCGGGCAGGTGGAAGGTGCACCGGAGCGCGTACGGGTCGACGGGGTCGTAGCCGAGGTCGACCACGATGCGGAAGGAGAGCTCGGGGGAGACCACCAGGTTCATCAGCAGGTGGCCCTGGATCGTGCTGTGCTGCATGGCGCCAGTACCTCTCGTTCTGCCGGGAAGTGCGGGCCGTGGGTCCGCGGGTGGCCCGGCATGTGCAGTTCGCTGACATGGGAGGGAGTGCGGCTGTGCGGGCCGTGCGGCCGATTTGACGGTTTTGCGCCACCTCTCCCCGTTCCGCCCTCATCGTCCATGCCGGGGAACGCGGTGGACAAGGTGTGCTTCTTCCGACGGTGCACGAGGGGGATCGGGGTGGGCAGCCCATGGGGCACGAGGAGGGTCAGAGGACGGAGGGCGGGTTCATCGCGCCGACACTGCGGGGCAGTTGCCCGGCGACGGCGGCCAACCGGCCGGCCTGGGCGACGGGTGGGGAGACGGGCGGGGAGACGGCCGTGGGCTGCCGGCCCGTGCGCGACGGTGTCGTGCGGTCTGCGATCTGATCCATGGCCACACCCAGCCCCCAGCCCGAGTCATTGCACAGCAGGGCATGCGGAGTGAGGTGCTCCGATTCGCCCGATAGTGGCTCATTGCAGCACAGGGAGCACGCGGCTGCAATCACTCTCACACCGTTCTCTCGGTAATTTCCTTGGAATCAAAGGAAAAAGTTCGGACTTTGCCGATAATTACATGATCTGCATAACGTTCATCTTCACTATCCCAGATCCATCGCCGCCGTGAGCACCCCGCTGACGGACGGACCCGCACGCCCCGGTGTTTCGGCCCCCGCGGCCTGCGGGAGACTCCCGCACAACGCTCCAGCCCCGGAGGTCGCCATGGGCACCCCGCCCCGCCCCGTCGTCAAACGCACCGCCCGGGCGATCCTGCTGGAAATCGACCCGGACGACCCGCACGGCCCGGCCTCGATCGTGCTGATCAAACGAACCCGGCCCGGCTCCCCGCACCCGTACTGGATCACCCCGGGCGGCGGCGTCGAGGATGGCGACCGCACCGTCGTCGACGCCCTGCACCGCGAGGTGGACGAGGAGCTCGGCGGCAAGGTGGTGGACGTCGTCCCCGCCTTCGTCGACACCGTCAGCCACACCCACCCCCACCCTCCGGGCGGGGGGACCCCCGTCGACGACGGCACCGTGCTCCACCCGCACGGGGTCAAGGTGCAGCACTTCTTCGTCTGCCGGCTCGCCTCGATGGACCTCACCCGGCGGCACGGCCCCGAGGTGGAGGAGCCCAACGGGGAGTACGAGGTGGTCCGGCTGCCCTTCACCCGGGAGGGCGTCACCTCGGTCAACGTCGTCCCGCCCAGCCTGCGCGCCTACCTGGCGGCCAACATCGAGGGCGTCCGCGCGCTGCTCGCGCCCGACCTGGGCTGAGCCCGGCCCGCCGTCGGCCCGGGCCCTCCCCGGGCCGAGCGCACCGGTCAGCCCGCTGCGAGGTCCCCCACCAGGTCGTGCCGGATCCGGTCCGCCGTCACCCCGGCCCGCAGCAGCACGCCGACCCCGCGCCGGACCATCGCGGCCGGCCCGCTGAGGTACGCCTCCCGGCCGGCCCATGGTCCGAACCGGCCGACCACCTCGGGCAGTTCACCGGTCAGCGCCCCGCTGCCCGAGGCGCCGGGTCCGGACAGCACCGGGCGCACCGAGAGCCACGGGTGGCGCCCGGCCAGCTCGCGCAGCGCCTCCAGCTCGTACAGCTCCCCGGCCTGCCGGGCGCCGTAGAAGACCTCCACCGAACGGCCGGCCGCGCCGTGCGCGGCCACCTCCTCCACCAGCGCCCGGATCGGCGCGATGCCGGTGCCGCCGCCCAGACAGAGTAGGTCCGCGCCGGCCGCGTGGTCGACGGTCATCGCGCCGGCCGCCGGGCCCAGCCGCAGGACGTCCCCCGGCGCGGCCCGGTGGACGAGCGCGTTGCTCACCCAGCCCGCCTGGACGGCCTTCACGTGGAAGGTCAGCAGGCCGTCCGGCCGGGGCGCGGAGGCGAACGAGAAGTGCCGCCAGACCCTCGGCCACCAGGGCGTCTCCAGGCCGGCGTACTGCCCGGCGCGGTACGGATAGGCCTGGTCGGGGCGGACGGTGAGCACCGCGACGTCCCGGGTGCGGAGCTCGTGGGCGACCACCTCGCCCTGCCACCACGGCGGCGAGGTACGGGCGTCCTCCTCGGCGGCGTCGATCATGATCGAGGAGACCAGCCGGTACACCCGGCGCCAGGCCAGCTCGGTCTCGGCGTCCCAGCGGCTGCCCGCGTACCGGGCCAGCGCCTGCACCAGGCACTCGCCCACCGGGCCGTAGTGGCCGGTCAGCGTCCCGTACCGGCGGTGGCCGCGGCCGAGCGCGCTCAGGTAGGTGCGCAGGCCCTCCGGGTCACCGGCGCTGCGGGCGGCCATCAGCAGGGCGCGGAAGAGGCGGTCCCGCTGGACGTCCATGGCGGCCGGGAAGAGCGCGCGGATCTCGGGGTGGTGCAGGAAGATCAGCGCGTAGAAGTGCGCGGTGGCCCGGTCGGCGACCGGCTCGACCACCGCCAGGCTGGTCCGGATCAGCTCGATGTCCCGGGCGGTGGGCGGCTGTTCGGCGGCGGTGCGGAGGTCGGGCGCGGGCGCGGCGACCTGCACCGGGCGGGCGTCACCGAGGGTCTGCAGTGCCCAGGCCCGGCTCATCGGGGTCCCCTCGGCCGGAGGCTGGGGGAGGTCGCCCGGACCGGCCCAGTTGAGGCCGGGCGCGTGGGCGAACAGCGGCTCGACCACGGGGGCGGGCGGCCCTGCGGGCGTGGACGGCGCCGGAACGGCGGGCGGCCGGGCCGGCGGGTCGGGGATCGGCAGGGCGGCGGCCACCGGTGCGAGGACGGCGGCCGGCGCCGACACCGGCGGCAGGTCCGGCGGGTCCAGCGGCATCGGCGGGAGCACCATCGTGGCGTCCGCCCCGACGCCGGGAGCGGCCACCGGCGTGACGGCCGGAGCCGCGACGCCCGGAGCGCCGAGCGACGCGAGGTCCGCCACGGGCTCCGGCACGCTGTCCGGCGTGACGTCGGGCAGGGCGCCCGGCGTGGCGCCCGGAGCCGCGACGCCCGGCATCCCGGGTACGGCCGCGACGCCCGCCGAACCGTGCCCGCTACGGACCAGAAATGTTCTGCGGGACTTCACCGCAGCGTTTCGAGTACCCAAGAGAATCGTTTCGCCTCCGGCCGGCCTGCGCCACCACCTGGCTTGTCTCTGCTGACGCCCAGGCAGCGTGGCACGCCCGAAGTGCTCATCCGACAAATCGCGCGAAGCCCGGACACCCGCCCTCCGCACGCGCTACTCTCAGTCGATCTGCGGTCGCCTTGCGTGGCGGCGCGGCCACGCAAGGCGATCACCCGCAGGTCACAGCTGTCGCAGCAGCATCCCCGGCTGCTCCACGCAGTCCGCGACGAACCGCAGGAACCCGCCCGCCGTGCCGCCGTCGCAGACCCGGTGGTCGAAGGTGAACGACAGCTGCGTCACCTCGCGCACCGCCAACTCACCCTGGTGGACCCAGGGTTTGGCGACGATCCGGCCGACGCCGAGCATCGCCGCCTCGGGGTGGTTGAGGATCGGGGTCGAACCGTCCACGCCGAACACCCCGTAGTTGTTCAACGTGAACGTCCCGCCGGTGAGTTCGGCCGGCGTCAGCGAGCCGACGCGGGCCGCCTCGGTCAACCGGCCGAGCTCGGCGCCGAGTTGCTCGGTGGAGAGCTGCTGGGCGTCCCGCACCACGGGGACGACCAGGCCGCGCTCGCCCTGCGCGGCGAAGCCCAGGTGCACCGCCGAGTGTCGCAGGATGCCCGAACCATCCTCCGTCACACTGGAGTTGAGCTCGGGGAAGCGCGCCAGCGCGACCGTGCAGATCCGGGCCAGCAGCGCCAGCACGCTCACCTTCGGCCTCGGGGTGGCGTTCAACTGCCGCCGCAGTGCCATCAGTTCGGTGGCGTCGGCGTCGACCCAGCAGGTGGCCGCGGGGATCTCGCGGTGGCTGCGGGTGAGCTTCTCGGCCACCGCCCGACGCAGTCCGCGCAGCGGGACGACACCGTCCGCGGCCGCCGCCGTGGCCGTGGAGCCCGGCGCGGCGGCCGGAGCGGGCAGCGACTTCGCCGCGGCCGCCCGTTCGACGTCCGCACGCATGATCAGCCCGTCCGGGCCGCTGCCGGTGAGCGCCGCCAGGTCGATCCCGTGCTCCCGGGCCGCCCGCCGCACCAGCGGCGAGATCACCGGCACGACCACCGGAGCCAGGGCAGCCACCGGGGCCACCGAAGCCGGGGGAGCCACCGGGGCCACGGGAGCCGCCGGAGCGGCCACAGCCACGGCAACGGGAGCAGGAGCCGTCGGCACCCCCACCCGCCGCCGCCGGCCGCCCCGGTCCGGCTCGGCGACGCCGTACCCGACCAGCGGCCGCTCCACCTCCGCGGTGACCGGCCGTCCGGCCGCCCCGAGGCCCTCCGCGGGCCCCTCCGCAGGCGCCACCGCGACCGTCACCAGCGGCGCGCCGACCGCCACCTCCTCGCCCGGCTCTCCGTACCGGGCGGTGACCACCCCGCCGTACGGGCAGGGCACCTCGACCACGGCCTTGGCGGTCTCCACCTCCACGACCGGCTGGTCGACCGCGATGACGTCGCCGACCTCGACCATCCAGCGCACCACCTCCGCCCCGGTGAGTCCCTCACCGAGGTCGGGCAGGGTGAACTCGCGCACGACGGGCATCATCCTCAGTCCTCCCACTGCAGCCGGGCGACCGCGTCCAGGATCCGGTCCACCCCGGGCAGGTGGTGGTGCTCCAGCATCGGCGGCGGGTACGGGATGTCGAAGCCGGTGACCCGCAGCACCGGTGCGGCCAGGTGGTGGAAGCAGCGCTCGGTGACCCGGGCGGCGATCTCCGCGCCGGTGCCGCCGAAGCCGCTCGCCTCGTGCACCACGACGGCGCGGCCGAGCGAGCGGACCACCCGGCAGACCGTCTCGTCGTCGAACGGAACCAGGGTCCGCAGGTCCAGCACCGCGAGGTCCCAGCCCTCGGCCTTCGCCGCCTCGGCCGCCTCCAGGCAGACCGGCAGCGAGGGCCCGTAGGTGATCAGCACCGCGGACGTCCCGGTCCGCCGCAGCACCGCCCGGCCGATCGGCTCGACCGGCGCCGACGGGTCGAACCCGGTCTTGCCCCAGTAGAGCCGCTTGGGCTCCAGGAAGACCACCGGGTCGTCGGAGGCGATCGACGCCCGCAGCAGGCCGTACGCGTCGGCCACCGTGGCCGGGGTGACCACGTGCAGGCCGGGGGTGGCGGTGTAGTACGCCTCGGAGGCGTCGCTGTGGTGCTCGACGCCGCCGATCCCGCCGCCGTACGGGATCCGGACGGTGATCGGCAGCGGGAGCTTGCCGGCCGTACGGTTGCGCATCTTGGCGACGTGCGAGAAGAGCTGCTCCAGCGCCGGGTAGGCGAAGGCGTCGAACTGCATCTCCACCACCGGGCGCAGCCCGTACATCGCCATGCCGATCGCGGTGCCGAGGATGCCCGCCTCGGCCAGCGGGGTGTCCAGACAGCGGTCCGGTCCGAACTCGGCGGTCAGCCCGTCGGTGATCCGGAAGACGCCGCCGAGCGCGCCGACGTCCTCGCCGAGCACGTGTACGGACGGGTCCTCGCGCAGGGAGTCGCGCAGCGCCGCGTTGAGCGCCTGCGCCATGGTGGCCGTGCGCGGGGCGTCGGAGGAGTGCCGCGCGGCGGCCCCGCCGAGGGTGGCGGCGGGCGTCGGGTGGGCGGTCTGGTTCATCGGTCGTGCACCTCGGCCTCGGCGGCCAGCTCGGCGGACAACTGGGCGGCCTGCTCCCGCAGTTGCGGGGTGGGCTCGGCGTAGACGTGGGAGAACAGGGCCATCGGGTCCAGCTCTGCGTCGGTGTGGAACTCGGCCCGCATCCGGGCCGCCAGTGCCTCCGCCTCGTCGGCCGCCTCCTGCACCAGGGAGTCGTCCAGGACGCCGAGTCCGCGCAGGTGGCGTTCCATCAGCAGGATCGGGTCGTGCTCCCGCCAGGCGGTCACCTCGGTGTCGTCCCGGTAGCGGGTGGCGTCGTCGGCGTTGGTGTGCGCCTCGATCCGGTAGGTGAGCGCCTCGACCAGGGTCGGGCCGCCGCCGGTCCGGGCCCGCTCGACCGCCTCGGCGAGCACGCTGTGCACCGCGGGCGCGTCGTTGCCGTCCACCAGCCGGCCCGGCATGCCGTAGCCGACGGCCTTGTGGGCCAGGCTCGGCGCGGCCGACTGCGCGGTGAGCGGGACGGAGATCGCGTATCCGTTGTTCTGCACCAGGAAGACGACGGGCGCCCGGAGCACCGCGGCGAAGTTCAGCGCCTCGTGGAAGTCGCCCTCGCTGGTGCCGCCGTCGCCGAGCAGCGCCAGCGCGACCACCGGCTCGCCGGCGAGCCTCGCGGCGTGCGCCAGCCCGACGGCGTGCGGGGCCTGGGTGGCCAGCGGCGTGCAGAGCGGGGCGGTGCGGGTGGCACGCGGGTCGTAGCCGGTGTGGGCGTTGCCGCGCAGCAGGGTGAGCGCCTCCAGCGGGTCGACCCCGCGGGAGACCACCGCGAGGGTGTCGCGGTAGCTGGGGAAGAGCCAGTCGCGCTCGCCGAGCGCCAGCGCGGCGGCGACCTGGCAGGCCTCCTGGCCGGTGGAGGCCGGGTAGACGGCGAGCCGGCCCTGCTTGGTCAGGGTGGTGGCCTGCTGGTTGTAGCGGCGGCCGACCACCAGGCGGCGGTAGAGCTCGCGCAGCAGCGCGGGGTCGTACTTCTCCAGCTCGGGAGTGCCGAGCACGCGGACCGGCGAGGCGTCCGGGAGCAGGGGCGCCGGGTCGGTGCGCGGGGCGGTCGCCCCGGGCAGCCAGCCGGGCACCGCCGTGTGGTGTCTGTGGTCGAGAACGGTCATCTCGGGCACCTCCAGGGGTGGCGGGGGCTCCCTACCGATTGTTCGGTCGTCTGTTCATCTTGACCAGAAGCGTGACAAGGTGCTGGACAATCGGCCCGGGTGGCGGTCGACTGGTGGCATTGCGTCCAATCAGCAGGGGTGGGGGGTCATGTCGACTGAACAGACGTCCAGGCTCGACCGTGTCGACCGGGCGATCCTGCGGCTGCTGCAGCAGGACGGTCGCGCCTCGATCCGCTCGGTGGCCGAGCGGGTGCACGTGTCCCGGGCGAATGCGTACGCCCGGATATCCAGGATGGTCGAGGACGGCGTCATCCGCGGCTTCACCGCCCGCGTCGACCACGAAAAGGCAGGTCAGGGCGCATCCGCGTACGTCACCCTGAAGATCGTGCAGAACTCCTGGCGGACGGTCCGCGAGCAGCTGCTGGCGCTGCCCGGGGTGGCGCACATCGCCCTGGTCGGCGGGGACTTCGACGTGCTGCTGCTGGTGCACACCGCCGACAACCACGCGCTGCGGGAGCTGGTGCTGGGCAGCATCCAGTCCATCCCGCAGGTGCTCGGCACCCGCACGATGCTGGTCTTCGAGGAGACGGACCAGGTCCCCCCGGACTGAACCGGCCTACCGGGCCCGCAGCCCGTCGAAGGCCAGGTGGACCACCGCGTCGGCGACGCCGTCGGCCGCCCTGAGACCCGGCCGGTACCACTCCACGATCGAGTTGATCATGCCGAAGAGCAGCCGGGTGGCCAGCCGCGGCTCGACGTCCGCCCGCAGCGCACCGTCCGCGACGGCCGCCCGCAGCAGCTCGGCGACCTGGTGGTCGAACTCCCGGCGCCGCTCCAGCGCCCACTGCTCGGTGGCCGTGTTGCCGCGCACCCGCAGCAGCAGGGTGACGTACGGCAGCTCCGCCAGCAGCACCTCCGCGGTCCGCCGCACCACGTGCTCCAGCCGCTCCACCGCCGGGCCGCCGACCGCACCCGGCTCGGCGAGGATGCCGAACAACCCGTCCAGCGCCCGCCCGACGGCGAGCCGGAGCAGCTCCTCCTTGCCGCGCACGTGGTGGTAGATCGAGGACTTGGAGATGCCAGCCGCCCGGGACAGGTCCTCCATCGAGGTGCCGTCGTATCCACGCTCGTTGAAGACGTCGACGGTCACCGCGAGCAGCGACTCCACGGTGTAGGCGGTGCGCGTGGTGTGATCGGCCATCCTCCGAGTATCCCCGCCCCCGCTGCGCCGGACGTGATCGGGTCGGGTGGTCCGTGCCGGCTCCCGGTTGGTCCGCACCAACTCCGCGACCGCACGTTCTAGACTCGGCGGACGATCGTCCAAGGCCAGCAGGGTGGGGTCCAGTCTGATGAGCGAGCGCAGCGAGGTAGGGGCATGAGCGCAATACCGGCAGTCGCCTCCGACGTTCCCGAGCAGCGCAGCGACGACCCGGGATCCGCGCCGGAGTCAGGCCTGCGCGAGCGCGCCCGTGCCCTGGCCCTCCGGTTCGGGCCGGCCGTCTGGTGTTACGCCGTGCTCAAGCTGCTCGGCTTCACCGTCTTCATGAAGCTGTTGTCGTTCTCCGGCGACTACCTCAAGAAGCACCCCCGGTTCGGCGGCGGCGCCAACCCCTGGGACGTCCTGGCCAGCTGGGACGGCTGGTGGTACCAGCAGATCGCCCAGTTCGGGTACCACCCGGCCCTGGTCCCGGTCCCCGGCGGCCTCCCCGGCTTCACCATCGAGCAGAACTCGGCGGCCTTCTTCCCGCTCTACCCGGGGCTGATGCGGCTGGTCTCGGACGGCACCGGGCTCGGGCTGTACGGCGCCGGGATGCTGGTCTCGGTGGTGGCCTCGTTGTTCGCCGCCGCCGGCATCTACGCGGTGGTGGACAAGCTGGCCGGTCCGCGGGCCGGCGTGATCGCGGCCGGGCTCTGGGCGATCGCCCCGGGCTCCGGCGCCGAGTGGGCGCTCTACTCGGACTCCCTGTTCGTCGCGCTGGCCGCCTGGGCCTGCTACTGCGTGATGACCAAGCAGTGGATCGCCGCCGGCGTGATCACCCTGGTCGCCGGACTCAACCGGCCGACGTCCGCGGCACTGATCGGCGCCGTCGGCCTGGCCGCGCTGGTCGAGCTGTACCGGCGGGAGAGCGGCGTCGCCCGCCCGCTGACCGCGATGCTGCTGGCCCCGATCGGCCTGCTCGGCTACGTCGGCTGGGTCGGCTGGCGGACGGACGACTGGGGCGGCTACTTCAAGCTCCAGCACGATGCCTGGCTGCACTACTTCGACTTCGGCCACGGCACCTTCGAGGCGATCCGCGGCGTGCTGCTGGGCCGGTCGGACTACCCGTTCGCCTGGCCGGTGACCGACCTGCTGGCCACCCTGATCGTGCTGACGCTGCCGGTGCTGATCGTGCTGCTGGTCCGGCTCCGCCCGCCGCTGGTGCTGACCGCGTACACCCTGGCCACGATCGTCTCGGTGCTCGGCAGCCTGGGCATCTTCGGCAACACCTCGCGCTACCTGCTGCCGGCGTTCCCGCTGCTCATCGCGCTGGCGGTGGCGATGCGCAAGCTCAGCTGGCCGGTGCTGGCCGCGGTGCTCGGCACCGGCGCGCTCGCCTCCGGCTGGTACGGCGGGTACGTGATCTTCGAGCTGGGCATTCCGTAGGCCGCGGGCTCAGGACTCCTACGGGGGCGCGTCCACTCCGGACGCGCCCCCGTCTGCGTCCGGCAGCCGCCCCGCGCCGGGATCGGGCCGCGCCTGCGAACTGCGGTCGGACGGACCCTCTTGAGCCGACCGATCGTTCGGTTACTCTGTGACGTGTCCCGTCCTCCCCTCTGAGGAGCGCACACCATGTCCGCAGCGGTCACCCACCCCCTCGTCGCCGAGCTCGCCGAACGCCACCAGGCCACCCTGGACGCCGCGCTCGCCGCCGCCGCGAAGCGCGACTACTGGTCGCCCTACCCCGAGTTCCCGAAGGCCTACGGCGAGAGCGGGGCCGCGGACGGCAAGGCCGCCTTCGAGGCCCTGCTGAACAACCCGTTCTCCCTCGATCACCACCCCGCCGACGGCGACCTGGTCGGCGGCGAGGCCTCCCCGTACGGCGTCGAGCTGGGCATCGGCTACCCGCACGCCGAGCCGGACGCGCTGATCGCCGCGCTGACCGCCGCCCGGCCCGGCTGGGCCGCCGCCACCCCGCTCGACCGCGCCGTCGTCTGCCTGGAGATCCTGGCCCGGATCAACGCCCGCTCGCACGAGTTCGCGCACGCGGTGATGCACACCACCGGCCAGGCGTACGGCATGGCCTTCCAGGCCGGCGGCCCGCACGCGCAGGACCGCGGCCTGGAGGCGGTGGCCTACGCGTACGCCGAGCAGACCCGGCTGCCGCGGCAGGCCGGCTGGTCCAAGCCGCAGGGCAAGCGCGACCCGCTGGTCATGACCAAGGAGTTCACCGTCGTCCCGCGCGGTCTCGCGCTGCTGATCGGCTGCAACACCTTCCCCACCTGGAACGGCTTCCCCGGCCTGTTCGCCTCGCTGGCCACCGGCAACCCGGTGCTGGTCAAGCCGCACCCGCGCGCCATGCTGCCGCTCGCCCTGACCGTGAAGATCGCCCGCGAGGTGCTCGCCGAGGCCGGGTTCGACCCCAACCTGGTCTGCCTGGCCGCCGAGCACGAGGGCGGCACCGTCGCCCAGACGCTCGCCGTCCGTCCCGAGATCAGGCTGATCGACTACACCGGCTCCACCGCCTTCGGCGACTGGCTGGAGGAGAACGCCCGGCAGGCCGAGGTCTACACCGAGAAGGCCGGCGTCAACACCGTCGTCGTCGACTCCACCGACGACTACCGGGGCATGCTGAACAACCTGGCCTTCTCGCTCTCGCTCTACAGCGGCCAGATGTGCACCACCCCGCAGAACCTGCTGATCCCGCGCACCGGCATCGAGACCGACCAGGGCGCCAAGTCCTACGACGACGTGGTGACCGACCTCGCCGCCGCCATCGAGGGCCTGCTCTCCGACGACGCCCGCGCCGCCGCCCTCCTCGGCGCCGTGGTCAATCCCGGTGTGCTCCAGCGCACGGTCGCCGCGGCCGGCGGCGAGTACGGCGAACTCGCCCTCGCCCCGCGGGTGGTGACCTCGCCCGAGTTCCCCGCCGCGACCGTCCGCACCCCGGCGCTGATCAAGCTGGACGCCGACAAGCCGGACGACCGGGCGGTCTTCCGGAGCGAGTGCTTCGGCCCGGTCTCCTTCGCCGTCGCGGTCGAATCCACCGCCGCCGCAGTGGAGTTGATGCGTGACACGGTCCGCACCCAGGGTGCGATGACCGCCTCCGGCTACACCACCTCGCCCGAGGTGGAGTCGGCCCTGGTCGAGGCCGCGCTCGACTCCGGCGTCTCGCTCTCGCTCAACCTCACCGGCGGCGTGTACGCCAACCAGACCGCCGCCTTCTCCGACCTGCACGGCACCGGCGCCAACCCGGCCGCCAACTCCGCCTACTGCGACGGCGCGTTCGTCGCCAACCGGTTCCGCACCGTGGAGGTCCGGCGCCACAGCTGAGTCACCCCCTCCGGGCCCCGGCGGCACGACGCCGGGGCCCGGAGATTCACAGCCCCACCCCGGGCAGCGATGATGGAGCCGGGAGAACGCCGCCGACCGCGGCCAACCATCGTCCGATCACGGGGAGCTGACACATGACAGCCAAGCAGACCGTCACCGACGTCCTGATCGTCGGCGCCGGACCGACCGGGCTGCTGCTGGCCGGGGACCTGGCCACCGCCGGCGTCCGGGTCACCGTCCTGGAGAAGCGCGGCAGCGAATCGAACCTCACCCGGGCCTTCGCCGTGCACGCCCGCACCCTCGAAATGCTGGACGCCCGCGGCCTGGCCGACGAGCTGATCGCCACCGGCGTCCCGCTCGGCTCGCTGCGGCTCTTCGACCGGCTCCGGGTCGACCTCGGCAGCCTGCCGACCCGGTTCCCGTTCGTCCTGATCACCCCGCAGTCGAACACCGAACGGCTGCTCCAGGAGCGCGCGCTGAAGGCCGGCGCGACCATCCTGCGCGGCGCCGAGGTCACCGGGCTGCGCCAGGACGCCGAGGGCGTCACGATCGAAACGCTCCCCCACGCTCCGGGCGGGGGGACCCCCATGGACGGCGCCCCCGTCACCCACCGGGCCCGCTACGCCGTCGGCACCGACGGCGTCCACTCCACCGTCCGCGACCTGCTCGGCATCCCCTTCCCCGGCGAATCCGTGGTCAACTCCGTGGTGCTGGCCGACGTCCGGCTGGAGCGCGCCCCCGACGAGGTGATCACCGTCGGCGCCACCGAGGACGGCTTCGCCTTCCTGGCCCCGTTCGGTGACGGCTGGCACCGGGTGATCGCCTGGGACCGGCACGACCAGCACCCCGACGGCACCCCGCCCTCGCTCGAGCGGATCGCCGAGATCACCCGCGACACCCTCGGCGAGGACTACGGCCTGCACGACGCCCGGTGGTCGTCCACCTTCCACAGTGACGAGCGTCAGGCCCCCAACTACCGCTCCGGCCGGGTCTTCCTGGCCGGCGACGCCGCCCACTGCCACTCCCCGGCCGGCGGCCAGGGCATGAACACCGGCCTCCAGGACGCCGCCAACCTCTCCTGGAAGCTCACCGCCGCCGTCCAGGGCTGGGCCACCGACGCCCTGCTCGACACCTACCAGACCGAGCGGCACCCGGTCGGCAAGATGGTGCTGCGCAGCTCCGGCGCACTGGTCAGGCTCGCCCTCGCGCACTCCGCGCCCACCCGCGCCCTGCGCGGCGCCCTCACCACCGTCGCGGAGCACCTCGACGTGGTGGCCGAGCGCGGCGCGAAGATGGTCTCCGGCATCGGCATCAAGTACGCCGCGCCCAAGGACGCCCACCCGCTGGTCGGCCGGCGCGTCCCGGACCTTCGGCTCACCGGCCTGGAGCAGCCCCAGGAGGGCGGGCCGGCCGCGCCCGAACGGCTCTACGAGGCGCTCCGCGCGGGGAAGTTCGTGCTGGTCAGCAATGACGAACTGTCCGCCGCGGCCCCGTGGGCGGACCGCGTGGTCACCGCCGCCCCGGCCGACCCGCACGGCAAGCTGCGGGACACCGTCCTGCTGATCCGCCCCGACGGCTACGCCGCCTGGGCCGCCGTCGACCCGGGCCGCGGCGAACTCCGCACCGCCCTCGCCCAGTGGCTCGGCGCCCCCGCCGACGCCTGACCCCCGCCCCGCGGGCGTAAGGGCGCCCCCGCCCCTACGCCCGCACCCGGGCCACGCGTCACCCCGGCCTTCTCAGGCCTTCACCTTCTCGTAGTGCCGCGCCGCCTTCGCCCGGTTCCCGCACACCGCCATCGAGCACCACCGCCGCCGCCCGTTCTGCGACGTGTCGAAGAAGTGCAGGATGCAGGCCTCGTGCGCGCACTTCTTGATCCGGTGCGTCCCCTGGCCGAGCAGGCCGAGCAGGTCGTCCGCCGCCAGCCAGGCCGCCAGCCACTCCGGGCGGTCCACCTCGACGCTCTCGGCCGGCCCCTGCGGCCCGAGCTCCCGCCGCAGCCGCCCGTGCCGCAGCACCTCGTTCAGCCCGGCCACCGCCTCCGCCCCCGGCGCACCGTGTTCGTCGAGGTCGCGGACGACCGCCGCCAGCGCCTCCCGCGCCTGCCGCAGGGCGGCGAGCCCCGCGTCCCCGGCCGGGCAGCGCGCGGCGAGTCCGGCGGAGGCGAGCCAGATCCCGAGCCCCTCCGGTCCGGCCAGCAGGTCGTTGACCGGCGTGCCCCTCCAGCGGGTGTTCAGCAGGTCCAGCGAGAGCGGCTCGCCGATCAGCGGGCGCGGGTCCCGCGGGTCTGCTTTCCGGTCCGTCATCGGTTCTCCCTCGGTCGCGCCCGATACCCGATTCTACGTCCGGCCCGGTCTGTCCCGAATTCGTCCGGCCCGGTCTGTCCCGAATTCGTCCGGCCGGAATCGGTCCGGTCGGAATCAGGGATCCGATCGGGGGCCGAACCGGAATTCCCGCCATTAACTGTATGGAGCCGTCTCCATTCGGTTCTCCACAGTTGACTGTTTTTTAGCAACGGATTGCTTGACCATAAGCCAATTGCCGGACCCCTTCTGACATGTTCTAGCCAGCGTCTCACCCCAGCGACGCCCTGGCCCCTGCCGGCCCCCACACGCCGGCCAGAGGAGGATTCCGTGCGCCCCCGCTCCCTTGCCCTCGCCGCGGCCCTTGCCGTTCTGCCGCTGACCGCCGTCTCGCTCGGCGTCACCGCCGCGCAGGCTGCCCCGAACCCCAACGCCTCCGCGCCCCGCGTCTCGCTGCCGAACACCGTGACCCCCGCGGTGGCCCGTTCGGAGAAGAAGGGCGACGTCCCCGCCGAGCAGCAGCTCACCGTCGCGATCAGCCTCAAGCTGCGCAACACCGCCGAGCTGGACCGCTTCCTCACCGCGGTGGCCACCCCGGGCACGCCCGAGTACGGCCGGTTCCTGACGCCGCAGCAGTTCACCGAGCGCTTCGGCCCGACCCAGGCCGGCGTCGAGCAGGTCAAGTCGTACCTGGCCGCCCAGGGCCTGACCGTCTCGGGAGTCAGCGACAACCGCCAGGTGGTCAACGCGCACGGCACCGCCGAGCAGATCGCCAAGGCGTTCGGCACGCACGAGAGCGCCTACCTGGACCCGCAGCAGCAGCGCACCTTCTTCGCCAACGACGCGGCCGCGTCCGTCCCGGCGGACCTGGCCGACGTGGTGCAGGGCATATCCGGCCTGAACAACCACACCGTCCGGACGACCCGCAACATCAAGCCCTCCAGCACGCCGGCCGCCCCCAACGCGACCACCGCCGCCCCGAGCGGCTTCGGCCCGGGCCAGTACGACGGCGCCTACAACCTCGACAAGACCGGCGCCGACGGCACCGGAGTGACCGTCGCCCTCTGGGAGTTCGACGGCTACAGCGCCAACAACCTGAAGACGTACGACTCCCAGTACGGTCTGACCGGCCCGGCCGTCTCCACGGTCTCGGTGGACGGCGCCAACTACGACAGCAAGCCCGGCGAGGGCCAGGGCGAGGTCGAGCTGGACAGCGAGATCGTCCGCGGTGTCGCCCCCAAGGCGACCCAGCTCGTCTACGAGGCGCCCAACAGCGACCAGGGCGAGATCGACATGGCCGCCAAGATCGTCGCGGACAACCGGGTCTCGGTCATCTCCATCTCGTGGGGCTCCTGCGAGCCGGACACCACCGCCTCCTCGATGACGGCGGTCGACAACTCGTTCAAGCAGGCCGCCGCCCAGGGCATCTCGATCTTCTCGGCCTCCGGCGACGACGGCTCCCGCGACTGCACCCGCTCCACCAGCGGCTCCTCCGTCAAGGCGGTCGACTTCCCGGCGTCCAGCCCGCACCAGACCGGCGTCGGCGGCACCAACCTCAAGGTCTCCGGCAGCGCCTACTCCTCCGAGAGCGCCTGGAGCACGGCCGGCGGCGGCGTCTCCACCGTCTTCCCCAAGCCGAGCTGGCAGACCGGCACGGGCGTGACCGGCACCATGCGCACCGTCCCGGACGTCTCCTCCAACGCCGACCCGGCCAGCGGTTTCGCGATCTACACCGCCGGCGGCTGGCAGGTGTACGGCGGCACCAGCGCGGCCGCGCCGCTCTGGTCCGGCTACGCCGCCCAGTTCAACCAGAAGGCCAAGGCCGCCGGTCAGCCCGTCCTCGGCGAGGCGAGCCCGAAGCTGTACGCGGTCGCCAACAGCAGCAGCTACGGCACGACGTTCCACGACGTGACCACCGGCAAGAACCAGGACTTCTCCACCAAGGCCGGGTACGACCAGGTCACCGGCTGGGGCAGCCCGATCGCGGACGCCCTGAACACCGCGCTGCTCGGCACCACCCCGCCCCCGTCCGGCGGCTGCACCGCGACCCAGCTGATCGGCAACGGCGGCTTCGAGACCGGCACCGCCGCGCCGTGGACGGCGTCCAGCGGCGTGGTCGACAGCAGCACCGGTGAGGCCGCTCACTCCGGTTCCTGGAAGGCCTGGCTGGACGGCTACGGCAGCTCCCACACCGACACCCTGTCGCAGACCGTCTCGATCCCGGCCGGCTGCAAGGCCACCCTCTCGTTCTGGGTGCACATCGACACCGCCGAGACCGGCACCACCGCGTACGACAAGCTGACCGTCCAGGCCGGCTCGACCACGCTGACCACCCTGTCGAACGCCAACGCGGCCGCGGGCTTCGTCCAGAAGTCCTTCGACCTCTCGGCCTTCGCCGGCCAGACGGTGACGGTCAAGTTCACCGGCACCGAGGACACCTCGCTGAAGACCAGCTTTGTCCTGGACGACGCCGCTCTCAGCGTCTCCTGACCAGTCTCGCCCCCACCCCGTCGGGGCGGTCCGCACCTGGACCGCCCCGGCGGTGTGTTTCCGCACTGTTTCGAGATCGCTAACCTTGCTGTCGAACACCCGTGACTACTGTCATACGCACGACTGATGACGTAGCCTCTCGACCGTGCATAGGGTTCCCCACAGCTCGGTGAAGCCGCTGACGGCGCGCCTAGGCGCCGGACCGGCCGCGCCGAACCCGCCTGCTGGGGAAGGTAACCGTATGGGCTCACAACACCCCCAGGACGCCCGGCTCCGGCTGGTCGGCCCGCGCCCCGGCGCGCCCGCACCCGCCACCACGCCGATCCCGCCCTCCGCCGCGGCACCCATGACCGCAGCACCCGCGACCCCGGCGCCCGCGACCGCAGCGCCGGGCCCCGGCCGCCCCGCGCCCGCCGGGGGCTTCGCCGACGCCCTGAACCTGGCGATCGAGGCCAGCGGCCTGAGCCTGGACCGGATCCGCGCCGCACTCGCCCAACGCGGTGTCAGGGTCAGCGTCACCACGCTGAGTTACTGGCGGCGCGGCCGCAGCCAGCCCGAGCGGGCCAGCTCACTGCGCGCCGTCCACCTGCTGGAGGAGCTGCTCGGCCTGCCGCACTCCACCCTCTCCGCACTGCTCGGCCCGCCCCGTCCGCGCGGGCGCTGGGCCGCCGCCGCGAACACGGCGCACCTGCGGCTGGAGGACGTCTGGCCGGGCGAGCAGGAGATCGCCGACGTCTTCACCGAGCTGAACGCCCCGCCGGTCGGCGAGCTGGAGCGGCTCTCCATCCACGACTCGTACTACGTCGACTCCGAGCGCCGCGGCAACCTGCTGCGGATGCGCCAGGTCGTCCGCGCCACCGTCGGCGGGGTGGCCCGCTGCCTGGTCGTGCACAAGGCCGACGAGGAGGCCACCGGCTGCCCCGAGATCACCTCGGTCCGGCACGGCCGGCTGGGCAGGGTCCGCCGCCGCCCGGAGGTCGGCCTGGTGGTCGGCGAGCTGATGCTCGACCGGCCGCTCGCGCTGGGCGACAGCACGGTCTTCGAGTACGAGGTGGAGATCCCGCCCGGCGGCCCGACCCTGGAGTACAGCCGCCGCTTCGCCATCCCGGTCCGCGAGTACGTGCTCCAGGTGCACTTCGACCCGGCGGCCGTCCCGGTCCACTGCGAGCGCTACGACCGCGCCCCGGGCGAGGACGTCGACCGCCGCCGCGAGCAGCTCTGGATCGGCGCCTCCGCCAGCGCCCACGTGCTCGCCCCCGACCAGCAGCCGGGCCACGTCGGCATCCGCTGGGAGTGGGAGTAGCCCACCGCGCACCGCGCGACCGGCCTCCGCTCCGCCATCTTACTCATTTGTCATGACACCGCCACCCCCTTCTCTATCTAACCCCTTCATACCCGAGCACTGGTTGACGCCCCTACTGTCTAACCACTAATATCTATAACAACAGTTAGACATCGGCGTCCGCGGACGTCCCAGCCACGGGAGTGACCAGCCATGTCCAGCACCACCCTCAGCAGCGGCACCCTGCAGACCGGTCACGTGGGCCTGAACGTCACCGACCTGGACCGCTCGGTCGCCTTCTACCGGCGCGCCCTCGGCCTGGAGCTGATCAACGAGGGCACCGACCCGGACCGCCGCTTCGCCTTCCTGGGCCGCGACGGCCGGCTGCTGATCACGCTCTGGCAGCAGAGCACCGGCACCTTCGCCACCGCCGCACCCGGCCTGCACCACCTCTCGTTCCAGGTCGACTCGCTGGACGAGGTCCGCGCCGCCGAGCAGGTGCTGCGCGAGCTGGGCGCCGAGTTCGCCCACGAGGGCGTCGTCCCGCACCGCGAGGGCGCGGCCTCCGGCGGGATCTTCTTCACCGACCCGGACGGCATCCGGCTGGAGATCTACACCCCGAAGGGCGTGGACGAGACCGAGGCCGCCGCCCCCGCCGGGTCCGCCCCGACCTGCGGCTTCTTCTAGATCCGCGCGGACCTGCGGCTTCTCCGAGATCCGTCCGTACCTGCGACGTCTTCCGGACCCGTCCGGACCAGCGGCTTCTCCCGGGTCCGGACGGACCGACCACCCCGCCAGGACAGGAGGCACGCCATGACCGGAAGTACGCCCTACCACCCGGGCGAGCGCGCGGTGCAGGCCCGGGCCGGCCGCAGCGACCGGGCCGACCACTCGGGCCGCGCGATCGGCAGCACCATCCCGGCCGTGGCCGCCCGCTTCCTGGCCGAGCGGCAGCTCCTGGTGGTCGGCGCCGCCGACGCCGACGGCCGGCTCTGGGCCACCCAGCTCACCGGCGGGCCAGGCTTCCTGCGCGCCCGCGACGACCGGACCCTCACGGTGGCGGCCCGTCCCGCCGACGACGACCCGCTGGCCACCGCACTGGCCGGGCCGGCCGAGGTCGGCACCATCGCGCTGGATCCGGCCGGCCGGCGCCGGATGCGGCTCAACGGCCGCTCCGTGCCGGACGGCCGGGGCGGCCTGGTGGTCACCGCCGACCAGGTCTACGCCAACTGCCCGAAGTACATCCAGCGCCGCAGCCCGCTGGCGCAGCCGGCCGCCGGGACCCCGCACGCGGTGGCCGCCGGGCCGGTCCTCTCCACCGTCCAGCAGCTGGCCGTGGCCACCGCCGACACCTTCTTCGTCGCCACCGCCGGCCCGGACGGCCGGGTGGACGCCTCGCACCGGGGAGGCAACCCCGGCTTCCTCAGGGTGCTCGGACCGGACCGGCTGCGCTGGCCCGAATACGCCGGCAACAGCATGTTCATGACCCTCGGCAACCTGGAGCTCGACCCGCGCGCCGGCGTGCTGCTGCCGGACTTCGAGACCGGCGGGGCACTGCTGCTCACCGGCGAGGCCCGGACCGACTGGTCCGGGCAGGCCGCGGCCGGCCTGCCCGGCGCCGAGCGGGTGGTCGACCTCACCGTCACCGGCGTCCTCGAACTGGCCGACGCCACCCCGCTGACCTGGACCGATCCCGAGTACTCACCCGCCAACCCGCCGGCCGCCGCCTGACCGGGCGTCGCACGGCCGGCCTGACCGCCCGCCAGATCCCTCCCGGCACTACCGTCCCTCTTCCGCCCGCGCCGCGCCGGGGCCGCCGAACGGCCGTCACCCTCCCAGCCCAGCCCGCCGCGCCGAACACCCGTCCGGTTTGGGAGTTTGGTCCCGATGACACATGCCATCGGCCTGGAAGGTCTGGCCCTGTCGAGCCGTCAGGGCCAGACCGGGAAAGAGGCGGAGAATGACCCGTACCGACCAGCTGACCCCGTTGCTGCAGTTCGACGAGGTCGAACCGGACGACGACTGCATATGCGGGGGCTGCAGCGCCCGTCGCCGGGCCCGGCTGCACGCCGCCCCTGTCCACGAGGGCGGCCATGCCGCGTCCCGCAGCGCCCGCCGCCGCGCCGCCGTGCTGATGGCCGCCGTCGGCACCGCGCTCGGCGGCGGTGCGGCCGGATCCGCCGCTGCAGCCCCCACCCCCACCCCCAGCCCGGGCGGCAACAGCGCCACCCAACCGCCCAGGACCCCGCAGGGCGAGGTCAGCGACCCCTACGGGGACGACGGCCGCGGGTTCGCCGCCCCGCGCGCCACCGCGGTGCCGGTCACCCGGGCGCAGATCATCCAGCGGGCACAGAGCTGGGTCGACCAGAAGGTCCCGTACAGCATGAGCAGCTACTGGTCGGACGGCTACCGCCAGGACTGCTCCGGCTTCGTCTCGATGGCCTGGGGCCTGGGCAGCAGCCAGACCACCTGGACCCTGCCCGACTTCGCCGACCGGATCACCAAGGCCGACCTCCAGCCCGGCGACATCCTGCTCTTCAACAACCCGGCCAGCCCGCAGGCCGGCTCGCACGTCGCCGTCTTCGGCGGCTGGACGGACTCCACCCGCACCCGCTACCTGGCCTACGAGCAGACCTCCCCCGGCACCACCCAGCGGGACACCCCGTACGCGTACTGGTCCAACTCCGCCTCGTACGTCCCGTACCGCTCCAGGGAGCTCTCCGGCGGAGGCAGCGGCAACGACGGCTCCTCGTCGACCGCCTTCCCCGGAGCCGACGCGTTCGGCCCGGGCGCGAACAACACGTACGTCACCAAGCTCGGCCGGATGCTGGTGCAGCGCGGCGGCGGAAGGTTCTACACCGAGGGCCCCGGCCCGCGCTGGAGCGAGAGCGACCGCAAGGCCACCGAGGCGTTCCAGCTCGCCCAGGGCTGGCGCGGCGCCGAGGCCGACGGCCTGCCGGGCAAGGACACCTGGGACCACCTGGTCAACGGCAAGGGCCGCGACATCGACGGCGCCACCCCGCTCCCGCCCCCGCCGGCGACCCCCGGGGTGCCCGCCTTCCCCGGAGCCGACCGGTTCGCCCCCGGCGCCGCCGACGACCGCCGACCAGCCCCCGGCCAACCGCCCGCCCGCTAGCCCACGCGTCCGCCCGGCAGGGGAGCACCGGGCGGGCGCCCCGACATCCAGTGGAAGAGCCCCATCGCGACGCTGGTCGCCAGGTTGAAGCTGGAGACCCCGGGCTGCATCGGCACCGCCACCAGCCGGTCGGCGCGCGCCTTCAGCTCCTCCGAGACGCCGTGCCGCTCGGTGCCGAAGGCGAGCAGCGCGTCGTCCGGGAAGGACACCGTCCGCACGTCGGCCCCCTCCGGGTCCAGGACGTAGAGCGGGCCGGCCGGCAGCTCCGGCAGCGCCAGCCGCTCGACGGCGGTGGCGAAGTGCAGGCCGGCGCTGCCCCGGACGACGGTGGGGTGCCACGGGTCCAGGTCGCCGGTGGTCACCACACCGGTGGCGCCGAAGCCCGCCGCCAGGCGGATCACCGCGCCGACGTTGCCCAGGTTGCGCGGGTTCTCCAGCAGCACGACCGGAGCCGTCCGGGGCCGCCGGGCGAGTGCGGCCAGGTTCGCCCCGGCGGTGGGCCGGGCGGCCAGCGCGATCACGCCGGTCGGGTGCAGCCGCGGCGCGAGCTCCCGCAGCTCCGCCTCCGGCACCTCGGCCGCCAGGCCGTCCAGCGCGGGCACCACGTCCTCGGCCAGCTCGGCGGCGAGCGCCAGCAGCGCCGCCCGGTCGGCGGTCAGCACCTGCCGGACGTCCCCGCCGAAGCGCAGCGCGTGCTTCAGTGGGTGGAAGCCGTCCAGCAGCACCGTCCCGGGCGCCCGGGCGCCCGCCCGCCAGGCCCGCACCAGCTCGTCGTTCATGCCGCTCACTCTGCCACCCCGCCGTCCGGCGGCCGCAGCCGCCCGGGTCCGCCGCCCTGGCCATGGCCGTCGCCGTGGCCGTCGCCCTGACCGTCGCCGTGACCGTCCGGCACGCCCTACCGGGCCGTCGACTCCTGCGCGCGCTGCGCCGGGGTGGCCGTGCCGCCCCCGCGCAGTGCCCGTTCCAGGTCCTTCAAGGCCTGGAGCAGCAGCCGGGTACTGGACCGGACGACGTCCCGCTGCACGCCGGGCGGCGCCCCGGCCAGGCGCTCCTCCAGCTGGGCGTGCGCCTCCCGGACCGCGCCGAACTCCACCGGCCGGCCGGTGAGCAGCGCGCCCGCCGCCAGCGCGGTGGCCAGCCGCAGCTCCTCCGCGAACTCGGCCGTCCCGGGCACCGGTTCGGCGTCGGCGGCCGGCAGGTGGGCCTCCAGCAGGACGGCGACCCGCCCCAGGTGGCCGACCGCGGCCCGGGCCCGGTCGAGCTGACGGCGGCTCACCCCGGGCAGCCCGGAGGCGTGCCGGCCGGGTTCGGCGTCGGCCCGCTGCATCGCCTGGAGCAGCTCGGAGCGGGCCTCCCGGGAGTCCAGCAGGGCCGACCTCACCTCCCGCCCGCGCGGCGCCGCCGGGTGCTCGTAGACGGCGACCACGGCGGCCGCGTACCGCCCGGCGGCGGCCAGCCACTCGGCCAGCCGTTCGCCGAGCCGGGCGGTCTGCCAGGTCGGGAAGAGCGCGTAGACGAGCAGCGCGACCGAACCGCCGAGCAGCGTCAGCCCGACCCGCTCCACCGCGGTGACCAGCGGGTTCCCGGCCTGCAGCCCGAGCAGGAAGACCACGTACGAGGAGACTCCGACCGTCATCAGCGCATAGCCGGTGCGCAGCGTCAGGTACGCGACGCCGATGCAGAACACCGCGAGCGCGGCCAGCACCCTCCCCCCGGGGTGGGCCAGCTGCACCACCAGGGTGGAGACGGCGACGCCGACCATCGTCCCGGCCAGCCGGGCCACGCCCCGGCTGTAGGTCTGCGCGAAGTCGGGCCGCATCACCATGGCGGCGGTCATCGGCGCCCAGTAGCCGTGCTCGAAGCCGGCCAGCCGGGCGAGCAGGTAGGCGAGGGTGACCACCGCGGTGAGCCGGACGGCGTGCTGGAAGACGGCCGAGTGCGGCTGGAGCTGGCGGCGCACCGCGCGGACGGCGACCGGCAGCATCCGGGAGAGCGGCGGTTTGCGCAGCGCCCCGCCGGCCCCGACCACGGGGGTGCTGATGGTGTCCTCGTCGCCGCGTTCCAGGGTGTCGGCGGCCTTGCGCAGCAGCCCGGCCAGCCGGCGGGCGGCCCGCCGGGCGGCGCCCCGCAACTCCGGGCCCTCGACCGGGACGGCCAGGGTGAGGGCCGCTCGGAGCGGTGGGGGCACGTCCGGCCGGAGGCTGGGGGAGAGCTGCAGCGGGTCCCCGGTGCGGATCGCCTTGGCGAGGGCGTCCATGGCCTCGGCGGCGGCGGCCAGGACGGCCCGCGCCCGGTCGCGTTCCGGGCCTTCCGCCGGGGCGCCGACCTTGGGGTCGGCGAGCGCGGCGAGGGTGGGGCGGATCCGTTCGGCGAGGCCGCGCAGGCCGCGCATCTCGGGCGGCCGGTGGCGGTCCTGCCAGGGGGTCAGCGCGGCCGCGTGCCGGGCCGTCATGAACGGTGCCGGGTCGACGTGCGCGGTCGGGTCCTGGCGCAGCCGGCGGGCGTAGTCGGCGAGTTCGGCGTAGGTGTCGGCGAGCGCCTCGCGCTGGGCGGTCCAGCTGCCGATCGGCCAGAGCGTGATGACGACCGCCTGGACGAGGCCGCCGAGCGCGCAGACCAGCCCGTGGCCGAGCGCGGCCGGCACGCTGACCGGCAGCTGGACCACGACCAGCATCACCGCCAGGGTGTTGGCCGCGACCACCCCGGCGGTGGGCCCGATCGCCCAGGCCAGCCCCGCGCCGAAGGCCCAGACGGCGAGCAGCACGGGGAAGGCGCCGGGCACGCCGGCGGCCAGGTAGCCGAGGAAGGTACTGGTGCCGAGCCCGATCCCGGCCGCGACGGCGAGCGAGGCCCGGGGCCGGAAGCTGCGCTGGAAGGTGGCCGTCCCGGCGATGAAGGCGCCCATCGCGGCCGAGGTGGCGAGCCGCGGCCCGCCCAGTGCCAGTGTCGGGAAGAGCACCAGCGCGACCGCGACGGCGCCGCGGACCGCCCGTTTGGGGTCGGTGAGCGCCCGGTCGAGCGTCAGTCCGGTCCGCGCGGTGTCTCGGAGTGCGGCGAACCAGGACATACCGGTCAGCTTAGGGGAGGGGCTCCTCCGGGAGCCGGACGCCCCGGACGCGCGCCCCCACGCCCCCGATCCGCGCGGCCGCCCAGAGCAGCGCGGCCGTCGGCAGGAAGACCGCGTCCGCCGCGACCATCGCCAGCGAGAACACCGGCAGCCCGAGCAGCACCGCGATCCCCAGGTGCTCGGCCATCATCACCACCAGCAGCGCGTTCTTGACCCGCCGGCTGACCAGCGTGAACGGGAACGCCACCTGGAGGATCACCGTGCCGTAGGAGATCAGGAAGACGGGAAGCAGGGCCGAGGCGACCAGCCCGGAGAGCCACGGCCAGGGCGTGAAGTAGTCAAGGTGCAGCGGGTAGTAGAGCGCGGTGCCGTCCTGCCAGCGCGAGCCCTGCACCTTGTACCAGCCGGCCGTCGCGTAGATCAGTACCACCTCGGCGGCGATCACCAGCATCGCGCAGTTGTGCACCATGGTCGCCAGCGCGTCCAGTACCGCCCGCGGTTCGCCGTCCGGCCGCAGCCGTCCGAGTGCCCACCAGAGCCCGGCCACCGCCCAGAGGCCCCAGAACACCGGGGACCAGCCCAGGTACGGGAAGGCCGCGGTAGTCCAGGTCAGGCTCTCCCCGGAGAAGCCGCCGAGCTGGCAGACCAGCAGCACCGCGCCGAGCACCGCCCAGAGCACCACCCCGCCCGGGCCGGCCGCGCGGCGCCGGGCGTCCAGCGACCAGACCTCGGCGCAGCGGGTGAAGACCAGGTAGACCGCCATCAGGTGGACGACGTTGTCGCCGCCGTCCCCGAGGAAGACGTTGCGGTTCTGCAGCGACAGCACGGTGACGAGGAACAGCACGCTGCTCGCCCTGGTCCGCCAGCCGAGCGTGACCGCGACGGCGGCCAGCACCGCCAGGTGGTAGACCAGCTCGAACCAGAGCCGCCCGCCGAACCAGGGCAGCACGGTCAGCGCCCCGTTGTCGGCGAGCAGCCGCTCGGCGAGGTCGAGCGACCAGGGTGAGGTGTCGCCGTACAGAAGCCGCCGGTTGGGCCACTCGCGGAGCAGGTGGGCCAGCCAGACCAGGCCGAAGCCGATCCGCACCGCCGCCGCCTGGTGGCGGCCGAGCACCTGCCCGGTGAACGCGCCGAAGGCCCGCGCGCACAGCGCGCCGACACCGGGGCCCGGCCGCCGCGGGGCCGGTGCCGGGGCGGGCACGGGCTGCTGGGGGACCGCCGGCAGCAGCTGGTCCGGCGCCGTCTCGTTCACCCGAGCCCCCCGTAGTCCTCGTCGTTCACCGGCCACCACGGCAGTTCCCGGACCTTCGGTCCCGGCGGCGCGGCCTCCCCGCTCCAGACCGGAGGCGGCACGGTGGCGGTCGTCACCCGGAACTCGATCTCCATGATCCGCTCGCCGTCGGCAGCGCGGCCGATCCGCTGCAACGCGATCCGCTTGAGGTACTGCTCGGCGAGCTTGCCGCGCGGGTTGGTCAGCGAGTCGTCCTGGGCACTGTGCGAGCCGTCGTAGAAGTCCCAGGCCCGGCGCAGCAGGTTCTGGTCGGCGTGGCTGGGCGCCGGGTTGCCGCGGATCGCGGCGATGTCGCGGGCGGTCAGCCCGACCCAGTCGTGGGTCCGGGTGGCGCCGCCGGCCACGACCGTGCGGACCCGGGCGTCCAGGCTGACGTTCTGCTGGAGCGGGTTGGGGGCGAACAGCTTCCAGTTCTGCTCGAACTCCGGGTACACCACGCCGTCGACCTGCTCCCGGTACTCCCGGGAGAGCGAGTTGGCCGGGGCCACGTGCAGGAACACCGCGCCGAGGAAGAGACCGGTGACCGTGACCAGCGCCACGGCGGCCGCGGCGAGCACGGCCAGCGCCGGCGTCGACCAGGCCCTCGCGCCGGGCGGGTCCTCCGCGCTCTCGGTCATGCACTCTCCCCCAGCCTTCGGCCGGGAGGTACCCCCACCCGGCAGCCTTCGGCCGGGAAGTCACCCACCCGGCAGCCTTCGGCCGGGAAGTCACCCACCCGGCAGCCTTCGGCCGGGAAGTCACCCACCCGGCAGCCTTCGGCCGGGAAGTCACCCACCCGGACG
>NZ_JBVHHB010000007.1:0-49857 GCF_055561295.1 Kitasatospora sp. NPDC022785 | reverse complement strand
CCCGGACGGGCGCCGCCGGTCCGTCCCGGCTCGGTCGCGCGCCCATCCTGCCCTACTCCCGTGGGCTCAGCGGAGCGTGTCCGGCGCGGGCGGCGGGGGGCCGGCGTCGCCGCGGTGCGCCCCGGACGCGTCGGCGATCGCCGACCGGCGCCTCCGGACCGCCCGCAGGGCGGTCATCGCGACGATCCAACCGAGCGCGGCGACCCCGACGGCGACCAGCGGTCGGCCCGTCGCGACGGTGACCTGAGCGACCACCTCGATGATCAACCCGAACACGACCACCAGCACCGGCCCGTGCCGGAGCCACCACCCGCCCTCCGCCGGCGCGACCGTCTCCGGTGGCATCTCCGGCTCCCCCCAGGCTTCCCCGATCGATCGCTACAGGACGTACGCGTCCTGGCCGTTGCTGCCCACCATCGGACGGCCGGCGCCCTCCCAGGCGTACATGCCGCCGTCCACGTTGACCGCGTCCCGGCCGTTCTGCACCAGGTACTGGACGACCTGTGCGGAGCGCCCGCCGACCCGGCAGAGCACGTACAGCTTCTCGTCCGGCAGCTCGCCGATCCGCGCGACCAGCTGTCCCATCGGGATGTGCAGCGCGCCGTCCACGTGTCCGGCGTCCCATTCGTCCTGCTCACGGACGTCCAGCAGAGCGGCGTCGGCGGGCACGGAGGCGGCGTCGGCGGTGGGGATCTGGGCGAACATCGTCTGACTCTCCTGGGGCTCGGTCCGGTCACCGCCATTGTCCCCCACCGGCCGGGCTCCGAGGAGCCGCTCCAGCTCGGCCTGCTGGGCGGCGGCCTTGGCGAGCAGCTGCTCGGCCAGCTCCTCCAGCAGCCCGTCCGGGTCCTGCGGGGCGAGGGCGAGCAGCTGGCCCATCGCGGTGTTCTCCAGCCGGACCTGCTCGGTGGCGGTCGCGGCGATCTTGGCGTTGAGCCACTCCAGCCGGCGGCGCAGCCAGCCGAGCCGGTCGGGCGAGTCGAGCGCGGGCGCCGCCTCGGGGGCGGTGGACCACTCGGCGGCCAGGCCCTCCAGTGCGACGCTGTCGCCGTACGCGTAGGCCTCGTTGACCCGGGCGATGAAGGCGGCCCGGCGCTCCTGCTCCGCCGGGTCGGTGGTCAGGTCGGGGTGGGCGCGGCGGACGAGGTCACGGTAGATCCGCTGGGCCTCCCGGCCGGGCCGCACCCGGGCCGGAGCGGCCGGCGGCGGGGCCGCGTCCTGCTCCCGCACACTGTCGAACAGCACGTCCAGGTCGGGGAGTTCGTCCACCCGCCGGCGCGCCTCGGCGGCCAGCCGGAGGTCCTCCGGGCGCCCGGTCCGGGCGGCCACCGTCTCGGCCACCAGCGCGTCCAGCTCGTCCAGCCGGGCGTAGAGCGGGCCGAGCAGCTGGTGGTGGATCAGGGCGAAGTTGTCGATCTCGACCCGCAGCGTCTGCATGTCGACGTCCATGGTGAGCCAGGCGAGTTCGGCGGCGGCGACCCGCTCCTCCAGCTCCTGCTGCTCCGGGTCCGTCCAGCGGACGGGGATCTGCGCGGTCACTTCTCGCCTCTGTCTCGTCCTGTCGCGGCCTGGACCGGTCCGGCCCGGCCGGCCCTGCGGGCGACCCTCCCGGTACGGCGTACCCGCGCCCCGGGCGGCCCGGCCGCCCACCCTACCCTCGCACGCGCTGCTCCGACCGGGTGGACAAGGAGTGCGGAGCGGCACACACCCAGTGACACGCAACTGATACTGATGAATCTCCCCGTTTCGCTATCGAGCCCGGCCCTGTCCATGCTTCGCTGGTATCCGCACAGCGTGCCTTCCCCCAGAGAGACGGCCGCCTCCAGGCGTGGCGGCCAGGCGGGAGCAGACCGAATCCATGGTGGACGAGCCCAACTCCACACCGCGCCCGGCGGCCACCGCCGCCGAGCCCGCGGCCGCGCCGGGTGACCAGCCGTCAGGCGTGGTCGCCCTGGTGCGGCTCGCCCTCGTGCTGGTCGACCGGTCGGGCCGGATCGCCCAGTGGAGCCGGGCCGCCGAGGAGCTCTTCGGGCACCGCGCCGAGGTCGTCCGCGACCGCCCGGCCACCGGGCTGCTGCCCGCCGTCGAGCCACGCGGCGTCCCCGGGCCCGCCGGCACCGCCCGCCGCCGCTGCGACGCACTGGACACCCTCGCCGCGCTGACCGCCGACGGCCGCCCGTGGGCCGGGCGGATGCCGGTCGTCGACCGCGAGGAGCACCTGCGCGACGTGCTCTGGTGGGCCTACCGGCCGGCCGGCCCGGGCAGCGGCCTGCTGGCCCTGGCCGCCGACGCCCGCCCGCTGCGCTCGGCCGGCCCGCGGCTGGCCCTCGGCGAGCGCCTGCTGCCGTTCGCCGCCGCGCCCGCCGCCCGCGGCGGCTTCCACCGCCTCTCCGCCGCGCTCGCCCCGCCCGGCCGCCCGGTGCCCGAACCGCTCGCCCGGATGCTGCCGGCCGGCCCCGCCGACCACCGGGAGCAGCTGCTCGACGGGCTGGGCCGGGCCGGGCTCCCCGCCCTGCGGCTCGACCCGGTCACCGTGCTGCCCGTGCTGCCCGCCGACCCGCCGGCCGGCACCGCGCACGCGGCCGCCGGAATCGGCCGCCGCTACCCGACGGCCCAGCAGCGCGCCGCCCGGCTCGGCCCACCGCCGCCGCCCGAACAGGGCGCTCCCGGTCGGCGCCCGCCCGGCCCGCTGCCCACCCAGCGTGAGACCGCCGAGCGGCCCGCCCGACCCGCCGGCGCCGTCGGCGGCGCGCCCGCCGCGGCCCCGTCCGTCCCGGCCCCGCCCAGAGGAGGCGCCACCATCGAGCAGGCCGCCGTCGAGTCGTCCGCCAACGGCCACCAGGCCCGTCGGGGCGACCAGGCCCCACCCGCGACCGTCCCCGCCCCCTCCGGTGCGGACGGCGGCGCTCCGCCCGGCGGGCGGCTCGGCCCGTTCCTCACCAACGGCCAGGCCGGTGAGCAGCTGGCGCTGCTGAACGAGGTCGGCGGCAAGGTCGGCACCACCCTGGACCTCGGCTTCACCGCGCACGAGCTCTGCCAGGTGCTCGTCCCCCGGGTCGCCGACTTCGCCTGCGTCGACCTGGTGGACGGCCTGATCTCCGACTCCGAGCTGCCCGAGGCCCGGCCGGACGACGACACGATGCTGCGCCGGGTCGCCCTGGTCTTCAACGAGTCCGCCGGCCAGTGGGACCACGTCCTCACCGAGGGCTCGCTGGTCGCGATGCCCCGCCACACCCCGCCCGGCATGGCCCTCCAGCTGAACCAGCCGGTCCTGGTCCCGGTGGTCAGCCAGGACGTCGCGGTCGACTACGCCGTCGCGCTCGGCGGCGCCCGGCTCGCCTCGGTGGTCTCCGGCCGCTCGATGCTGGTGGTGCCCCTCTCCGCCCGGGGCACCGTGCTCGGCATCCTCAAGCTGCTCCGGCTGCCCGACCGCGCCCCCTTCGACGAGGGCGACGCCGCCACCCTCAAGGAGCTGGCCGCCCGCGCCGCGCTCTCGCTGGACAACGCCCGGCTGCACCGCGCCGAGTCCAAGGTCGCCACCACCCTGCAACGGTCGATGATCCCGACCCGCCCGCCGCAGATCCCCGGCGTGCAGATCGCCCACCGCTACCTGCCGGGCGACTCCAAGGCCGAGGTCGGCGGGGACTGGTTCGACGCGATCCAGCTCCCCGGCAGCCGGGTCGCCCTGGTCGTCGGCGACGTGATGGGTCACGGCCTGCACTCCGCCGCCGCGATGGGCCGCTTCCGCACCGCCATGCAGACCCTCGCCGCCCTCGACCTGCCGCCCGGCCAGCTGCTGCGCCATCTGGACAACCTGGCCCACAAGCTCGGCGACGACCATCTCGCGACCTGTCTGTACGCGGTCTACGACCCGATCAACCGGACGTGCGAGCTGGCCAGCGCCGGCCACGTCCCCCCGGTACTGGTGCACCCGGACGGCCGCGGCGAGCTGCTGGAGATCCCGGCCGGCGCGCCGATCGGCGTCGGCGGGGTGCCCTTCGTCGCCAAGACCATCGAGGTCACCGACGGCTCGATGCTGGTGCTCTGCACCGACGGCCTGGTCGAGGTCCGGGGCGGGGACATAGGAGCCGGGCTGGCCGCGCTCTGCGGCAACCTGATCGACCCTCAGCAGAGCCCCGAGCAGGCCTGCGACGTGGTGCTGGAGCGGCTGCACTCGGACGACCGCAAGGACGACGTCGCCCTGCTGGTGGCCCGCTTCGACGGGGTCGCACCGACCGAGGTGGCCACCTGGGACCTCACCGTGGACCACCGCGAGGTCCGCCGGGCCCGCGCGCTCGTGCGCGAGCAGCTGGCCGGCTGGCACCTGGAGGCGCTCGCCGACACCACCGAGCTGCTGGTCAGCGAGCTGGTGACGAACGCCGTCCGGGTCGCCCGGGACCGCGTCCAGCTCCAGCTGATCCGGGTGGACAAGCTGCTGGTCGAGGTCAGCGACGACAACCACAACCTGCCGTCGCTGGAGCCGGCCGAGCAGCTCGGCGAGACCGGCCGCGGTCTCACCCTGGTCACCAAGCTGGCCGAGCGCTGGGGTACGGCCCGCAAGGCGGTCGGCAAGGTGGTCTGGTTCGAGCTGCCGCTGCCGCCGGCCCCGCCCGGCGGCTGACCGCCGTCACCGGGTGCGGGCTCCGGCCCGCCCCCGGGGGTACCGGGCGCCGTCGCGCGAGTCACCGCTCCGGGCCGGAGGGTGGGCCCGGCGGTCGGGCCGGCTCTCACCACCGGATCCGGGCGCCCCCAAAGAGGCGTGCGGGCGGGTTACGGCAGGGCCGCGCCTGCGGGCGTCCGCCGCCGGGCCTCCGCCGCCACCTCGATCGAGGCCGCCGCGGCCACGGAGGTCGCCGCCCCCACCCCGGCCAGGACCCGTGGCCAGAAGTCCCCGAAGACCTCCACCGAGACGGCGATCAGCAGCGCGCTGATCACTGCGACGACGTGCTCCAGGCCCGCCAGGTTCGGCAGGATGACCGCCTCGCCGACCATCAGCGCCGTCACCAGCCCGGCCGTGAACCACGCCCGGCAGCGGAACGCGATGCAGATCGCCAGAGCCACCACGGCCGCCGAGGGGCCGGTGTCGCGGACGTACGCCACCCACTTCGGGAAGCCGAACATGTGGTGCGGCCCGATCGCCACGCCCACTCGGGCGAACAGCGTCCCGGCCAGGGTGCAGGCGTAGGCCACCACCAGGGTCAGCCGCCGCCCGAGCACGATCTCGGCGATGCCGAAGACCACGAAGACCTGGGCCAGCGCTCCCCAGACCGGGAGGTCCAGCGCCGGCACGTACAGCGAGAGCGGCGTGCGCAGCAGCGAGACGTCCAGCGGCAGTGCCGCCTTCACCACCCCGATGTGGGTGACGAACCGCTCGCCGCCCGGCAGGTGCTGCACGACGCTGAACAGCAGGATCAGGGCGGTCGCCGAGGTGGCGAGCGGAACGGCGGCGAGTTTCTTCGCCACCAGCCGCTCACGGACCACCCCGAACAACGTTCCCCACTCGGCGACAGCGGCCGCACCGGCAATAGCCAGCGGCCCCTTCCGCACGCCCCCCGCGTGGGTCCTGTGAATCACAGCCGTCTCTCCAAATCCCCGAAGCCATCCCCGAAGCCGGAACGCCTTCCCGACCACTCCAACATTAGAAGCCGATTAATGAATCCACATCGGCATAAATGTTGATCGCCGTCATCCTCTGGGGGGAGACATAACCCCGAAGCACCCCCATTCGGACGACGGTCCCCTCCGCCCCCCGGCGGAGGGACTACCCCTTCCCATCCCGCGCCGCCACCGGCACCCGGGGAGCCGCGGTCACGGCTCCGGAGTGTCGACGACGGAACAGGGCGGGCAGGCTCGGTGCGGTGATGAAGCCCTCGGCCCGCGCGCTGGCGATACCGATCCGCGGAATCTCACTGCTCTTCTCGAACAGCAGGTAGCGCGGCTCCCAGATCGGCCGGTACTTGGCGTTGGCCCGGTACAGCGATTCGATCTGCCACCAGCGCGAGAAGAAGCCCAGGACCGAGCGCCAGAGCCGGAGGACCGGCCCCGCACCGAGCCGTGAACCACGCTCGAAAACGGAACGGAACATCGCGAAGTTCAACGACACCCGGGCCAGTCCGACCTCGTCCGCCCGCTGGAGAAGTTCGATCACCATGAACTCCATCAGGCCGTTCTCGGTGTCCCGGGCCCGGCGCATCAGATCCAGCGACAGTCCGTCCGCCCCCCACGGCACGAAGCTCAGCAGCGCCTTCAGCTCGCCGTCCCCGTCGTGGCACTCCAGCATCACGCAGCGCCCGTCGCCCGGGTCGCCGAGCCGGCCGAGCGCCATCGAGAAGCCGCGCTCGGTCGCCCCGTCGCGCCACTGGTCGGCCTTGGCCACCAGGTCGGCCATCTCCGACTCGGGAATGGACTCGTGGCGGCGGATCCGCACGGTGTAGCCGGCCCGCTTGACCCGGTTGTAGGCCTGGCGCACCACCCGCATCGCCCGGCCGTCCAGCGAGAACTCGTCCAGCTCGACGATCGCCTCGTCGCCCAGCTCCAGCGCGTCCAGCCCGTGCCGGGCGTAGATCACCCCGGCCTCCTCGGAGGCGCCCATCACGGCCGGCGCCCAGGCGTGCTCGCGGGCCTCGGCCAGCCACGCGTCGATCGCGCCGGGCCAGGCCTCCGGGTCCCCGATCGGGTCGCCCGAGGCGAGCGAGACACCACCGACAACCCGGTACGTCACGGCCGCCTTGCCGCTGGGGGAGAAGACCACGGCCTTGTCCCGGCGCAGCGCGAAGTAGCCCAGCGAGTCCCGCTCGCCCTGCTTGTCCAGCAGCCCGCGCAGCTTCGCCTCGTCCTCCTCGGTCAGCAGCTCCTTGTCCCTGGGGCTGCGGAACGCCACGTAGAGCACCAGCAGGAACAGCGCCCCGCCCATGAAGTTGATGACGGCGTCCACCCAGGTCGGCGAGTCGATCACCGAACGCAGGTGCTGGGTCGGCGTGATGGTGATCATCCGGCCGACCGAGTAACGGAAGAGGTCCCAGAAGCCGGCGCCCGTGAGGCCGTTGTTCAGCCAGACCAGCAGCGCCCCGACCAGGCCGCCGAAGACCAGGCCGCCGACGAAGGTCGCGGCCGCCGTCTTCGGGTTGGAACGGTCGCCCTTGGAGGTGAACTCCTTCCGCCCGACCAGCAGCGCCAGCACGAACAGGCAGGTCAGCATGGTGGAGATGTAGTTCAGCGCGTGGTGGTTGAACCGCTCGCCCGGGAGCACCATGGCGACCAGGTAGAGCACCGCGAAGAGCCCGGCCAGCGCCATGTTGAAGATCCACGCGGCCCGCTTGCGCCGCCGCATCGCGACCGCCAGGAACGCCGACAGCACCGCGCTGCTCAGGCCGGCCGTCATCAGGTAGGGAGTGAAGTACTCGCCCTCGTTGTGCTCGGTCACCTGGTCCTTGAACGGCACCAGCAGCACCGTCACCAGGTTCAGCAGAGCCAGCAGCCGCAGGTACCAGACGGTGGCCGCGGCGGCCCGCGGCCGCCAGCGCTCACTCAGGGCGGCGGACCTGGGCTCGGCGGACGGCTCCGGCTTCACAGTGGACGACACAGCTCAATTCCAAACGATCAGATGGTGGGGCGCATCCGCACACGGCCCGGCGCCGGGCGCCCGCACGGGCCCGACGGACTGACCGGCGGCCCGGGAACCGCGGCCGTGGAACCGCAAAGGGGCAGCCAACTCCATGGTTCCCCACCCAAGCTGAGAATTGCGTGAACCCGGTTGCCGATTCCGACCCCCGCCGAACGGCGGGGGTCCGCCCGCCGCGCGTTTCGGCACCCCGGGCCGTCACGCCCTAGTCTCGAACTGCTCAGGGAGACTGCACCGAACGGACCGGCCCGCCCGGCCGCCCGAACCGAGGAGGGACCATCACCACCACCCGCGTGCTGATCGTGGACGACGAGATCCTGGTCCGCTCCGGCCTCGGCCTCATCGTCGGTTCCGCGCCCGATCTGGAGGTGGTCGGCGACTGCTCCGGCGGCCAGGCCGAGCAGTGCGTCCAGCGCCTGCGACCGCACGTGGTACTGCTCGACATCCGGATGCCCGACCTGGACGGCATCTCGGTGCTGCGCCGGCTGCGCGCCCTGCCCGAGCCGCCGGCCGTGGCGATGCTCACCACCTTCGACAGCGACGAGTACATCGGTACCGCGCTGCGCGCCGGCGCGGCCGGGTTCCTCCTCAAGGACACCGCCCCGGACCAGCTCGTCCACGCCGTCCGGGTGCTCGCGGCCGGCGGCAACATCCTCTCCCCGACCGTGACCCGCACCGTGATCGGCGGCTACGTGGACGGCGGCGGCCCGGACGCCGAGGCCGCCACGCTGGCCCGTACCCTCACCAGCCGCGAGCTCGACGTGCTGGCACTGCTCGGCGAGGGCCTGTCCAACGCCGAGATCGCCGACCGCCTCTTCCTCGGCACCGGCACCGTGAAGGACCACATAAGCGCGATCCTCGGCAAGCTCGGCGCCGCCAACCGGGTCCAGGCCGCCGTCATCGCCCACCGGGCCGGTCTGGTCCGGCCCAAGCCCGGCGACGGGGCATGACCGCCGAGCCGGCCCCCGCCAGACGCACCCCGGCCTGGTTCACCGCACCCTGGCTGATGCTGCTGCTGCCCACCCTCTACTCCCTGGTGGACGCCGCGCTGGTGGCCCGGGACGCGCCCTGGTGGCAGGTGGCGCTCTCCACGCTCGCCGCCGTCGTCCTGCTCTGGCGCCGGCGCTTCCCGGTCACCGTGCTGCTGCTGACCATGCCCGGCAGCTACATCGACGACATCTGGCTCGCCCCGATCACCGCCGTCTACACGGTGGCCGCCGAGCGCTCCAGCCCGCGCGTGGTGGTGCCGTGCGCGACCCTCTTCGCCCTGGTCGAGTTCTTCCACTGGCCGATCTCCGAACAGAGCTTCGCCCTCAGCCGGGACACCGCGCTGTACGCCATCCAGTCCGTGATGCTGGCCGCCGGCCCGGCCGCCACCGGCATGCTCGCGCGGACCAGGCGGGAGCTGGCGACCCGGCTGGACGAGCTGACCCGGGGCCAGGAGCGGGAGAGCCGGCTGCTCGCCGAGCGGGTGCTGATCACCGAGCGCGGCCGCCTCGCCCGGGAGATGCACGACGTGGTCTCCCACCAGGTCAGCCTGATCAGCATCCAGGCCGGCGCACTCCAGGTCAGCACCGCCGACCCGGCCGCCGCGGCCACCGCCCGGACCATCCGGGAGCTCTCCGTGCGCACCCTCGACGAGCTGCGCCAGATGGTCGGGGTGCTGCGCGCCGCCGGCACGCGCGGGGACGCCCCGCTGGCCCCGCAGCCCCGGCTGGCCGACCTGACCCGCCTGATCGAGGAGAGCGGCCTGGCCGCCGAGGCCGAGCTGTCCCCCGGTGACCGACCGTGGCCGGAGGCGGTCGAACGGGCCGCCTACCGCACCGTGCAGGAGGCGCTCACCAACATCACCAAGTACGCCCCGGACGCCGCCGTGCACGTGAAGGTCCGGGCCCGCGGCCACCGGCTGCGGGTGGAGGTCCGCAACGACGCCCCGCCGGTCCGGCCCGCCGAGACCCTGCCCGGCGGCGGCCACGGCCTGGTCGGCCTGCGCGAGCGCGCCCAGCTGCTCGGCGGCACCCTGTCGGCCGGCCCGACCGCCGACGGCGGCTTCGAGGTCCGCGCCGACCTCCCCGCCGCCCGCGGGTGAAGCCACCGCCACCGGGGGCCGCACGGTGGCGGCCCGCTCGGGGCGGCCCGGGTGGGACTCTCCGGGGAACGAGAAAGCCCCGCAGATCCGAAGATCTGCGGGGCTTCGCTGTGCGCGAGGGGGGAGTTGAACCCCCACGCCCTTTCGGGCACTGGAACCTGAATCCAGCGCGTCTGCCTATTCCGCCACCCGCGCATGGGTGTTTGTCGTGGTTGCCAGCCGATCAGCCGACCCGCTCGGTACCATGTGGCCTTCGCGGTTCTTCGATCCGGCTCCCTTGCGGGCGCCCCTTCCGACGTGGAAAACAGTAGCACGACCTGCGGGTCACCTCCGAATCCGTTTCCCGGGGAGGCCGAGCGCATCCGAACGGATGCCCGGCGAACAGGCGAGCGAGGGATGGCAGCCCCCTCCGGCGGGTAGCCCTGGCATGCTGCCGCCGGGATGCGTCACCCTGTGTGTCCGATCCCACCTGCGGTCACCACTCGGTCGGGGAACCGTACGGATGGCCCCGGCGTGGATACGATCAGTACGGAAGTACCGCAAGTAGGCGTCACCGGCTCTCCCCCGGGATCCGGTCGGCAGGCAGGCGAACGAACCCTGGAAGGGGGTGCCCCATGGGAGTGCTGAAGAAGTTCGAGCAGCGACTTGAGGGTCTCGTCAACGGCACCTTCGCCAAGGTGTTCAAGTCCGAGGTCCAGCCCGTGGAGATCGCCGGCGCTCTGCAGCGTGAGTGCGACAACAACGCGAGCATCTGGAACCGCGACCGCACGGTCGTGCCCAACGACTTCATCGTCGAGCTGAGCCCGCACGACTTCGAGCGCCTGAGCCCCTACTCCGGCCAGCTGGGCACCGAGCTCGCCGGAATGGTCCGCGAGTACGCGGAGGCCCAGCGGTACTCCTTCATGGGCCCGCTCCAGGTGAACCTGGAGAAGGCCGACGACCTGGACACCGGTCTGTACCGGGTGCGCAGCCGCACGCTGGCCTCCGAGGAGCCGCAGCAGCAGGCCCCGGCGCAGCCCGCCCCGGGCGGCTACGGCCGCCCGCCGGCCGCCCCGGCCCCCGGCGCACCGTGGCAGCAGCAGGGCGCCGCCCAGTACGGTGCGCCCCCGCCGCCGGCCGCGCCCCCCGCCATGCCCCCGGGCCAGCCCGCTCCCGCCGGCGGCAACGTCCGCCCGTTCCCCGGTGCCGGCCACGGCACCTCGGTCCGCCGCTGGATCGAGGTGAACGGCGCCCGCCACCAGATCACCGGGAACGCCTGCGTGCTCGGCCGCTCCACCGAGGCCGACGTGCGGATCGACGACCCCGGGGTCTCCCGCAAGCACGCCGAGATCCGTCCCGGAACGCCCTCGATGGTGCTCGACCTGGGGTCCACCAACGGCATCGTGGTGGACGGACAGCACACCCAGCGCGCTACGCTCCGCGACGGCTCTCGAATCGTCGTGGGCTCCACCACCATCGTCTACCGACAGGTCGAAGGGTAGTGTCCGATTTGTTCGCTCGCTTCGCTCACTCACGGGCGGGCCGGCCATGTCAGAACTGACCCTCACGGTCATGCGGCTGGGCTTCCTCGCCGTACTGTGGCTGTTCGTCATCGTCGCGGTCCAGGTGATCCGCAGTGACCTGTTCGGGACGCGGGTGAACCCCCGTTCCTCCCGCCGTGGCGGCGCCGCCGCGGCGGCCGCTGCGCCGGCTCCCGCGCCCGGGCGCGCCCCACAGGGCCCGTCCGGCGCCCCCGCTGTCCAGCAGACCCAGGGCGGCGGGCGCCGCCGCGGTGCCCCGACCCAGCTGGTCGTGGTGGCGGGCTCGCTGGCCGGCACGACCGTTGCGCTGCAGGGCCAGACCATCACGCTGGGCCGCGCTCACGACTCCACCATCGTGCTGGACGACGACTACGCGTCCTCCCGGCATGCCAGGATCTATCCGGATCAGACTGGGCAGTGGACGGTCGAGGATCTAGGCTCCACCAACGGCACCTATCTGGACCGGCAGCGCCTGACGGCGCCGACGCCACTCCAGCCGGGCATGCCGATCCGTATCGGCAGGACCGTCATCGAACTGCGGAAGTAGTAGCGCATGAGGGACAGCATCCCGTCCATGACCCAGAGGGGGGCTCAGGTCGCATGACCCTGGTGCTGCGCTTCGCCGCCGGCTCCCACAAGGGGCTGATCCGGGAGGGTAACGAGGACTCCGGCTATGCCGGGCCACGGCTGCTGGCCGTGGCCGACGGCATGGGCGGCGCCGCGGCCGGCGAGGTCGCGTCCTCCGAGGTGCTCGGCTCGATCGTCCGGTTGGACGAGGACGTGCCCGGCGCCGACCTGCTGACCCTGCTCGGCGAAGCCGTCCAGGGTGCCAACGACCGCCTCCGGCAGATGGTCGAGGAGGACCCGCAGCTGGAGGGCATGGGCTGCACCCTCACCGCGATGCTCTGGACCGGGCAGCGGATGGGCCTGGTGCACGTCGGCGACTCGCGCGCCTACCTGCTGCGGGACGGCTCGCTGGTACAGATCACCCAGGACCACACCTGGGTGCAGCGGCTGGTCGACGAGGGCCGGATCACGCCCGAGGAGGCCGAGACCCACCCGCAGCGCTCGCTGCTGATGCGGGCGCTGGACGGCCGCGGCCAGGTCGAGCCCGACCTGTCGATCCGCGAGGTCCGGGCCGGCGACCGCTACCTGATCTGCTCCGACGGCCTCTCGGGCCCGGTCAGCCACCAGACCCTCCAGGACACCCTCGGGAGCTTCTACTCCCCCGAGCAGACCGTGCAGGAGCTGATCCAGCTCGCGCTGCGCGGCGGCGGTCCGGACAACATCACCTGCATCGTGGCGGACGTCATCGACGTCGGCGCCACGGACACCCTGAGCGGCCAGTTCAACGACGTCCCGGTGGTCGTCGGCGCGGTCGCCGAGACCCCGCCGTCCTCGGCCGCCGCCGACCAGTCGATCCGGGACACCCCGGCCGGCCGGGCGGCCGGCCTCGGGCGCTCCCCGCAGGGCGCCTTCGGCCCCGCCGAGGGCTACGACGCCGGCTACGGCGCCGCCCCGGCCGGCTTCGGCCCGGCCGAGGGCTACGACGCGGGCGAGCCGCCGGTCTACGGCACCGAGGAGTTCGACGAGGAGCAGCCGAAGCGCAAGGGCAAGGCGCTCAAGCTCTCGCTGGTCGCGCTGGTCACCCTGGGCCTGCTCGGCGGCGCCGGCTTCTTCGGCTACCAGTGGACCCAGGACCAGTACTACGTCGGCGCGGACGGCGACCACGTCGCCGTATACCAGGGCCTCAACCAGAGCCTGGCCGGCCTGAGCCTGTCCTCGGTGCACACCTCGTACAAGGACGTCGAACTCAAGTACCTGCCGCAGGACCAGCGCACCCTCGTCGCCAACACCATCTCCGCCAGCAGCCTCGGCGACGCCGGCGACAAGGTGAAGAAGCTGAGCGAGCAGGCCGCGTTCTGCCACCGGGTCGCGGAGACCCGGGCCAACGCCGCCAACCAGCCGGCGGGCACCCCCGCCGCCGGGCAGCCGGGCACCGCGCCCGCCGCGGCGGTGTCGCACGTCGGGTTCGTGACGGCCACCTCGCCCAGCCCGGCGGCGACCAACCGGGGCCCGGCGGCGGTCGCGCCCAGCGCAGCCCCCACCACCCCGACCCCGACCCAGACCCCGAGTACGGCGGCTCCCAGCCAGAGCGCCGCCGCCCCGGCCACCGGGCCGCAGAACGACCTGCCCGGCTTCAGCGACGAGGAGCGGCAGAAGGCCGACTCCTGCCCGAAGCCGTGACGGCCGCGACCCGACATAGGCCCGCCCGGAGCGGGCCTGCCGGCCGTCAGGGAGCGGCCACGAAGTGAGACAGCGAAGCGAGCGAACCGTCGAAGGGCCTGTGCGGGCGACTGCCCCTGCCGAGCGGAGCGAGGTGGGAGCATGAGTACGTCTGATGTGAGCAACGGCGCGAACAGCCGGGCCGGGAACGTGCCGGCCGACCGCGCCTCCTCCCGGCGCCGGGGCAACACCACCATCTCCCCCCAGGGCACGCCCAACCGGCGCAACACCGAGCTGGCGATGCTGGCCTTCGCGGTGGTGCTGCCGGTCCTGGCGTACGCCAACGTGGGCCTGGCGATGGACGACTCGCTGCCCGCCGGCATGCTCGGCTACGGCCTCGGCATGGGCGCGCTCGCGCTGATCGCGCACCTGCTGATGCGCCGCTTCGCGCCGTACGCGGACCCGCTGATGCTGCCGATCGCCACCCTGCTCAACGGGCTCGGCGTGGTGATGATCTGGCGGCTCGACAAGGCCGGGAAGCTGCTGCACAACAACTACCCCGCGGCCGCCAACCAGCTGATGTGGTCGGGCCTCGGGGTCGCGTTCTTCATCTTCGTGATGATCTTCCTGAAGGACCACCGGGTCCTCCAGCGCTACACCTACATCTCGATGGCGGCGGCCCTGGTGCTGCTCGCGGCGCCGGCCTTCTTCCCGGCCCGCAAGGAGGACTTCGGCGCCAAGATCTGGATCCGGATGGGCGCCTTCTCGATCCAGCCCGGCGAGTTCGCCAAGATCATCCTGACCGTCTTCTTCGCCGGCTACCTGATGGTGAAGCGGGACGCCCTGGCGCTGGCCAGCCGGCGGTTCATGGGCCTCTACCTGCCGCGCGGCCGCGACCTCGGACCGATCATCGTGATCTGGCTGCTCAGCCTGCTGATCCTGATCTTCGAGAACGACCTCGGCTCGTCCTTCCTGTACTTCGGCCTCTTCGTGGTGATGCTCTACGTCGCCACGGAGCGCACCAGCTGGATCGTCTTCGGCCTGCTGATGTCCGTCGGCGGCGCCGTCGCGGTGGCCTCCACCGCGAGCCACGTCAAGGTCCGCATCGACGCCTGGCTCGACCCGATGGCCGCCTTCGGGCCCAAACCGCCACCGGGCTCGACCGAACAGATCGGCCAGTCGCTGATGGCACTGGGCTCCGGCGGGGTCACCGGCTCCGGCCTCGGCCAGGGTCGCTCCTGGCTGATCGACTTCGCCGCCAAGAGCGACTTCATCCTCGGCTCGTTCGGCGAGGAGCTCGGGCTCACCGGCCTGATGGCGATCTTCATGCTCTACGCCCTGCTGGTCCAGCGCGGCCTGCGCACCGCGGTCGCCGCCCGTGACCCGTTCGGCAAGCTGTTCGCCGTCGGCCTCTCCTCGGCCATGGCGCTCCAGGTCTTCGTGGTGGCCGGCGGCGTCACCGGCCTGATCCCGCTGACCGGTATGACCATGCCGTTCCTCGCCCAGGGCGGGTCCTCGGTGGTCGCCAACTGGGCCCTGGTCGCGATCCTGCTGAAGATCAGCGACAGCGCCCGCCGCCCCGGGGCGGAACCGGCCCCGGCCACCGAGACCCAGGGGGGAACCGCCTCGTGAACAAGCCGATCCGCCGGGTCTCGATCTTCTGCCTCGTCCTGATCCTGGCCCTGATGGTGCGCACCAACTGGGTGCAGGGGGTCCAGGCCGACGCCTGGGCCACCAACAAGAACAACAAGCGCCAGGTCTACGACCGGTACGCACACCCGCGCGGCAACATCGTCGTCGGCGGGCAGCCGGTCACCCAGTCCGACTTCGTGAACGGCCTGCGCTTCAAGTACAAGCGCTCCTACACGGACGGGCAGCTCTACGCCCCGGTCACCGGTTACACCTCGGCGTTCCAGAACACCGGTCTCGAGGGCCTGGAGGACGACTTCCTCTCCGGCACCGACGACCGGCTGTTCTTCCGCAACACCCTGGACATGCTGACCGGGGAGCAGAAGAAGGGCGGCGACGTCCTCACGACGATCAACGCCAAGGCCCAGAAGGCCGCCTTCGACGGCCTCGCCGGCAAGAAGGGCGCGGTGGCGGCGATCGACCCGCGCACCGGGGCGATCCTGGCGCTGGTCTCCACCCCGTCCTACGACCCCAGCACCTTCGCCGGCTTCGAGTCGTCCGACTCCAAGGCCTACAACGACCTGCTCAACGACCCGAACAAGCCGCTTCTCAACCGCGCGCTGCGCGAGACGTACCCGCCCGGTTCGACGTTCAAGCTGGTCACCGCGGCGGCGGCGTTCGAGAACGGCGTGTTCCAGGGCATCGACGACCAGACCCAGACCCCGAAGCCGTACGTCCTGCCGGGCACCAAGACCGAGCTCAAGAACGAGAGCGACAACGAGCCCTGCGAGAACGCCACGCTCAAGGTCGCCATGGACTGGTCCTGCAACACCGTCTACGGGAAGATCGGCGCCGAGCTCGGCAAGGAGAAGATGCGGGCCCAGGCCGAGAAGTTCGGCTTCAACAGCACGGTGGACACCCCGGTCCGCTCCGAGAAGAGCGTCTTCCCGACCGACTCCACCCCGGACGGGGTCGCGCTGGACTCGATCGGCCAGCACGACACCCGGGCCACCCCGCTGCAGATGGCCATGGTCTCCGCCGCGATCGCCAACAACGGCTCGCTGATGCAGCCGTACCTGATCGACCAGGAGCGCTCGGCCTCGCTGACCACCATCTCCAAGCACACCGAGAAGCAGTTCTCCCAGGCGATGAGCCCCGCCACCGCGCAGAAGCTGCAGGACATGATGGTCTCGGTGGTCGAGAACGGCACCGGCAAGAACGCCAGGATCCCGGGCCTGACCGTGGGCGGCAAGACCGGTACCGCGCAGCACGGCGAGGACAACGCCGGCCTGCCGTTCGCCTGGTTCACCTCGTACGCCAAGACCGCCGACGGCCAGTCCGTCGCGGTGGCGGTCGTGGTCGAGGACGGCTCCAACAACCGTGACGGCATCAGCGGCGGCCGGCTGGCCGCGCCCATCGCCAAGGCGGTCATGCAGGCCGCCCTCGGCAAGTAGGGGGCGGCGTCACGGGTGAGTGGAATGTCACGATCGGCACCCCCGTCCGGATACCGGTCTGGTATCGGCCGACGGGCGGCTCCGGTCCGGCGCCGTGCGACCGGTAGCGTATCCGCAAGCAGCGGGTGTGCCCGTTGCCGCCCGCGAGGCGTCACAGGGTCCTGATCGCAGAACCACCCGGGGCCGGGCCGGCGTCACTCAGAGCGTGCGGGGACACCTACGTCACAACCTCACCGGCGGGTGAGGGAGAGGGTCGGAACTATGGAAGAGCCTCGTCGCCTAGGCGGCAGGTACGAGCTCGGCGGCGTCCTCGGACGCGGCGGCATGGCCGAGGTGTACCTCGCCCATGACTCCCGGCTCGGCCGTTCCGTCGCAGTGAAGACGCTCCGGGCCGACATGGCCCGCGATCCGTCCTTCCAGGCCCGCTTCCGTCGTGAGGCACAGTCCGCGGCGTCGCTGAACCACCCCGCCATCGTCGCCGTGTACGACACCGGCGAGGACTACATCGACGGCATCTCCATCCCGTACATCGTGATGGAGTACGTCGAGGGGTCCACCCTGCGCGAGCTGCTGCACTCCGGCCGCCGGCTGCTGCCGGAGCGTGCGCTGGAGATGACCATCGGCATCCTCCAGGCCCTGGAGTACTCGCACCGGGCCGGCATCGTGCACCGCGACATCAAGCCCGCCAACGTCATGCTGACCCGGCAGGGCAACGTCAAGGTCATGGACTTCGGCATCGCGCGGGCGATGGGCGACGCCGGGATGACGATGACGCAGACCTCCGCCGTCATCGGCACCGCCCAGTACCTCTCCCCCGAGCAGGCCAAGGGCGAGCAGGTCGACGCCCGCTCCGACCTCTACTCCACCGGCTGCCTGCTGTACGAGCTGCTGACCGTGCGTCCGCCGTTCGTCGGCGACTCGCCGGTCGCGGTGGCGTACCAGCACGTCCGGGAGGAGGCGCAGCCGCCGTCCGTCTTCGACTCCGAGGTGCGCCCCGAGATCGACGCGATCGTGCTGAAGGCGCTCGCCAAGGACCGCGACTACCGGTACCAGAGCGCCGACGAGATGCGCGACGACATCGAGCGCTTCCTCGACGGCCTGCCGGTGGCCGCCGCCCAGCAGGCCGCCGCGTACGGCATGGGCGCCGGCGGGTACGGCTACGACCAGAACGGCTACCCGCAGCAGCACGACCCGTACGGCCAGACCAACGTGCTGCCGCAGCAGCCCGGCGGGCCCACCACGGTGCTTCCGCAGGCCGGCGGCCAGCCCGGTTACGGCCAGCAGCCCGGTTACCCGGACGACGGCTACGGCCAGACCTACGCGGGCGGCCCGGGCGGCGGCAACGACGGCTACGACGACGGCCACCGCGGCGGCCGTCGCGGCGAGGAGCCCCCGAAGAAGAGCAACACGTCCTGGATCGTGCTGGCGGTCGCCGCCGTGCTGGTCCTGGTCGGCACCTTCTTCGTCGCCCAGGCGATGTTCAACAACAAGAAGGACACCCCCAAGGAGGCGCCCAAGATCGCGGCGCCGAACCTGGTGGGCAAGAGCCTGGCCGAGGCCAGGACCGTGGCCCAGCAGGCCGGTCCCAAGCTGGTGGTGACCGAGGGCGAGAAGATCGCCTGCCCGGACTCCACCATCAAGAAGGACCAGATCTGCACCCAGACCCCCGCGGCCCCCACCCAGGTCGCCGAGACCGCCACGATCACGGTGCAGCTCTCCTCCGGCCCGGCCAAGGCGAACGTGCCGAGCGTGGTCGGCAAGACGAAGGACCAGGCCACCAAGGCGCTCGCCGACGCCGGCTTCACCAACGTCACCACCGAGTACAAGGACGACGACACCGCTCCCCAGGAGACGGTCACCGCCCAGGACCCGGCGGGCAACGCGCCCGGTGACCCGACCGCCCCGGTCAAGCTCACCGTCTCGCAGGGCAAGACCAAGGTCACCGTCCCCGGCGTGGTCGGCCAGCAGAAGGAGGCCGCGCAGACCGCGCTGGAAAGCGCCGGCTTCCAGGTCGACGCCTCGAAGACCACGCCGACCAACGACCCGACCAAGGTCAACACCGTCGCCTCGCAGTCGGTCCCGCCGAACAGCAAGGCCCCGGCCAACTCGAAGATCGTCCTGACCATCTACAAGGCGCCGGACAAGGCCACCGTCCCGCCGCTGCAGAACGTCCTGGTCAAGGACGCCATCAAGCAGCTGCAGCAGGCCGGGCTGGGCTACACGCTGCTCGGCTCGCAGGACCCGAACGGCATGGTCACGGGTTCCATGCCGGCCGCGGGCACCCAGGTGGATCCGAACACGTCGATCACCCTGGTGGTGAAGCCGCCGGAGCCGACCAAAGGGGGCGACTCCCCCAACCCCTCACCCTCCAACACCAAAGGGGGCACCCCCTAGCCGCCCGTTCCCCTGGTTCTGAGGCCGGAACCGCCCGAGGGCCCGTCGCAACCTCTGCGACGGGCCCTCGGGCGTCTCCGGCCCTGCGGCGCGGTCAGTGGCGCAGCTCCGGCGGCGGAGTGCGCTCGGCGTCCATGTCGTCCGCCCGGACCAGGCTGCCCCAGACCGCCATCCGGTAGCGCGAGGTGTAGACCGGGGTGCAGGTGGTCAGCGTGATGTAGCGGCCCGGGCCCTGGTAGCCGGAGCCCTTGGGGACGGGCGCCACGATGCCGGTGTCGTACTTGGAGGTCTCCGGCAGGGTGTTGTCCACCTTGTAGACGTACCACTTGTCCTTGGTCTCGACCACGATCGCGTCGCCCTTGTGGACGGCGTCGAGGTCGTGGAACTTCGCCCCGTGGCCGTCCCGGTGCGCGGCCAGCGCGAAGTTGCCGGTCTCGTCCCAGGGCATCGCCGCCCGGTACGGCTGCTCGTACACCCCGGCGACGCCCTCGGCCAGGGTGGCGGTGTCGGTGCCCATCCGGATCAGCACCTGGAAGTCCTTGCCCATCGCCGGGACGTACAGGAATCCGACCCCGTCACCCGCGCCGTAGGCCGGGCCGGGCGCGGCGGGAGCGCCGCTCGCGGCGGGAGCACCGCTCTCGGCAGGAGCACCGGGGGCGGTCGTCGCGCCGGGGGCGGCCGGGGGAGTGGTGGCCGGGGCGGCCGCCCAGGAGCTGCGCAGCTTGTCGGAGGCCCGGTCCGCCGAGGCGTCGGCCTGCACGTTGGTCCACCAGAGCGAGTACGCGACGAAGAGGCCGAGCACGAGGCCCAGGGTGATCAGCAGCTCGCCGAAGACGCCGAGGGCGGCCAGCGCACGGCTACGACCCCTGCCGGCCGGCGGGGGCGGGGGTGGCGGGAAGGCCTCCTCGGCCGCCGGTTGCGCCGTCGCGTCCTGGGTCACTGTGCTCCCCCTCGTACCTGTCCACGGGTGCGGCGGCGGTCCGCCGCACCCCTGCTGCCTCGGGCCCTAGCCGACCGTGAGTCCCGGCGGCTTGCCCTGGCTCCGCGGCCGTTCCTCGATCATCTTGCCAAAGACGATCAGGCGCGCCTTGGAACTGAACTCCGGGGTGCAGGTGGTCAGGGTGATGTACCGACCGGCCTGGCCGTACCCGGAGCCGTTGGGCACCGGCTTGATCACACTCACGTTGGACGGCGGGGTCTCCGGGATGCCGCCGGTGACCTCGTACGTGTAGTACGCGGTCGCGGTCTCCACCACGATCTTGTCGCCCTTGGTGAGCTGGTTGATGTGCCGGAACGGCTCACCGTGGGTGTTGCGGTGCGCGGCCAGCGCGAAGTTGCCGGTCTTGTCGGCCGGCATCCCGGTGCCCGTGTAGTGGCCGACCAGGCCCTTGTCGAGCACCGCCGGCTTGGAGGTGCCCTCGGCGATCGGGAACTTCAGGCCCAGCTTCGGCAGGTGGATGATCGCGAAGCCCTTGCCGGGCTCGAAGGTCTCAGGCTTGGCCGGATCCGGCGCCGGCGGCCCGGACGCACCGGGCGCCGGCTGGGCGGCGCCGAACTGCTGCTCCAGCTGGTTGCGGGCGCCGTCGGCGGCCGCGTCCGCCTGCACGTTGGTCCACCAGAGCTGGTAGGAGACGAACAGCAGCATCACCAGGCCGAGCGTGATGCAGAGCTCGCCGACGAACCGGGCGGCCACCACGGCCACCGACTCCTTGGGCCGCGCGGGCCCTCCGGCCGCGGCCCGGCCGCTCGCCCGGCGGCGCCCGCCGCCCGAGCGCACCGACATCCGGCCCTGCGCGGCCCGGCGCCGTTCCGCCCGGCCGCCGACCGGCGGCGCGTCCGCACCGACGGCGGCCGGCAGGAGGCGCAGCTGAAGGGTCTGGTCGGCCAGCCAGGGGTACTCGGGCTGGTCCGGGACACCGGGGCCCCCGGCGCCGCCAGGGCCGTCAGGGGCGCCTGAGCCGCCCTGCCGGGGCCCGTGGGGCTGCCGGGGAGGTTCGGCCTGCTCGTAGACGCCCCAGGCGTCCTCGGCCCCGCCCTGCGCCGGGTGGCCCGGCCGGCCGGGGACGGCCCCGCCCTGCGGGAACTGCTGCGCCTGGTACGGGTCGTACTGGCCGTTCTGGCCACTCCGGCCGTACCGCTCGGTCTGACCGTACTGGCCGCTCTGGCCGTTCTGCGGGCCCTGGCCGTAGCCGTACCGGTCGCCCTCGTGCGGGCCGGACCCCGACTGGTAACGCCCCTCCGGACGCACCGCGGTCACGCGGCTCAGCCCCGGCCGATCACCGGGGCGAGCCCGGCCGAACGGCCGACGGCCAGCGGATCGCCGCACTCGGCCAGCCAGTTGGCGAGCATCCGGTGCCCGCCCTCGGTGAGCACCGACTCCGGGTGGAACTGCACGCCCTCGACCGGCAGCTCGCGGTGGCGCAGCCCCATGATCACGCCGCTCTCGGTCCGGGCGGTGACCACCAGCTCGTCCGGCACGGTGGCGGGCTCGACCGCCAGCGAGTGGTAGCGGGTCGCGGTGAGCGGCGAGGCCAGGCCCTCGAAGACCCCGCCGTCCTCGTGCTCGACCAGCGAGGTCTTGCCGTGCAGCAGCTCGGGCGCCCGGCCGACCACCGCGCCGTACGCGACCGCGATCGACTGCAGACCGAGACAGACGCCGAAGACCGGCAGCCCGATCGCCGCGCAGTGGTGGACCATCTCGATGCAGACCCCGGCCTCCTCCGGCGCACCGGGCCCGGGGGAGAGCAGCACCCCGTCGAAGCCCGTCGCCCCGTCACGGCGCACCGCGTGCTCGACCGTCACCTCGTCGTTGCGCACCACCTCGCAGGTGGCGCCGAGCTGGTAGAGGTACTGGACCAGGTTGAAGACGAAGCTGTCGTAGTTGTCGACGACCAGGATGCGGGGCGGGGTCGGCTGGGTGGTCATTCGCGCGCTATCTCCGTGGGATGCGGGGGCTGGGAGGAGGAGCAGGGCCGCCGGTCAGCCGGCGGCGCCGTCGCCGCCGTCCACTGTGACGTCACCGAAGGGGAGCAGCGGTTCCGCCCACGGGAAGACGTACGTGAAGAGGAGGTAGACCAGCCCCACGACGAGGAGCAGCGAGATGAAGGCCCGGACCAGGGAGTTCCCCGGGAGGTGACGCCAGATCCAGCCGTACATGGTGCTCCCTCGACGTAACAGACTGGGGACAAGAGTAGACCCGTGATCCGCGGCCGCGGGGCGGGCTTCCCACAGTGGCACCGGCCCGTCGCCGCCCGGCCGTTGCCGCCCGCCGCCGGCCCCGCCCGCGACGGCGCGACCACCGCCGGCCGCCCGCTCCCGGCGGCCCGCCGCAGGCCGCCCCGCTACTGGCCGGTCGCCGAACGCAGGTCGGCGGTGCCGGAGTAGCCCGGCACGGTGAGGTCGCCGCTCTCCTGGACCTTCCAGCCCAGCCCGTAAGCCTGCACGTACTGCAGGTAGTTGCGGATGGTCGGGTCCGTCTCCACCGCCGTCCGCAGCCCGTCGGTCTTCCCGACCGCCTTGACCACGTAGGGCGGCGAGTAGACCCGTCCTTGCAGCAGCAGGGTGTTGCCGACGCAGCGGACGGCGCTGGTGGAGATCAGCCGCTGGTCCATCACCTGCACGCCCTCCGCGCCGCCGCGCCAGAGCGCGTTGACCACCGCCTGGATGTCCTGCTGGTGGATGACCAGGTCGTTGACGCCGGGCTCGGGTACCCCGGGGATGCGCGCGGTGGCGTTGGGCGGGGCGTCGTTGAGGGTGACGGTCAGGCCGGGCCCCTGCAACGGCTCCAGCGCGGCGCCCTGCCGGAGCGCGTCCTGCCGGGAGACCTCGGCCGGACTGCCGCCCTGCTGCTCGGTGAGCTCCTGCGAGCGGGCCTGGAGGTCGGCGAGCTGCGCCTGCGACTGCTGGTTCTGCGCGCTGCGCTGGCGTATCACGTCGCTGAGGCTGAGCAGCGAGTTGTCGGTGCGCAGGTCGGTCCCGCGGGCGGTCTGCGCGCTGATGTAGAAGAGCAGCCCGGCGAGCGCGAAAACCGCGCAGGTCAGGGCACGGCCGACAATTCGGGTGCCGGAGGCGCGGGTACGGCCCGGCCGAGGGGGAATCGACAAATTAGTCACCGTACCCTTATCTCCTTCGGACCCGCCGAACCACTACGCTAACGGACGCCGGTGGCACGTGCGGGGGCGGTCCCCATAGCGTTCTCCACAACCGCCACTGCCGGCCGCCCGACCCCCCGGTGAACCCCTGCGCGGTCTCACAGCGCATCGACAGGAGAGCTCCTCGTGCCGAAGTCTCGACTCCGCAAGAAGTCCGATTACACGCCGCCGACCACGGCCGCCGCGGTGAAGATCAGCACGGGCCGCAGCTGGGTGGCCCCCTTGATGCTGGCCCTGTTCCTGGTCGGACTGGTGTGGATCGTCACCTACTACGTGACCAGTGGCAGCTGGCCGGTCGAGAGCTGGCACAACTGGAACATCCTGGTGGGCTTCGGCTTCATCGCGGCGGGGTTCGGCGTCTCCACCCAGTGGAAGTGACGCCGGGGCTCCAGCCCTGAGCGCATTCCGCCGTCCCGGGCGAGTTCCGCCCGGGACGGCGCTGTGGCGCGCCCGGACGCGGTGGTGCGGATCGGCTCCGTGGAGTTCGCCGTCGGTTATCCCGCTTATCGCGCTTATCCACATGGTTATCCACACTGGGGAAAAGTCCCCACCGCCTGTGGATAACTCACGCCCGGCGCGCTTTCCACGCCCCCGCACGCCATCCCCCGAATGCCGAACAGCCGCAGCGGGACACGCGTAGAACAGGGGTCCACAGGGCGGTAGCCCAACTGGCTGTGCACTACTCCCCACCCGCTGTGGACAAACGTCCGGATGCGTCACCCGCCGTAGCGGGCCATCCCGACCAGGACCATCAGCAGGACCAGGCCCGCCACCGCGACCACCGTCAGCGTCTGGACCGGCACCCGGCGCTCCCGGGGGGCGTACATCAGCCCGATCGCGGTCAGCGTCCCGGCGACCAGCCCGCCGATGTGCGCGCGCCAGTCGATGCCGGTCACCGAGAAGGTGACGATCAGGTTGAAGACCAGCAGCGCGACCACGGGGCCGAGCGGCGCCCTGACCCGCTTGTACATCACCACGGTGGCGCCGAGCAGGCCGAAGATGGCGCCGGAGGCCCCCAGCGAGTTCATGAAGCCGCCGGCCAGCAGGAAGGCGAAGGCGCTGCCGGCCAGACCGGAGAGCAGGTAGACGGCCAGGAAGCGGAGCCGGCCGAGCGCCATCTCCAACGTCGGGCCGATCACCCACAGCATCACCATGTTGGTGGCGATGTGCCAGGGCTCGATGTGGAGGAAGGTCGCGGTCAGCAGTCGGTACCACTGGTCCGGCCCGGCCGCGACGCCGTACGGGAAGCCGGTGATCTGCGGGCCCACGCTGAACAGCGAGAGGTCCTCGGACAGCCACGGCTCGAGCACGTAGGCCGCGAGGACGAAGACCACCAGGTTGATCCCGACCAGGGCCTTGGTGACCAGCGCACCGTCCGCGGTCAGCTGCCCGCCGAACCGGGTCGTCGCCTGCCGCACCTCCCGCTGGGCGCCGTGGACGCACTCCGGGCAGTGGAAGCCGACCGATGCGTTCACCATGCACTGCGGGCAGATCGGCCGGCCGCACCGGGAACAGCCGATCCCGGTCTCCTGCTCGGGGTGCCGGTAGCAGCGCGCCGGGCCGGCCCCGCCCTCGGGCCCCGGGGTCCGGTCCGTCGGCGGCCTGGGCTCGTCCGGGAGCATCAGCGGTTTCCCCTTCTCGCACGCCTGCTACACGATCCCGGCGACGCCCCGCCGAACGGGGTACCACCGGGATCGCCAGCGTACTGCGGCGCGCCCGGCCGCGGGCGGTCCCCGGCACCTCCCCGCTCGTCCGCTCCCCGCCTCCCCGCTCGCCGTCTCCCCCGCACCGTCCACGGCCTCGTACGGCCCGCTCCGGTGCCCGCCCCCTCCACCCCGTCTCCCCCGCCTCCCCCGCCTCCCCGGCCTCCTTCGCTCCGCCGGCCCCGCGTACGGCCCATCCCGGAATGCTGAGGGACAAATAAGCATGCATGATCAGCATTCAGGTGGATATGTGCATAAAGGACGCCACCCAGGAGGAGAGACTCGTGACCCGTTTGGACTCAGCTCGTGAGACGGCCGGCAAGACCCGGGACACCCTCGCGCCCTACGCCGCCACCGCCAAGGAAACCGCGGTGAACCTCGCGGACGGCGCCAAGCAGCGCCTGGGGCCCGCCCTGGACTCGATCGGGCCGAAGGCCGCCCACGCCGCCCACCATGCCCGCGTCCAGTACGACAAGCGCATCGCCACGCAGCTCGGCCACGCCTTCGCCAGCCTGCCGCCCGAGGCCCAGCAGAACGCGCTCAAGGCCCTGCACCGCGCGCAGGAGGCCGCGCTGGCCGCCCGGCTCTCCGCGGCCCACGCGGCCGACCACGCCCGGACCACCGTCGGCCCGAGGGTCGCCCACGTGGTCGACGGGGCCCGCGCCACCGTCGTCCCGGTCGCGCAGGAGGCCCACACCCGCGGCGCCGCCGCGCTGACCGCCCTGCACGGCCACGTCACGTCCGCCGAGATCAGCGACCTGGCCGCCCGGAACCTCAAGAAGGAGCACCGCAACGGCTGGGCCACCGGCCTGGCGGTGGCCGGCGCCGTGGCGATCGGCAGCGGCATCGTGGCCTGGCAGTGGTGGCGCCACCACAGCAACCCCGAGTGGCTGGTCGAGCCACCGGCCACCGGCTCCGCCACCGCGCCCCAGCACTCCGGCGCCCACGCCGCCAGCAGTGCCGGCAGCAACGCCACCGGCGGGGCCGACACCCTGGTGAACGGCTCCACGGCCGGGCCGGCCTCCGGCGGCACCTCCGACGCCGCCACGGCCCGTGACGAGGCCGGCACCGGCGCCCCCGAGCCCGGCCCGACGCCCGGCAAGCCCGGCCCCGGCGACGACCACCCGAAGCCGCACGACCCGCGCAAGCCGCACTGACCGGCGGCCGTGACCGCCCGCCCCCGCCAACGCCGATCGGCCGCTGACCCGGATTCAGGTCAGCGGCCGATCGGCTTTTCCACTGTGGAGCTTAGGAGACTCGAACTCCTGACATCTGCCTTGCAAAGGCAGCGCTCTACCAACTGAGCTAAAGCCCCTCGACGGCACTGTGCGCACCGCCGGGCACTAGCGTACCGGGTTCCGGCGCGAATCCCACGCCCTCCCCGGCACCTCATGCCCGAACGGTGCCAGGAAGCCGGCCCGCCCGGTCACCAGACCGGGCCGACCGGCCCAGGAGACGCCGGTGCGGCGCCTCCGAAGATCGTCGATCGTCAGATCGTCCGGGTCCTCAGCGACCGGCCGGGACCGGGTCGGTGGCCTCGGTCCACAGGTCCTGCTCGGCGCGGTCCGCCTGGACCTGACGGTAGACAAAGAAGCCGCCGAGGGCGACCAGGGCGACCAGGAGAAGCTTCTTCACCGCGGGACCTCGTCCTTCTTGCGTAGCGGACTCAACAGCCGTGCCCCGACCGGATGGCCTGGTCGACGAGTCCATGAATTGTTACGAGCACGAACGGGCGGCCGGGTGCCAGACTGCCCTTGCGGCCGATGATACACACCGGTGTCCCAATCGTGACCAGCCACCGCTGCCTCCAACCGACCGGTCCGGCCGGAGGATTGACGCCGCACCTTCTGTCGTACGGTCGGCCCGGCCCGAAGGAGCCCGGAAGCCGGCCCGGGCGCGGCCGGAACCCGTCCCGAACCCGGCCGGATACCGACCCGGGGCCCGCCGGACACCGCCCTTGACCTGCCCCGTAGCGGTCCGGGACCTAGCCCCGCGCCAGCGGCACCACCACGGCGGTACCGGCCGCGAGGTCCACCCTGGTCCGCGGCGGCGCCCCCTCGCCCTCCTCGTCGCGCAGCATCAGCGTGCTGCGCCGCTCGTCGAGCTCGTGCTGCTTGCCCGCCGCGAACTGCGCGTGCAGCTGCTCGAACCCGGTCGCCGAGACCTGCCCCTCCCGGCCCGTCCCCCGCCAGGGGATCCGGCGCGACTTCCGTGCCCGGAGCGCCAGCTGGTCGACGAAGGCCAGCGCGACCAGCGCACAGACCAGCCCGGGAATGCTCATCGCCCAGAACCACGCCATATCGCCACCACCTCCACACCCGCCCCACCCGTACAACCCCCGGGCCGGGCACGCGGTTCCGGCAGACGGCCGCGGGAACGCCGAAGGGCCCGGAGCGAGATCGCTCCGGGCCCTTCGCGGTGGTGGGCCTAACAGGACTTGAACCTGTGGCCTCTTCCTTATCAGGGAAGCGCTCTAACCGTCTGAGCTATAGGCCCTTGCCGCACTGAAAGATTAGCGGACCGACGGCCGATCTCCAAAATCCGGTCCGGCGGGGCTCGCGGCAGGGCTCTGCTGGTGAGGGGCGGTGGCGGGGCGGAGCAGCCACTCCTCGCGGGTGGCCGGGAGGTGGGCGGCGCCCTCGGGACCGGTGCGGACGGCGAGGATCTGGTTCACACCGATCCGGTTCTCCTCGAAGGCGAGCGCCGAGGCCGCCATGTAGAGCCGCCAGACCCTGGCCCGCCCGCGGCCGGCCAGGCGGACCGCCTCCGTCCAGCGCGCCTCCAGGTTGGCCACCCACTCGCGCAGGGTCAGCCCGTAGTGCTCGCGCAGTGACTCGACGTCGCGTACCTCGAAGCCGGCCTCCTCCAGCCGGGCCACGGTGGAACCGACGGGGGAGAGCTCGCCGTCCGGGAAAACGTAGCGGTCGATGAACGGGCTGGGGCGGTACGGCTCGCCGGGGAGGCCCGGGCGTCGGGCGATCTGGTGGTTGAGCAGCCGGCCGCCGGGCACCACGAGCCGGTAGAGCCCCTCGGCGTAGACGCGGTACTGCGCGGCGCCGACGTGCTCGGCCATGCCGACGCTGGAGATCGCGTCGAACGGGTCGTCCCGGATCTCCCGGTAGTCCTGCAAGCGGATCTCCACCCGGCCTGTCAGGCCGGCCTCCTCGACCCGGTGGCGGGCCAGCGCGACCTGCTCGGCGGAGATGGAGACGCCGACCGCCGTGACGCCGTAGTGCCGGGCCGCGTGCAGCACCAGCGAGCCCCAGCCGCAGCCGACGTCCAGCAGCCGCATCCCGGGCCGCAGGCCGAGCTTGCGGCAGATGAGGTCGAGCTTGGCCTCCTGGGCCGCCTCCAGGCTCTTGGCGGCGGGCGCCCAATAAGCGCAGGAGTACACCATCGACGAGCCCAGCACGAGGCCGTAGAAGTCGTTGCCGACGTCGTAGTGGTGGCTGATGGCCGCGCGGTCCCGGCTGCGGCTGTGCAGCCGCCCCTGGACCGTCCTGGCCTCCTCCGGCGGCGGGGCGGGCTGCGGGCCCAGCGCACCGGCCCGCAGCAGGACCCCCAGGGCCCGGCGGCCCTTGGGGCCGAGGACGTCGTCCGGGCGCAGCCGCAGCCGCCGGATCTCGGGGCGCTCGGAGAAGTGCGCGACGGCCGTGAGCACCTCGTAGAGGTCGGTACCGGGGGCGACCTCGAGGTCCCCCGCGACATAGGCCCGGGCCAGGCCCAGCTCGCCCGGCTGCCAGAGCAGGCGGCGCAGTGCCCGCCGGTTGCGCAGCACGACGGTGGGCGCCCCCGGCGGCCCGGCCGTGCTGCCGTCCCAGATCTGCACCCGCAGCGGCACCGGGAGCCCCAGGAGCCCCTCCAGGGCCTCGACCAGTTGCCTTGCGAGCTGAGCCATCGCGCGCCTCCGTCCAGCCGTACCTGCACAGCCGTACCAGCCCCGGCCGGTCGGGCCGGGGGCGGCCAGCGGCACTCGGAAACTCGGAACGAGCGCACCCAGCTAATCCCACCGCGGCGGACGCCGATCCGGGCGGCACGCCGCGGGGGCCGGCTGTCACCCGAATGCCGACGGGCCCCGCAGGCTGAAACAGCCTGCGGGGCCCGCTCATTCCGTCCGCGGAGGGAATTCTGACCGAGGGTCAGTCCTCTTCGGCCAGGGTCAGCTCGATGCCGCCGGTGAAACCGGCCGCGGCGTTGTAGATGAACGCCGACAGCGTGGAGAGCGCGGTCAGCAGCACCACGTCGACCAGCGCGATCAGCGAGGTGAAGGTCATCACCTTGCCGAACCCGACGTAGTCCATCAGATTGATGCCGCTGTTCGGGGCCTCGCCGGCGGTGACCTCCTTGAGGGTCTTCGTCAGCGAGTCGAAGACGCCGAGCGAGTCCAGCGTCATCCACAGCACGGCGGCCGCCACGATGATGATGATCCCGACCGCCACCGACAGCAGGAAGCTGACCTTCATGACCGACCACGGGTCGGCCTTGGTCACCCGCAGCCGGGCCTTGCGGGTACGGCCCAGGCCGGAGCCTGCGGCGGCCGGCGCGGCGGCCGGACGGCGCGGGGCACCGCCCGCGACCGGCGTGCCGCCGGGCGGGGTGTTACCGCTCACCCGGGTGCCCCGGGGCGGCGTCGGCTGCCCCTTGGCGTACGTGGTCGGCTGCGAGAACCCGCTCCCACCCGGCGCCGGAGCGCTCGGCGGCGGAGGCGTGGCCGACTGACCGCCGTACGTCGCCCCGCCGCCCTGGCCCGCCGCACCGACCGGTGGCATCAGCGAGGTGGACGAGGCCGGGTGCTCGGCCGGCGGCTGCGGCACCCCGTAGCCCCCGCCGCCCTGTGCTGCGCCCGGACGGCCGCCGGTGGCTCCTCCCGCAGCACCCGTGGCTCCACTCACTGGTCCTCCCGCACTTCCCACCAGGACGGCGGCACCGCCCTGCGTCGTCACTCGTCATCCAGCGCCCGGCGGGATTGCCCGGAACTGGTCGGCGGCCGGTGCCGCCGCGCCTCTTCGTCTGGACGCGGCGGCACCGGCCTGCGGTTCGGATCAGGCCTGGGCGTCGTCGCCGACCGCCGTCACCGTACCCTCGGCCACCTCGGGGGACTCGGCGCCTTCGACCTCGTCCTCCACCGACTCCTCGTCCTCGGCCTCCGCGTTGCGGGCCATGCCCACGACCGCATCGCGCTTTCCGAGGTTGATCAGTTGGACGCCCATGGTGTCACGTCCGGTTTCACGAACCTCGGAAACCCTCGTGCGGATCACCCCACCCGACAGGGTGATCGCCATGATCTCGTCGGTGTCGTCGACCACCAGGGCGCCGACCAGCGAACCCCGGCCCTCGACGATCTTCGCCGCCTTGGTGCCGTAGCCACCGCGTCCCTGGACACGGTACTCGTCCACCCCAGTGCGCTTGGCGTAGCCGCCGTCGGTGGCGGTGAAGACGTACGTGCCCGAGCGGACGACGTTCATCGAGAGCAGCTCGTCGTCCTCGCGGAACGCCATGCCCTTGACGCCGGAGGTGGCGCGGCCGGTGGGCCGCAGGGCGTCGTCGGTGGCGGTGAACCGGATCGACTGGGCCTTCTTGGAGACCAGCAGCAGGTCGTCCTCGGCGGAGACCAGCTCGGCGCCGATCAGCTCGTCGTCCCGGCCCTGCTCGTCCTGGCGCAGGTTGATCGCGATCAGGCCGCCGGAGCGCGGGGAGTCGTAGTCCTTCAGCGCGGACTTCTTCACCAGGCCGGCCCGGGTGGCGAGGACGAGGTAGGGCTTGTCCTCGTAGGTGCGCACGGCCATCACCTGGGTGATGTGCTCCTCCGGCTGGAAGGCCAGCAGGTTGGCCACGTGCTGGCCGCGGGCGTCGCGCCCGGCGTCGGGCAGCTCGTAGCCCTTGGCGCGGTAGACCCGGCCCTTGTTGGTGAAGAACAGGATCCAGTTGTGCGTCGTCGTCACGAAGAAGTGGTCGACGATGTCGTCCTGCTTCAGCTGGGCGCCGCGCACGCCCTTGCCGCCGCGCTTCTGCGAGCGGTAGAGGTCGGAGCGGGTCCGCTTGACGTAGCCGCCACGGGTGATCGTGACGACGATGTCCTCCTCGGCGATGAGGTCCTCGATGGAGAGGTCGCCGTCGGAGGGGATGAGGGTCGAGCGCCGCTCGTCGCCGTACTTCTCGACGATCGCGGTGAGCTCCTCGGAGATGATCTCCCGCTGGCGGACCGGCGAGGCCAGGATCGCGTTGTACTCGTCGATCTTGCGCTGCAGCTCGTCGTGCTCGTCCATGATCCGCTGGCGCTCCAGGGCGGCCAGCCGGCGCAGCTGCATCTCCAGGATCGCGTTGGCCTGGAGCTCGTCGATCGTGAGCAGGTTCATCAGGCCGCTGCGGGCCGCCTCGGCCGACTCGGAGGCCCGGATCAGCGCGATGACCTCGTCGATCATGTCCAGCGCCTTGAGCAGGGCGCGCAGGATGTGCGCGCGCTCCTCGGCCTTGCGCAGCCGGAACCGGGTGCGCCGGACGATGACGTCGACCTGGTGGTTGACCCAGTGCCGGATGAAGGCGTCCAGCGACAGCGTGCGCGGCACGCCGTCGACCAGGGCCAGCATGTTGGCGCCGAAGTTGGTCTGCAGGTCGGTGTGCTTGTAGAGGTTGTTCAGCACGACCTTGGCGACGGCGTCGCGCTTGAGCACGATCACCAGGCGCTGACCGGTGCGCGAGGAGGACTCGTCGCGGACGTCGGCGATGCCGGCGACCTTGCCGTCCTTGACCAGGTCGGCGATCTTCAGCGCGAGGTTGTCCGGGTTGACCTGGTAGGGCAGCTCGGTGATCACCAGGCACTGGCGGCCCTGGATCTCCTCGACCTCGACCACCGCACGCATCGTGATCGAGCCGCGCCCGGTCCGGTACGCCTCCTCGATCCCGCGGCGGCCGACGATCAGGGCGCCGGTCGGGAAGTCCGGGCCCTTGATCCGCTCGATCAGGGCCTCCAGCAGCTCCTCGTTGGAGGCGTCCGGGTGCTCCAGCGCCCAGAGCGCGCCGGAGGCGACCTCGCGGAGGTTGTGCGGCGGGATGTTGGTGGCCATGCCGACGGCGATGCCGGTGGCACCGTTGATCAGCAGGTTGGGGATGCGCGCGGGCAGGACGGTGGGCTCCTGCGAGCGGCCGTCGTAGTTGGCGGCGAAGTCGACGGTCTCCTCGTCGATGTCGCGCATCATCTCCATGGCCAGCGGCATCATCTTGCACTCGGTGTAGCGCATGGCCGCGGCCGGGTCGTTGCCCGGCGAGCCGAAGTTGCCGTTGCCGTCCACCAGCGGCATCCGCAGCGACCACGGCTGGGCCAGGCGGACCACGGTGTCGTAGATCGAGGTGTCGCCGTGCGGGTGGTAGTTGCCCATGACGTCGCCGACGACGCGGGCGCACTTGTAGTAGCCCTTCTCGGGGCGGTACCCGCCGTCGTACATCGCGTAGAGCACGCGCCGGTGCACCGGCTTGAGGCCGTCGCGGACCTCGGGCAGCGCGCGGCTCACGATCACGCTCATCGCGTAGTCGAGGTAGGAGCGCTGCATCTCGGTCTCGAGCTCGATCGGCTCGACCCGGGACACGAAGGTGTCGATGGCGGTGCTGGCGTCCGGCTGCTCGCCGTCGGGACGGTTGTCGTCGACCACTGGTGGTCAGTTTCCTTTCACGCGTGACTGGACTGTGCTGGCAGGGGCGGGCCCCGTCACACGTCCAGGAAGCGGACGTCCTTGGCGTTGCGCTGGATGAAGGAGCGGCGGGCCTCGACGTCCTCGCCCATCAGGACGGAGAAGAGGTCGTCGGCGCGGGCCGCGTCCTCCAGGGTGACCTGCATGAGCAGACGGTGGGCCTGGTCCATGGTGGTGACGCGCAGCTCCTCGGCGTTCATCTCGCCGAGACCCTTGAACCGCTGGATCGCGTCGTCCTTGGGCAGCCGGCGCCCGGCCGCCACGCCCGCGGCGATGGTGGCGTCGCGCTCGCGGTCGGAGTAGACGTAGTCGAAGTCGTCCTTGCCCCACTTGATCTTGTACAGCGGCGGCATGGCCAGGTACACGTACCCGGACTCCACCAGCGGCCGCATGAAGCGGAACAGCAGGGTGAGCAGCAGGGTGCGGATGTGCTGCCCGTCGACGTCGGCGTCCGCCATCAGGACGATCTTGTGATAGCGGAGCTTGGACTCGTCGTAGTCCTCCTGGATGCCGCAGCCGAAGGCCGAGATCAGCGCCTGGACCTCGGTGTTCTGCAGCACCTTGTCGATCCGGGCCTTCTCGACGTTCAGGATCTTGCCGCGGATCGGCAGGATGGCCTGGATGCGCGGGTCGCGGCCCTGCTTGGCGGAGCCGCCGGCGGAGTCACCCTCGACGATGAAGATCTCGCACTCTGACGGGTCCTTGGACTGGCAGTCGCTCAGCTTGCCCGGCAGCGAGGCGGATTCCAGCAGGCCCTTGCGGCGGGTCAGGTCGCGCGCCTTGCGGGCGGCGACGCGCGCGGTGGCGGCCTGGATGGACTTGCGGATGATGTCCGCGGCCTCGTTGGGGTTGCGGTCGAGCCAGTCGTTCAGCTGCTCGTGGACGACCCGCTGGACGAAGGTCTTCGCCTCGGTGTTGCCCAGCTTGTCCTTGGTCTGGCCCTCGAACTGCGGCTCGCCGAGCTTGACCGAGATGATCGCGGTCAGACCCTCGCGGATGTCCTCGCCGGAGAGGTTGTCGTCCTTCTCGCGGAGCAGCTTCTTGTCGCGCGCGTAGCGGTTCACCAGACCGGTCAGCGCGGCGCGGAAGCCCTCTTCGTGGGTACCGCCGCCGTGCGTGTGGATGGTGTTGGCGAAGGAGTAGACACCCTCGGTGTAGGAGGAGTTCCACTGCATCGCGACCTCCACCGAGATCGTCTTCTCCTTGTCCTCCGCCTCGAAGTCGATGACCGAGGGGTGGATCACCTCGCCCTTGCGGGAGTTGAGGTGGGCGACGAAGTCGGCGATGCCGCCGTCGTACCGGTAGGTGACGGAGAGCGGGTTGCCCTCCTCGTCGGCGTGCTCCGGGCGCTCGTCGGTCAGCGAGATGGTCAGGCCCTTGTTGAGGAACGCCATCTCCTGGAACCGCCGGGAGAGCGTCTCGAAGGAGTAGACCGTGGTCTCGAAGATGTCCGGGTCCGCCCAGAAGGTGACGCTGGTGCCGGTCCGGTCGGTCGGCTCGTGCTTGGCCAGCGGGGCGGTCGGCTCGCCCAGCTTGTACTCCTGCGTCCAGCGGTGGCCGTCGGTGTGGATCTCCACCGCGAGCCGGGTGGAGAGCGCGTTGACGACCGAGACGCCCACGCCGTGCAGGCCGCCGGAGACGGCGTAGCCGCCGCCGCCGAACTTGCCGCCCGCGTGCAGCACCGTGAGCACGACCTCGACGGCCGGCTTCCCCTGGCTCGCGACCATGCCCACCGGGATGCCGCGGCCGTTGTCGACCACCCGCACCGCGCCGTCGGCCAGGATCGTGACGTCGATGGTGTCCGCGTGCCCGGCCATGGCCTCGTCGACGGAGTTGTCCACGACCTCCTGGACCAGGTGGTGCAGGCCGCGCTCACCGGTCGAGCCGATGTACATGCCGGGGCGCTTGCGGACAGCGTCGAGGCCCTCCAACACCTGGATGGCGTCGGCGTCGTAGGCCTTTCCGGTCGTCGGGTCGATGGGTTCTTGGTTCTGGCTGGGGTTGCCGGAATCGGCCACGAAGCGCCCTCTCTGGCACAGCACGGGCCGCATCCCCTCCCACTGGACGGGAGGGCGTGCGACCACGGCATTTCGACTCGGTTGCTGCTAGCAACAGTGTTTGGCTTTCAGTCTACCGGTACGACTGACAGAGATGGGCGTTTGGCAGCCTCTGAGGGCAGATATGCCGCCCTGAATCCCCTCTGCACATGTCCCGATACTCGCCCCGGGGGCTCAGAGCGCCTGGAAGGGCCGTCAGGGGTTCCGGAAGATCCCGATCCGCTCGGCGCGCGGCCGGCTCCGGTCACCCCCAGGTGTCGCCCGGCCCCTTGCTCCCCGGGGCGCGCAGCCGGCCGTAGCCGCGGACCGGCGCGGCCGGGCCCAGCACCTTGATGGTCTTCACCGTTCCGTGGCCCAGCTCGTGATTCAGGCGGGCCACCAACTGCCGTGCCAGCCAGCGGAGTTGGGTGGCCCAGGCAGTGGAGTCGCACTGCACGGTGAGCACCGCGGCCTCGTCGTCATAGGACGTGGGTGCGCAGTGCGCGGCGATGTCCGGGCCGACGATCTGCGGCCAGCGGCCCATCACCCCGCCGACCGCGGCGGAGGACTCCCAGCCCCGCTCGGTCAGCAGCCGGTTCAGCGCCGCTCCCAGCGGCACCGGGTCGCGCCCGTCCGAGCGCGCGCCGCTGCGCAGACCGTGCCGCTTCGCCTCGCGCTTCTCCCGGACCTGCTCGCCGCGCTGGCGGGCCTGCGCCCGGGCCGCGCGCAGCGCCGAGCGGGCCAGGTCGGCGCCGGTCAGCCCGGCGGCGGCCGGATCGGCGCCGGCCGGCTGCGGGAGGTTCTCGGCCGGCTCGCTCACGGCGGTCTCCTATCCCCAGGCTGTGGACAACGGTGAGCCGTCCAGCGTACGGGAGCCGGAGGGCGGCGGGCGGCGGGTGCACAGGCTGTGCACGGGCGGAAATCGTGAGGATGTGACGGGGCCGCGGTTGCGGAGGCCGGGGGAGACCCGCGGCGGCCGGGGGCGGATGCCCGGGGCCGGCAGCAGGGGCGGGTCTCGGCGGATGGTCTCGGGGCGGGCTTCAGGGGCGGGCTTCAGGCGTCGACACGGCGCACCGCGCCGTCGGCCACCGCGTACCGGGCGCCGGCCAGGGCCTTCGGCACGTCCTCCGCGACCGCCGCGGTGACCAGCACCTGCTCGCCGCCGGCCACCAGCTCGGCCAGCCGGTCCCGGCGGGTGGCGTCCAGCTCGGCGAAGACGTCGTCGAGGATCAGCACCGGCTCCCCGCCGTCGGCGCGCAGCAGCTCGTACGAGGCCAGCCGCAGGGCCAGCGCGAACGACCAGGACTCGCCGTGGCTGGCGTAGCCCTTGGCGGGCAGCGGGCCGAGTCTGAGCACCAGCTCGTCGCGGTGCGGGCCGACCAGGGTGATCCCGCGCTCGACCTCCTGCTTGCGGACGGCCTGGAGAGCCTGGAGGAGCTGCTCCTCGGCCTGCTCGCGACTGGACGGCAGCTCACCCTCGAAGGAGCTGCGGTACTCCAGCGCGGTCTCGCCCCCGGCCGGCGCAAGCTGCCCGTACGCGGCCGCCACCAGCGGCTGCAGGGCGGCCACCAGCTGGATCCGGAACGCGGTCAACTCGGCTCCGGCGCGCGCCAGATGGCCGTCCCAGACCTCCAGGGTGGAGAGGTCGGCACCCTTGCCGCCACCGGCCCGGCGGGCCATCGCGGCGGTCTTCAGCAGCGCGTTGCGCTGCTTGAGCACCCGTTCGTAGTCCTGCCGGACCCCGGCCAGCCGGGGGGCGCGGGCGGTCAGCAGCTCGTCCAGGAAGCGCCGGCGCTCGCCCGGGTCGCCCTTGACCAGGGAGAGGTCCTCGGGGGCGAACAGCACGGTGCGCAGCAGGCCCAGCACGTCGCGCGGGCGGACGTTGTCCGAGCGGTTGATCCGGGCGCGGTTGGCCTTGCCCGGGGCGATCTCCAGCTCCACCAGGGTGGAACGGCCACGGTCCACCACGGAGGTGCGGATCACCGCCCGTTCGGCGCCCAGCCGGATCAGCGGCGCGTCGGTGGCGACCCGGTGGCTGCCCAGGGTGGCGACGTAGCCGATCGCCTCGACCAGGTTGGTCTTGCCCTGGCCGTTCGGGCCGACGAAGGCCGTCACGCCCGGGTCGAGGGGCACCTCGGCCCGGGCGTACGACCGGAAGTCGGCGAGCGACAGATGCGCGACGTGCATGGCTGTGGACTGCGCTCGCCTTCTGGGGATGTCTCTGCGGGTGCCGGACTACTTCGACTCGACCGCGTGGCCGCCGAACTGGTTGCGCAGCGCGGCGATCATCTTCATCTGCGGCGAGTCCTCCTGGCGGGAGGCGAAGCGGGCGAAGAGCGAGGCGGTGATCGCCGGCAGCGGGACGGCGTGGTCGATCGCGGCCTCGACGGTCCAGCGGCCCTCGCCGGAGTCGGCGGCCCAGCCCTTGAGCTTGGCCAGGTGCTCGTCGTCGTCTAGGGCGCGGACGGCCAGGTCGAGCAGCCAGGAGCGGATGACGGTGCCCTCCTGCCAGCTGCGGAAGACCTCGCGGACGTCGGTGACCTCGGGGGCGGCCTCCAGCAGCTCCCAGCCCTCGGCGAAGGCCTGCATCATCGCGTACTCGATGCCGTTGTGGACCATCTTGGCGAAGTGGCCGGCGCCGACCGCGCCCGCGTGCACCGAGCCGAAGTCGCCCTCGGGCTTGAGCGCGTCGAAGACCGGCTGGACCTTGGCGACGTACTCGGCGTTGCCGCCGTACATCAGCGCGTAGCCGTTCTCCAGGCCCCAGACACCGCCGGAGACGCCGCAGTCGACGAAGCCGATGCCCTTGGCGGCCAGCGCCTCGGCGTGCTTGATGTCGTCCGTCCAGCGGGAGTTGCCGCCGTCGACCACCACGTCGCCGGGGGAGAGCAGCTCGGCGAGCTCGTCCACGGTCGCCTGGGTGGCGGCGCCGGCCGGGACCATGACCCAGACCACGCGCGGGCCCTGGAGCTTGGTGACGAGCTCCTGGAGGCTCTCGACGTCCGAGACGTCCGGGTTGCGGTCGTAGCCGATGACGGTGTGGCCGGCGCGGCGGATCCGCTCGCGCATGTTGCCGCCCATCTTGCCGAGACCGATGAGGCCGAGCTCCATGACCAAGTCCTTACCTGTGGTGACATGCCTGCCGGCGGCGCCGTTGCCGCGCTGTCCTGAGCCTACGCGCTGAAGTGACAGGGCCTCCCCCGGTCGGAGCCCGACCGGGGGAGGCCGTCCACAGGCTGTGCACAGCCTGTGGATGTCAGCGGTGAGGTCAGCCGGAGAGGCGCACCGGCATGATCAGGTACTGGTAGGCCTCGTCCGCCTCGGTGTCGACCGAGGCCTTGCCGCTGAGCAGGGCCGGCTTGGTCGGCGTGGTGAAGCTCAGCTGGGCGTAGGCGGAGTCGATGGCCTTGAGGCCCTCCTCCAGGTAGCCCGGGTTGAAGGCGATCGAGATGGCGTCGCCCTCCAGGGAGGCGTCGATCCGCTCGGTGGCCTGTGCGTCGTCGCCCGAGCCGGCCTCCAGCGTCAGGACGCCCTCCTCGAAGTTCAGCCGGACCGGGGTGTTGCGCTCGGCGACCAGCGAGACGCGCTTGAGCGCCTCCAGGAAGGGCTGCGTCTGGATCGCCGCGATCGCGTTGAACTCGGTCGGGAAGAGGCTGCGGAACTTGGGGAACTCGCCCTCCAGCAGCCGGGTGGTCGTCCGGCGGCCGGCGCCCTCGAAGCCGATCAGGCCCTCGCCCGCGCCGCCCGAGGAGAGGGCGATCGAGACGTTGTCGCCGCTGCCCAGGGACTTGGCGATGTCCTGAAGGGTCTTGGCGGGCACCAGTGCGACCGCCGAGATGTCCGGCTGCTCGGGCTTCCAGAGCAGTTCGCGGACGGCGAAGCGGTAGCGGTCGGTGGCGGCCAGGGTGATCCGGTCGCCCTCGATCTCGACCCGGACACCGGTGAGCACCGGCAGGGTGTCGTCGCGGCCGGCGGCCACCGCGGCCTGGCTGACGGCCGAGGCGAAGACGTCACCGGGGACGGTGCCGGTGGCGGTCGGCATCTGGGGCAGGGCCGGGTACTCGTCCACCGGGAGGGTGGGGAGGGTGAACCGGGAGCTGCCGCAGACCACGCTGACCCGCTGGCCGTCGGTGGAGATCTCCACAGGCCTGTTGGGAAGGTTGCGCGAGATGTCGTTCAGCAGCCGGCCGGAGACCAGGACGGTGCCGGCCTCCTCGATGTCGGCCTCCAGCTCGACCCGGGCCGAAACCTCGTAGTCGAAGCCGGACAGCGCCAGGCTGCCGTCCTGTGCCGTCAGCAGCAGGCCGGCCAGCACCGGCACCGGCGGCCGTGCCGGGAGGCTGCGGGCAGCCCAGGCCACCGCCTCCGCGAGGACGTCACGCTCCACCCGGAACTTCACCGGTAACCGCCTCCTGGATCGAGCGCTCCCGCTCGCACGTCTGGTTCTTCTGATCTTGGTCTTCGGTGCGCCTGTCCGCCGAGCTCTGCCACTCCGCTTCCAGTCGCCGAGGACAGTCTGACGTACTCCACCGACAGACGGGGCAGACGGGCGGAAGCAAGCCGAACAGATGTCGGGGTCCGGTTGTCCACAGATTTCGGGCCCACCCGCTTTTGAACGAGTCGACTGGTCTATAGGTGTAGCAGTAGTAGTAGGGCCTGTGGAAACCGTGGATAACCCCGTTTGCGCAGGTCAAGCCCGGTTTTTTGTCCACAGGAGGTGTGGACGGCGGCTGTGGACGGACACGGGCCGCTGTGGACAGCGGAGCGTTACCCACAGGCCACGGTGGGTATCCACAGGTTATCCCCAGCGCTGTCCCCAGATCCGGGCCCGGTTATCCACGGGCGCCGGTCAACATTACGTGACGCCTTTCACACCAGGGCATGAACGCTACCTCACGGTTGTCGAACTGTGGACCCAGCTGTGGACAACCTGGGGATAACCCGGACGGCCCTGGGGACAACCGGTGGATAACCCGGACGGCCCTCTGACGGCCCGCCAATTGTCCACACCCTGTGGATAACCGTTGTGCACAAGTCCACAGGCACCTGACCTGCGCCGAAGAGCGTAGCGGCGGCCGGCCTGTGGAGGAATTCTGGATAACTCGGGACTCCCCGGCCTGTGGACGGTGGAGAGGGGGCTCCGGCTGTGGACAACGGCCTTGCGCGCCCGGCGGGTTCGAATCCCCGGTCAGATGTTCGGGCGCGGCCCGTGGGCCGGCGGAGCGTCCGTCACCGGCATCCCTGCCCAGCGGATCGGCGGCACACACCTGTGGATATGCCGAAAGGGCGTCAGGATGGCTCCTGACGCCCTTCAACGGCCGTGTACGGCCTAGCTCTTGATGCGGTTGGTCAGCTCGGTCACCTGGTTGTAGATCGAGCGGCGCTCGGCCATCAGGGACCGGATCTTGCGGTCGGCGTGCATCACCGTGGTGTGGTCGCGGCCGCCGAACTGGGCGCCGATCTTCGGCAGCGAGAGGTCGGTCAGCTCGCGGCAGAGGTACATGGCGATCTGGCGGGCCGTCACCAGCACACGGCTGCGCGAGGAGCCGCAGAGGTCGTCCACACCCAGCCCGAAGTACGCGGCGGTCTGCTGCATGATGACCTGCGCGGTGATCTCCGGGCCGGCGTCCTCGTCCCCGCCCGGGATCAGGTCCTTGAGGACGATGCCGGCCAACTCCAGGTCCACCGGCGCCCGGTTGAGGTTGGCGAAGGCGGTGACCCGGATCAGGGCGCCCTCCAACTCCCGGATGTTGCGGGTGATCCGGGAGGCGATGAACTCCAACACGTCCGCCGGGGCGTTCAGTTGCTCCTGGATCGCCTTCTTGCGCAGGATCGCGATCCGGGTCTCCAGCTCGGGCGGGGTGACGTCGGTGATCAGCCCCCACTCGAAGCGGTTGCGGAGCCGGTCCTCCAGCGTGATCAGCTGCTTGGGCGGCCGGTCCGAGGAGAGGACGATCTGCTTGTTGGCGTTGTGCAGGGTGTTGAAGGTGTGGAAGAACTCCTCCTGCGTGGACTCCTTGCTCGCCAGGAACTGCACGTCGTCCACGAGCAGGATGTCCATGTCCCGGTAGCGCTTGCGGAACGCGTCCGCCTTGCCGTCCCGGATCGAGTTGATGAACTCGTTGGTGAACTCCTCCGAGGACACGTAGCGCACCCTGGTCCCCGGGAAGAGACTGCGCGAGTAGTGCCCGATGGCGTGCAGCAGGTGGGTCTTGCCCAGCCCGGACTCGCCGTAGATGAAGAGCGGGTTGTACGCCTTGGCCGGGGCTTCGGCGACCGCCACCGCCGCCGCGTGCGCGAAGCGGTTGCTCGCGCCGATGACGAAGGTGTCGAACAGGTATTTGGGGTTCAGCCGGGCGGCGGGCTCGTCCTTGCGGGAGCCGCCGGCCGGGGGAGCGCCGGGCGGGGCGGGGACGCCGGGCACGGCCGGGCGGTCGGTGGCGCGCTCGGGGCCCTTGTCCGAGGGACGGCCGGGGGCCGGTCGGGCCGCGGGGGAGCGGCGGCCGGCGGCGGTCCGGGGGTGCTCGCCGGGACCGGGACCGTAGGCGCCGCCGAACAGGTCGCCCTGGGTGGTCGCGGACGGTCCGGGGAGCGGCCGGGGAGCCGGGCGCGAGGTCGGCGGCTCCGGCTCGGGGTAGCCGGAGGACTGCTCGGGGTAGCCCTGGTGGTTCTCCCAGGGCGGCTGCTGGGCCGGCCCGCCGTACGGCGAGGGCTGGCCGCCGCCGTACGCCGGGGCCTGGTGCTCCTCGTAGCCGCCCGTCCCGTACTGGTCGCGCTCGTACTCGGACTCGTAGGGCCGCTCGTACTGCTGGTGGCCCGGGTGGGGCTGGCGCTGACCGTGGGCCTGGTGGTGGCCGTACTCGCCGCCGCCCTCGGAGCGCTCCCAGGGCTCGGCGGCCTGCGGCTCGGTGGTCTGCGGTTCGGCCGGGCCCGGCGCGGGGGCGGTGGGCACCGCGTTCGCGTCGACCATCACGGCGATCCGGACCGGGCGGCTGAGCTCGCGGCTGAGGGCCTCGGTCAGCTGCGGCAGCAGCCGGCCCTCCAGCACCTGCTTGGCCCGCTCGTTGGGGGTCGCCAGCAGGGCGGTGTCGTGCATCATCCACATCGGCTGGGTGCGCTGCACCCACTGCTTGTCCATCTCCCCGACATCCGGGTCGCTGACCAGCCGCTCGACGACTCTCGCCCAGACCGGGACGAGGTCGCTGTTGACATCAGCCACTGGTGCACGCTTTCTCGGTTCCCCGCGGCTCCAGCAGGGGTGGTGGATCAAGAGACTGTGGATCTTCGGTCCGTTGACGAAGAACAAACCAGACAAGTCCTGCAACGGTAGTCAGCGAACAGAGCCGGATCAAGTCGTTGTCCACAGGCTGTGGGCGACGGGGTCGGTGGGTGGGACTCCGAGCGGGCCCCCGGGCGGTTCCGGGCCGGCCGGCTCGAACGGCTGGTTTGACCCTCGTGCCCCGTCCCGCGTACCGTAACCAGGTCGAGTTGTCGATGGCCGCTGCCGCATGTCCGCGGGTCCACCCGCTCCATAAGGCGCGCAGCACGGGCGCCGTGGATTGCCTCCAACCCCAGCCGAACTGGGGCGATGGGCCGGATTTCCGTACAGGGGAGATCACGCGGACGCACGGTGACGGCCAAGCGACACCCCGTCATCCTACGATTCACCTCAGGAGCCCCCGAGTGAGCAAGCGCACCTTCCAGCCGAACAACCGTCGCCGCGCGAAGACCCACGGCTTCCGGCTGCGTATGCGTACCCGCGCCGGCCGCGCCATCCTGGCCGCCCGCCGTGGCAAGGGCCGCAGCGCCATCTCCGCCTGATCCGCGCCAAGAGTCTGTTGTGCTGCCCTCCGAAAACCGGCTGCGGCGGCGCCAGGACTTCGCGACCGCAGTGAAACGCGGTCGCCGGGCCGGCCGGCCCCTACTGGTCGTCCATCTCAGCAGAGACGGTGACCCGAAGGGACCGGCCGACCGGACCAGCGACTCCCGCCCGCACGTCGCCGAGGGGACTCCTTCGGCGCGTGCGGGTTTCGTCGTGAGCAAGGCCGTCGGCCCGGCCGTCGTCCGCAACCTGGTCAAGCGCCGGCTTCGCCATCTCGTCCGTGATCGTCTGTCCAGGCTGCCCGCCGGTAGCCTGATAGTGGTGCGTGCGCTGCCCCAGGCCGCGTCCGCCTCGTACCAGGACCTCGAACGCGACCTGGACGCGGCGCTCAAGCGGCTGCTGAAGGTGGAGCCCGCCGCGACGGCGCCGACGGGAGCAGGGCGATGAAGTACCTGCTGATGGGTCTGATCAGGGTCTACCAGTGGACCATCAGCCCACTGCTCGGTCCGGTCTGCCGTTACTACCCCTCCTGCTCGCACTACGGCTTCGAGGCCGTGAAGGTGCACGGGGCGGTCAAGGGCGGTGGCCTGACCGTGTGGCGCATCCTGCGCTGCAACCCGTGGACGCCGGGCGGGGTCGATCATGTCCCGCCGCGTAAGCACCCGGTGTGGCACCGACGACTGCGCGACCTGCTGAACAGCCGGTCCGCCGCCGAGCAGCCGGTGACCACGCCCCCCGCCGGTCCGGACCCCGAGGGCCCGGCGACCATTGGTCCCTTGGGGCCGATCCCAATGTCCAAGGAGCCTGACCGGTGACCTTCTCCTTCCTGAATCCCCTGTACACAGCGGTGTCCTGGATCATCGTCCAGTTCCACTCGCTGTACAGCCACGTCTTCGACCCGAACGGTGGCTGGGCCTGGGGTCTGGCCATCGCCTCCATGGTGGTCGTGATCCGGATCTGCCTGATCCCGCTCTTCGTGAAGCAGATCAAGGCGACCCGGGCCATGCAGGCGATCCAGCCGAAGATGAAGGCCATCCAGGAGCGCTACAAGAACGACAAGCAGCGCCAGTCCGAAGAGATGATGAAGCTGTACAAGGAGGCGGGTACCAACCCGTTCTCCAGCTGCCTTCCCATCATCGTGCAGGCGCCGTTCTTCACCGCCCTCTACGGCGTGCTGGCCAAGGTCGCCAAGAGCCAGCCGATCGGCGTCATCAACGGTGACCTGCTGACCAGCGCCGGCCAGGCACACATCTTCGGTGCCCCGCTCTCGGCGACCTTCGTCGGCAGCAGCGAGACCAGCGTCAAGATCGTCGTCGCCGTCATGATCATCATGATGTCGCTGTCGCAGTTCATCACGCAGCGCCAGCTGATGACCAAGAACGTGGACCTCACGGTCAAGACGCCGTTCATGCAGCAGCAGAAGATGCTGATGTACGTCTTCCCGATCATGTTCGCCGTGATGGGCATCAACTTCCCCGTCGGTGTGCTGGTCTACTGGCTGACCACCAACGTCTGGTCGATGGGCCAGCAGCTGATCGTCATCCGCAACAACCCGACTCCGGGCAGCAAGGCCTGGGACGAGCGCCAGGACCGCCTGAAGAAGCAGGGCCGGCTCAACCCGGACGGCTCGGTCATCAAGGGCGCGCTCTGGGGCCTCCTGCCTCCGAAGAAGACGGCCGCGACCTCCGCCGAGGCCGTGGTCGAGGACGCGGTGCAGGTGCGCCGCCAGCAGCCGCGCAAGCAGACCAAGGCACAGCGCCAGCACGGCGGTGGCGCCCAGACCGCCAGCCTGACCAAGGATGACGCGGCCCCGGCCGAGGAGCCCGCCAAGGCCGAGCAGGCCGTCCCGGCCGAGTCCGGCAGCGCCAAGCCGGCCGCGAGCCGGCCCGGTGGTGCCAAGTCGGGCCCGGCCCGGCAGACGGGCGGCCGGCAGCAGCCGAAGCGCGGCGGGCAGGGCGGCCAGCGGCCGAAGAAGAAGTCCTGACCCGACCGGCCGGCCCCGCCCAGCGGCCCCCGAACCTCGTTCCCGGCCCACCACCCGGGCCCATCCCTGAAGGAGTCCATCAGTGACGGAAGGCACCACCTCCGCCGTCGAGGTCGAGGACGCTGCCAGCGCCGACGAGAGCCTCATCTCCCGTCTGGAGCAGGAGGGCGACATCGCGGCGGACTACCTGGAGGGTCTGCTCGACATTGCCGACCTCGACGGTGACATCGACATGGACGTGGAGGGCGACCGAGCCCTGGTGTCCATCGTCAGCGACGGCAACGACCGCGCGCTGCACCGCCTGGTCGGCCAGGACGGCGAGGTGCTGGAGGCCCTGCAGGAGCTGACCCGGTTGGCTGTCCACCGGGAGACCGGCGAGCGCAGCCGCCTCATGCTGGACATTGCCGGCTTCCGGGCCCGCAAGCGGTCCGAGCTGGCCGCGCTCGGCGCCAAGGCCGCCGACCAGGCGAAGAGCACGGGGGAGCAGGTCAAGCTGCGGCCGATGACGCCGTTCGAGCGCAAGGTCGTCCACGACGCGGTCGCCGCGGCCGGGCTGCGCAGCGAGTCGGAGGGCGAGGAGCCCCAGCGGTGCGTGGTCGTGCTGCCGGCCTGAGCCTGGGGAAGTCGATGACCGGCCGCTCCGGCGACCGGTGACCGTCAGAGGACTCGACCCCGTCCGCCACGTGCGGGCGGGGTCGTTGTCCCTTCGCAGGGCGTTGCTGCCCGGCGAGAGATGTTTCACGTGAAACGGTGCGAGAACGGGTCGGTGGATCCGGGGAGCAGAGAGGTCGAGATGGACACGGAGAGCGCGGCCGCCGGTGGGCCGGTGGCGGGTGCCGGTGGTTCCGAGGCCGAGGGTCCGGCGGGTCCGGTCACCGAGGGCGCGGCCGACCCGGCCGCCGAGGGGCTGGCCGAGGCCCCGGCCGTGGCCCGGGAGGTCTTCGGCGACCGCTTCGACGCCGCGGTCCGGTACACCGAGCTGCTGGCCACCGCGGGTGTCCAGCGCGGGCTGATCGGCCCCCGCGAGGTGCCGCGGCTCTGGGACCGCCATGTGCTGAACTGCGCGGTGCTGGCCGAGCTGCTGCCGCCCGGCTCCACCCTGTGCGACGTCGGCTCCGGGGCCGGCCTGCCCGGCATCCCGGTCGCGCTGGCCCGCCCGGACGTCTCGGTGACGCTGCTGGAGCCGCTGCTGCGCCGGACCACCTTCCTGGAGGAGGTGGTCCGGGAGCTCGGGCTGGAGAACGTCACCGTGCTCCGCGGCCGGGCCGAGGAGATGGTCGGCAAGCTCGCGGTGGACGTGGTGACGGCCCGGGCGGTCGCCCCGCTCGACCGGCTGGCCGGCTGGGGCCTGCCGCTGCTCCGCCCGCACGGACAGATGCTGGCGCTCAAGGGCGACAGCGCCGAGCAGGAGCTGGCGGAGTCGCGGGCCGGGCTGGCCAAACTGGGCGCTGTCGAGTGGACGGTGATCTCGGTCGGCGAGGGCACCCTGGAGACGTCGACCCGGGTGATCCAGGTCAAGGCGGGGGAGAGCCCCGGCGGGGTGAAGGCGGCCACCCGGCGGGCCAAGGCGGCCCGGGCCGGACGCGCCGCCGGTGCGGTGCGCGGCGGCGAGCGCGGCCGGACCGGGCGGCGCCGCAGCCGCTGACGTTCGGGTCCGGGCGATGGCCCGGGCGGTGCACGACGCTCGACACGGGCGGGTGGTCCTCGGACCGCCCGCCCGTTCGCATGGGGAGCCGTGGCGCGGTGAAGTGGCGCGGTGAGGCGTGGCGCGGCGGCGTCGGGTGGGTGGACGGAGGGGTGACGCGAACCTATCGGAGTGTCGCACCGTCAGATTTCCGACATAGCGGGCATGGTGTTTCACGTGAAACGTCGCTCTCTCCTCTCCGACGGTATCGATCTTCGGCTCCGCCGCGGGCTCGGCCTCTTCCGGGCGGCGACTGTTGCCGCTCCGGTTCCACGTGAAACACTGACCCCCATGCAGGACTCGGAGACCATCGACCAGATCGATGACACGCCCATCGCGCGTGCTGCCCAGGCTGCGGTCCAGGCGATCGGCCGCGCGGGCGAAGGCCTGCCCCGGCCCGCCGACACCCGGGTGATCGTGGTGGCCAACCAGAAGGGCGGGGTGGGCAAGACCACCAGCACCGTCAACATGGCCGCCTCGCTCGCCATGCACGGACTGCGCGTCCTGGTGGTCGACCTCGACCCGCAGGGCAACGCCTCCACCGCGCTCGGCATCGACCACCACGCCGAAGTGCCGTCGATCTACGACGTCCTGGTGGAGGGCAAGCCGCTGGCCGACGTGGTGCAGCCGGTGGTGGACGTCGAAGGCCTTTTCTGCGTCCCCGCCACCATCGACCTCGCCGGAGCGGAGATCGAGCTGGTCTCGCTGGTCGCCCGGGAGAGCCGGCTCCAGCGCGCCATCGCCGCGTACGAGCAGCCGCTGGACTACATCCTGATCGACTGCCCGCCCTCGCTCGGCCTGCTGACCGTCAACGCCCTGGTCGCCGGCCAGGAGGTGCTGATCCCGATCCAGTGCGAGTACTACGCGCTGGAGGGCCTCGGCCAGCTACTGCGCAACGTCGAGCTGGTCCGGGCGCACCTCAACCCGACGCTCCACGTCTCCACCATCCTGCTCACCATGTACGACGCCCGGACCAGGCTGGCCGCCCAGGTCGCCGAGGAGGTCCGGACGCACTTCCAGCAGGAGGTGCTGAGCACCGCGATCCCGCGCTCGGTCCGGATCTCCGAGGCACCCAGCTACGGTCAGACGGTGCTCACCTACGACCCGGGCTCGACCGGCGCGCTCTCCTACCTGGAGGCCGCCCGGGAGCTGGCGATGCGGGCGGTGCCCGCAGGCGGCAACGGCTCGTTGGTGGGGCAGCAGCGGGACGGCAGCGGGACGGGGCAGGGCGCCCCGACGGCACAGCACGGTACGACGGAGGGCAATCGGTGAGTGGTCGCAGGGGTCTGGGACGAGGGCTCGGGGCGCTGATCCCGGCTGCCACACCGGCAGCCGGCGCGGCGGCGGCGGAGCCCGCGGCGGCCACGGCCGCACCGGCCCCGGTGGTCTCCACCGGGACGGTGTCGCCGGTCGCGGTGCCGGTGCTGCCGACCGGCCGCGGCACGGTGGCGGCGAAGGCCGCCGCGGAGAGCCTGCGGGAGCAGGCCGACCGGGAGCGGGCCACGGCGGAGCCCGCCGGACCGGAGCTCGCCCAGGTGGCCGGCGCGCGCTTCGCCGAGCTGCCGCTGGACTCGATCACGCCCAACCCGCGCCAGCCGCGCGAGGTCTTCGACGAGGACAAGCTGGCCGAGCTGGTCGCCTCGATCAAGGAGGTGGGCCTCCTCCAGCCGGTCGTGGTGCGCCAGGTCGCGCCCGAGCGCTTCGAGCTCATCATGGGCGAGCGCCGCTGGCGGGCCTCCCGGGAGGCCGGGCTGGAGCAGATCCCGGCGATCGTCCGGGCCACCGAGGACGACAAGCTGCTGCTGGACGCCCTGCTGGAGAACCTGCACCGGGCGGAGCTGAACGCGCTGGAGGAGGCCGCCGCCTACGACCAGCTGCTGCGGGACTTCTCCTGCACCCACGACGAGCTGGCGGACCGGATCGGCCGCTCGCGTCCGCACGTGTCCAACACCCTGCGGCTGCTGAAGCTCTCGCCCTCCGTGCAGCGCCGGGTGGCCGCCGGCACGCTGACCGCCGGGCACGCCAAGGCGCTGGTCGGTGTGCCGGACGCGGAGCGGCAGGAGGAGCTGGCGAAGCGGATCATCGCGGAGGGCCTCTCGGTGCGGACCACCGAGGAGATCGTCAAGCTGATGGACCCGGAGCAGAAGCCGAAGCGCCCGGCGGGGCCCCAGGCCGGCAAGCTGCTCTCCCCGGCCTTCAACGACCTGGCGAGCCGGCTCTCGGACCGCTTCGACACCCGGGTCAAGGTCGAGGTCTCGCAGCGCGGCGGCAAGCTGGGCAAGGGCAAGGTCGTGCTGGAGTTCGGCTCGGTGGAGGACCTCAACCGGATCCTGGACAGCCTGGCCCCGGGCGAGGACGGGCTCCGGCTGTCGCAGGGCTGAGCGGGCTTAGGGCGTGACCCGATGGGTGCATGTTCCACGTGAGCGGTGTTTCACGTGAAACATGCACCCATCGCCGTTCGGGGGGAATGCTCGACTGTGGAGTGGACGAGGAGGTGCGGGGTATGGGACGCCGGATCGCTCCGCTGACACTGGACAACCTCGCGGATCTGCCGACCACCTGCCGCTCCTGCGTCTTCTGGGAGCTGGACCCGGTGAGCGGCCGCGCGGCGGTGGAGTCCGGGAAGCCGGAGCTGGAGAAGGAGGGGTGGATCTCCGCGGTGCTCCTGGAGTGGGGCTCCTGCGGCCGGATCGTCTACGTGGACGACAACCCCGCCGGCTTCGTGCTCTACGCCCCGCCCGCGTACGTCCCGCGGTCGCAGTCCTTCCCGACCAGCCCGGTCTCGCCGGATGCGGTGCAGCTGATGATCAGCCGGGTGCTGCCGGGCTACCAGCGGCAGGGACTCGGCCGGGTGCTGGTGCAGACGGTGGCCAAGGACCTGCTGGGGCGCGGGGTGAAGGCCATCGAGGCGTTCGGCGCGGTCGGGCGGCAGCCGCCGAGCTGCGTCCTGCCGGCCGACCACCTGCTCGCGGTCGGCTTCAAGACCGTCCGCCCGCACCAGCGCTACCCGCGGCTGCGGTTGGAGGCCAGGACCACGCTCTCCTGGCGCGGGGACGTGGAGGTGGCGCTGGAGCGGCTGCTGGGCGGGGCGCGCAAGGAGCCGGCGCTGCGGCCGTTCTAGGGGGCGGGACGGAGCTGCGGAGGGTGGCGGGGCGGAGACGACGAGGGCGGGGCTCCCGGTGGGGAGCCCCGCCCTCGTGGCGTCGCGGTGGGCCGGACCTAGATGAACTCGGCCAGCTCGCGCAGCAGCGCGGCCTTCGGACGGGCGCCGGTGATCGACTTCACCGGCTCGCCGCCCTTGTAGACGATCAGGGTCGGGATGGAGATCACGTTGTACGCCGCAGCGGTCTGCTGGTTGGCGTCGACGTCGAGCTTGGCGATGGTCAGCTTGTCAGCGTGCTCGGCCGCGATCTCGTCCAGGATCGGGGCGACCTGGCGGCACGGGCCGCACCAGGTGGCCCAGAAGTCGACCAGAACGGGCTTCTCGCTGTCCAGGACATCGGCCTTGAACGTCGCGTCGGTGACGGTGGTGGTGGCGCCGGCCACGGGGACTCCTCGGGGTCAAACGGAGAGGGCTGCTGCCAGGAGAACAACGGGCGGGCCCGTTCTGTTTCTTGCCTGGCCGGAACGGGGGTGTTCCACGTGGAACACCCCCGCGGGGTCGATCGGGTCGTGCGGTGGCTCAGACCGCGACGGTGGCGGCCTGGGCCTCCAGGTCGGCCAGCGAGGCCAGGTAGCGCTCGGCGTCCAGCGCCGAGGAGCAACCGGTGCCGGCGGCGGTGATGGCCTGGCGGTAGGTGTGGTCCACGACGTCGCCGGCGCCGAAGACGCCCGGGACGTTGGTCCGGGTCGAGGGGGC